>JAZSHW010000118.1:0-22636 GCA_045533495.1 Ruminiclostridium sp. | reverse complement strand
TCAGCCGTCGAAATCATAGATTTCGGGAACGGCGTGTGGTTCTTACTGCGACCAAAGGGAGCAACAAGGTTCACTCAGCCGTCGAAATCATAGATTTCGGGAACGGCGTGTGGTTCTTATAATATCCTCATATATCTGCTTTGCCTTTTGCGGATTGATAACTCTGTAACTCAGTGTGGGCTTTACATCATTGCTTACCCAGACGGATGTAAACGTAGAATTAAAGTGAATATGCCAGCCTTCGACATAAGAGTAAATTGTCGATTCAGTATCCTTTGCTGTTTGTAAAACAAGAGTATGGGTCTTATCTCTGTCCTCACTACGATTAAGAGAAATTTCATTCTTAGAGATTTTAATATTGCCAAGCTCGTTTAACAGATCTTGATTTACTGCACCAACGGGAGTATAGCTTTCGCCATCCGAAACAAGAACAGAAACGGTATTCTGCCTTCTCGATTCAAAGTTCAAATGCTCTATGTTTTCAAGAGTATTGGAAGCGGGATTTGTAAGAAAGCATACTGCAGCAACAATACTTGCAACAATGGCAATTAGAACGATCCAAAACGCCGGTTTCTTATAATTCAGTACAGATTTCACTCTGTTCTTTACTCCTACCTCTCCAAAAGCAAGGGGACAAGCCGCAATCATACGGCGGTTTACACTGCAGGTTAAAAGTGCCTGGGAATAATCAGCCTTCTGCTCGGCATTCAATTCCTTGATGACCTTTTCATCACAGGCAAGCTCGATATCACGGCAAAGCAAACCATAGCCAAGCCACATTAAAGGATTGAACCAGTGGACTGCGAGAAGCAGAAACCCAAAAGGCTTCCAAAGGTGGTCTTTACGTCGGATGTGTGACTGCTCATGTGCAGTAACATGGGGCATATCCTGTTCATTTATATTAAAAGGCAGATATATCTTCGGTTTGATGATGCCAAACACAAAAGGCGAAACAACACTTTCACTCCGGAAAATGTTATCACGAAGCAATACAGCTGTACCGATTTTCCTTTTCACCCTAAAGTAACTGATTACGGTATATAGGAGCATTACTGCAATGCCCACAAGCCAAATAACAGACAAAACCGGAATTAGTATTTGCAATGGATTTGCACTCGTTGCAGGATCATAAGCAAAGAACTCGCTGATTACAGGATTTATCGTATTGTTAAGGATTGGAATACCGAAATTGATTTCAGGTGTGGTATCCATCATTATTTCGGGGCTGATAGTTTCTGCACTGGGTATCAGACTCATTACGCTTTCAATCGTGAAAGGGCAAATCAGTCTGACAGCAACAATACTCCAAAGAAGCACCGTAATCCATTTAGTGGCTTTCTTGAGCAATAATCTTAAAAGCAATACTGCAAGAACAATCCAGCTTGCCGATATGCTCATATTGACGATATTTAAGAAGAACTCACTCATTTTGATTCTCTCTTCCTATAGCGGTCTATCATCTGCTGAACCGCATCAATCTCATCATCAGAAATCTTCTGATGCTTCGTGAACGCCGCAACGAATGCCGGCAAAGAGCCTTCAAAGGTCTTCTCCACCATTTCATTAAGCTCAGCAGCCTGCACTTGGTCTTTGCTGACAAGCGAAGTAACTACCGTATTTTCATTTTTTAGTACGCCACGCTCAGACAGACGCTTGATAACAGTGTAGGTAGTAGTGGGCTTCCATCCAAGCTGTTCCTTGCAGAGATCTACAAGCTTACTGCTTTTAACGGGTTCATTCTCCCACAAAATCAAACAAAAGCGATATTCGCTTTCAAATACCTTCGGTGTGCTCATAATCGATGCTCCTTTCTCTAATCTATTAGAGTTCATATACACTCTAACACATTAGAGAAGATTTGTCAATATGTTTATAAAAAAACAGCAGACGGCGAAAACCATCTGCTGTAGTTTTTTGATTTAAAGTTACGTATCGGATTATTCCCACTCGATAGTTCCCACAGGCTTTGGAGTAAGGTCATAAAGCACTCTGTTGATGCCTTCTACCTCTGCTGTGATGCGGGCTGTGATCTTGTGGAGCAGCTCGTAAGGAATTTCTTCAATAGTTGCACTCATAGCGTCTGTTGTGTTTACTGCACGGATGATTGCGGGCCAGCCTTCATAACGCTTGCCGTCTCTTACGCCTACGCTCTTTACATCGGGTACTGCAATGAAGTACTGCCATACCTTTAAGTTAAGACCTGCGATGTCAAATTCTTCTCTTAAGATAGCGTCAGCTTCACGAAGAGCGTGGAGTCTGTCTCTTGTGATTGCACCAAGACATCTTACACCAAGACCGGGGCCGGGGAAGGGCTGACGGTCTACCATTGATGCAGGAAGGCCGAGTGCCTTACCTACAACTCTTACTTCATTCTTATATAAAAGCTTTACAGGTTCAACAAGCTCAAACTGCATATCTTCGGGAAGTCCGCCTACATTGTGGTGAGCCTTTACGCCGTCAGATTCGATAATGTCGGGGTAAATTGTACCCTGTGCAAGGAAAGAGATACCTTCAAGTTTGCTTGCTTCTTCATCAAACACCTTGATAAATTCGCCGCCTATGATCTTACGCTTCTTTTCAGGTTCTTCCACATTTTCAAGAAGATCTAAGAAACGGTCTGTAGCGTCAATATAGATAAGGTTTGCGTCAAGCTGGTTACGGAAAACTTCGATAACCTGTTCGCTTTCACCCTTTCTCATAAGTCCGTGGTTTACGTGTACGCATACAAGCTGCTTACCGATTGCCTTGATAAGAAGAGCCGCTACTACCGAGCTGTCTACACCGCCTGATAAAGCGAGCAGCACCTTCTTGTCGCCTACCTGTTCTCTTACTTCCTTTACCTGCTCGTCAATAAAAGCATTTGCAAGCTCTGTTGTTGTGATACGAGCCATTGATTCGGGACGTACATTGTTCATTGGTTTTTCCCTCCGTGTAAATTATATAGATTTAATTTATTTTACGACTTTTTCTGATGATTATAAATTATATCACATACCGAAAACTGTTTCAAGAGTTTTTATCTGATTTTTTTGATATTTTCTGAAGGTTGTAAAATCAGACAAAAGCACAGTTTACAGTATAAAAACACTTTTACTTTTTTTACAAAATCATTCTTCTTTGGATAAGAATTCGTCTATGCTTTTTGCCGCCTGTTTGCCTGCACCCATTGCAAGAATTACCGTTGCCGCTCCTGTTACGGCGTCACCGCCTGCATAAACGCCCTCGCGGGAGGTCTTCATGGTGTTTTCATCAACAACAAGGCAGCCTCTTCTGTTGGTTTCAAGTCCGGGGGTGGTGCTTCTGATAAGGGGATTTGGCGAAGTGCCTATTGCTATTACCACTGTATCCACATCTAAAAGGAAGTTACTGCCCTCTTTGACTACAGGCTTTCTTCTTCCGCTTTCGTCAGGCTCGGTAAGCTCCATCTGAGCACATTCCATAGCCTTTACCCTGCCGTTTTCATCGGGAAGAAGTCTGACGGGATTGTTAAGGCATTTAAACTCAATGCCTTCTTCCATTGCGTGCTCAACCTCTTCTTTTCTTGCAGGCATTTCTGAAAGGCCTCTGCGATAAACAACATATACCTTTTCAGCACCAAGTCTTATGGCACATCTTGCCGCATCCATAGCCACATTGCCGCCGCCGACTACAGCTACCGCCTTACTCTGCATTATGGGGGTGTCATAGCCCTGCTGATAGGCTTTCATAAGATTTGTTCTTGTAAGATATTCATTGGCTGAAAATACTCCGACTAAATCCTCACCCTCTATTCCCATAAAGGAAGGGAGTCCTGCACCTGAGCCTACAAAGCAGGCTTTATACCCCATATCAAAAAGCTCGTCAATGGACAGAACCTTGCCTATAACCATATTGTTCTTTATCTCAACACCCATAGCTTCAAGATTTTCTATTTCTTTTCTGACTATTTCCTTTGGCAGTCTGAATTCGGGGATACCATAAATAAGCACACCGCCTGCCGCATGAAACGCTTCGAATACAGTAACCTCATAGCCAAGCTTTGCAAGATCTGCCGCACAGGTAAGTCCTGAGGGTCCACCACCTATAACGGCTACCTTTTTGCCGTTGGACTGAGGCTTTTCGGGGAGAGAGGCAACATTCTTGATATGATAATCTGCACAGAAGCGTTCAAGTCTGCCGATTGAAACACTGTCACCCTTTATACCTCTTACGCACTTACCCTCACACTGTGTTTCCTGAGGACACACTCTTCCGCATACAGCAGGAAGACCGTTTGTTCTTGTTATAACCTGATAGGCTTCTTCAAATTCACCTTTAGATAAATGCATCAGAAAATCAGGAATATTTACATTTACGGGACAACCTGAAACGCAAGGTCTTGTCTTGCAGTTAAGACAGCGTGAAGCCTCCTCCATCGCCATTTCAGGAGTAAAGCCCAGTGCTACCTCAAGAAAGTTTCTTCTTCTGACATCAGGCTCCTGATGAGGCATAGGAACTTTTGTCATTGACATATTAGGCATTTTATTTTTTCCTTTCGGTTAATTTTCTGCTTTATACAGTCTGCAATGAGATTTATCGTGAGCTTCTCTTTCTTTATATGCTCCGTTTCTTCTCATAAGCTCGTCAAAATTTACAAGATGCCCGTCAAAGTCAGGGCCGTCAACACAGGCGAATTTTATTTCTCCGCCCACTGTCACACGACAACCACCGCACATTCCTGTACCGTCTATCATAATAGGATTAAGTGAAACTATCGTCTTTATACCATAAGGCTTTGTTGTTTCACAGACAAACTTCATCATAGGTACAGGGCCTATAGCTACTACTAAATCGTAACTATTACCGCTGTCGATAAGCTTCTTCAGCTTTGTTGTTACAAATCCCTGCTCTCCGTATGAGCCATCGTCTGTTGTTATATATAAATTGTCACATACCGCTTTGAATTCTTCTTCTAAAATAACTATATCCTTATTTCTGAAACCTGCTATTACATCCACACTTACGCCTTCGTTAAAAAGCTGCTTTGCAGAAGGATAGGCTATAGCACTACCAACACCGCCGCCTATAACGCAGACTCTCTTTGCATCTTCAAACTCCGTTGCCTTACCAAGAGGCCCTACAAAATCGAGTATACTATCGCCCTCATTCATAGCTGATAAAAGCTGAGTAGTCTGTCCTACTATCTGGAAGATTATTGTTACAGTACCCTCTTCCCTGTCAAAGTCTGCAATAGTGAGAGGCATTCTCTCTCCGTGTTCGTCAACACGAAGAATTATAAACTGACCTGCTTTTGCCTTTTTTGCTATCAGCGGAGCATCTATCTTCATAAGTGTTACTGCGTCGTTAAGCTGTTTTTTATATGCGATCCTGTACATTGTTCTCCCTCTTTTCGATAAAGTGTTCGTTTAAGATAAAAGTATAGCAGATTTTTATTTATAAAACAAGTACAATTGCGGCAATAACAGTGCTTTTTCTTAATATTTTTTATTTTTATCAAATTTATAGCTTATGATAAAAAAATTTTTATCTATTTTTAAAAAACGTTAAAATTATCAGCCACTTTTTCTGTTTGTTGACAAATCTGAGTTATAGTGATACAATAACATTAAATCAGCATTTTCACTCTTTAAGGAGGATTACATATATGATGATAGAAATACTTGATTCTACCCTTCGTGATGGTATGCAGGGCGAGGGCGTGAATTTTTCAAAGGCGGATAAATTCAAGATATTCTCGGCTCTTGATAATTTCGGAGTTGATTATATAGAGGCGGGAAACCCCTTTGCAAGCCATAAGGATTTAGAATTCTTCAAGGAAATAGCTACCCGCAAGCATGGATCTAAAGCAGTAGCCTTTGGCTCTACCGTAAGAAAGGGCTTAACCGTAGAAGAGGATGAATGTATCGCCGCACTTTTAAAGGCGGAAACAAAATGTGTTTCTGTTTTCGGTAAAGCGTGGGACTTACACGTTGACTGTATTTTGAATGTTTCACTCGAAGAAAATCTTAAGATGATAGAAAGCACTATCACCTTTCTTAAATCAAAGGGAAAAAAGGTCATATTTGATGCAGAGCATTTCTTTGACGGCTACAAGGCTAACGAAAAATACGCTCTCGAAGTTGTCAAGACTGCCGAAAAGGCGGGGGCGGATGTTATCTGCCTTTGTGATACCAACGGCGGCACTTTCCCCGATGAGATAACAACTGCTGTAAAGACGGTAAAAAAACTCCTTTCTGTAAGAATAGGTATTCATTGTCACAACGACAACGGCTGTGCGGTAGCGTGTACAATGGCGGCACAGAAGGCGGGTGCTACTCACATTCAGGGTACATTTGTAGGTATCGGAGAGCGATGCGGAAACACAAATCTTTCAACTGTAATCGGTAATCTTCAGCTTAAAAAGGGCAAGAAGATAGTGTCTTCCTCTCAGATGCAGACCCTTACCGATACTGCAAGATATATCGCCGAGGTTGCTAATATAAAGCTGGCGGCTACTTCCCCCTACGTAGGCAGCGGAGCATTCTCCCACAAGGGCGGTATGCATGCTGACGGAGTTGAAAAGAACCCCATTACCTTTGAGCATATCTCTCCTGATGTGGTTGGCAACGAAAGAAAATATCTGCTGTCCGAGGTTTCGGGCAGAGCGGCTATTCTTTCCGCAATAAAACGCTTTGACAGCTCCCTTGACAAAAACAGCCCCGAAACTCTCAGCATAACCACAAAGGTGAAGGAGCTTGAAGAAAAGGGCTTTCAGTTTGAAGCGGCTGCAGCAAGCTTTGATATGCTTGTAATGAAGGAATTAGGACAGTTTAGTCCCCACTTCCATATTGACTACTTCAAAATAATCTCCGCCCGTGACAAGTACGGCAAAACAGAAAAGGCTACCGCACTTGTAAAGATAAAGGTAGGAGAAAATTACGAGATAACCGCTGACGAAGGTTACGGCCCTGTAAACGCTATAGATAAGGCACTCAGAAAGGCTCTTATCGTATTCTATCCCGAAGTTGAGAATATGCGGATGTCAGACTATAAGGTACGAGTTATCGGTGCAGGTATTTCTACCGCCGCAGTAACAAGAGTACTTATCGAATGTACTGACGGTGATGATGTATGGACGACAGTAGGTGCGTCAAAGGATATCATCAGTGCCTCTGTCACAGCGTTTATAGATTCTCTCGAATATCTTCTTTATAAAAATGAGAAGAAAAACAAGAAAAATAAGAAAAAATAATAAAAAACTGCTCGCTGTACCGAAAAAGGTACAGCGAGTTTTGTATTATAAGGTTATATACAAGAAAGGAAGTGCGAATATGCCAACAATCGAAACCATTTTACTTATAGTTCTTATAGCTATCGTTCTTGCCCTTGGAGTACTTATTTTTATAAGAACGGGTAAAGCAAAAGATAGCACCTACGAAAAGCTTATAGCAGATATGAAATCAATTTCCGATACTCAAGGCGAGCTTAAGGAACGTACTGCGGTGCTTATGTCATCACTTAGCGGTATCACCGCAAACGAGGAGCAAAGGCAGTCTCGGTTAAGGCTGGAAATTTCAAAATCAATAGCTGAGCTTGGTGCAACCTTATCAAATACGCAAAAGCAAAGTGCTGATAATCTTACAAATCAGCTTGCACAGTTTGAAAAGAGATTACAGGGCTTTGAGCAGGGCAATAACAATGCTCTTACAGAGATCCGTGCTACAGTAAGCAGACAACTCCTCGAAATAAAGGATGACAACGGCAAGCGTCTTGAGCAGATAAGAAAGACTGTGGATGAGCAATTGCAGACCACTCTTGAAGAAAAGATGAACCGTTCCTTCAAGACTGTCAGCGAACAGCTTGAGGCGGTATATAAGGGGCTTGGCGAAATGCAGAGCCTTGCAAGCGGTGTGGGAGATCTTAAAAAGGTGCTTTCCAACGTCAAGACAAGAGGTATTTTAGGCGAAATGCAGCTTGGTGCTATTCTGTCTGAAATACTAAATCCCTCTCAGTATGATAAAGAAATAGCCACTATCCCAGGTAGCAGAGATCGTGTAGAATTTGCCATAAAGCTTCCGGGAAACGACGATGACACAGTTTATCTGCCGATTGATTCAAAATTCCCGGGAGATACCTTTGCGACCCTTCAGGACGCCTATAACACAGGTGACAAGGCCCAGGCGGAAATTGCCTTCAAAAATCTCGAAGCAAGAATAAAGCAATGTGCAAAGGATATAAAGGAAAAATACGTTATGCCCCCTTACACCACAAATTTTGCTGTTATGTTCCTGCCCTTTGAAGGACTGTACGCCGAAGTGGTAAACCGAGGACTTGTAGAAGTACTCCAGCGTGACTATCAGATAAACGTTGCAGGACCGTCTACTATGGCGGCACTCCTTAATAGTCTGCAGATGGGTTTCCGCACTCTTGCGATTGAAAAACGCAGTAACGAGGTGTGGCAGATACTTGGTGCGGTAAGAAGCGAATTTGAAAAGTTTGAAACTGTACTCGATGCAACCCAGAAGCATATAAAGCAGGTGGAGGATGACCTTGAAAAGCTTGTAGGCACAAGAACAAGAGCAATTACAAGAAAGCTCAAAAATGTAGACATACTGCCAAGCGATGAAGACAACACAAATTTACTTGAATTAAACTGAAAATGTCATGGTTTTTACTCCTGACTGCGAAAACTCCCGAGGGTGCAAGACTCGGGAGTTTTCGTTTTATGCTCTGCTTAATTGTGATATTGAATAATAAGCACAAATAAAAATTGTAGATAATCAATAAAAAACGGATATTTCTATTGCAAATGACAAAAAAATGTTGCATAATACTGAATGTAAACCTTTACATAGCAGTATTTATGGAAGACGATCGGAAAGGAACAAACTATGAATTTAAAAAGAATATCCGCATTTCTGCTCAGTATAGCGGTAGCTGTATCTGTTGCAGGATGTGCAGGAGACGTAAACTCCGCATCAGGCGGAGAAGACAGCAGTACAAGCAGTGAAACAGGCGAAAGCTCAGTAACCTCTGATGTGAATTCAGGCAGTACAAGCAATATTCCCCAGTCGAACTTTGAATTCAGCCAGGTTGCTATGGGTGGCGGCGGCTTTGTGTCAGGTGTTTTTGCCACAAAGGAAGAAGGCCTTTACTATGCAAGAACAGACGTAGGCGGTGCATATCGCTATGATAAGGAGCTTCAGAAATGGATATGCTTATCCTATGATATAAGCGAAGATGACAGAGGACTTCTTGGTATAGACGGACTTGCCTTTGCAGAAAACGAACCGAATAAGCTTTACCTTATCGCAGGTACAGAATATTTCAGCAACGGTATGACCTGCCTTTTGATATCCGAAGATTACGGCAAGACCTTTACAAGAACTGATCTTACTGATCTTATCAAGGTACACGGTAACGGTATGGGCAGAGGCAATGGCGAAAGAATTGCCGTTGACCCCAAAAACAGCAATATAATCTATATCGGCGGCAGAACGGGTGGTGTGATAAAGTCCACCGATGGCGGCAAGACCTTTACTGCACTTGAAATGGGAACAAATACCGCAACCTCCAACGGAAACGGAATATGCAGTATTCTTATCGATCCCACTTCAGGCGATGATAATGGCTGTACTACAATCTATGCGGCTGTTTCAAGAAAGCAGGAGGATAACCTCTATAAATCCACAGACGGCGGCAACAGCTGGACACCTGTACAGTCCGCACCAAAGGATATGATGATCCAGCGTATGAAGACGTATACTGACGGCAAAGTGCTTTTAGTGTACGCCAGCGAAGAGGGTCCCTGGAACAATGACAGAGTAAACGGCGGTATTAAAGTATACGACCCCAAAACCGATGAAATTACCGATATCAGCCCTGCACAGAAGTGCTTTGGTGATGTGGTGGTAGATCCTACAAATCCTGACAGAATGGTTGCCTGCACAGAAAATCTGTACGTATCTCAGATAAACGGTGCTTACGGTGATGAATTCTATGTGACGGTTGACGGCGGCAAAAGCTGGGCAATGATAAACAATAAAATGACAATGAGCGACGGGGGGATTCCCTGGATCTCCAGCAGCTCAATGCACTGGTGCAGCTCTATGTGTATCGACCCTAACGATCCTAATAAGATAAAGGTAGTATCAGGTAACGGTATCTTCGCCTGTGATAATATATGGGACGAAAAGCCTGCCTTCTATTTCAATGCCAAGGGTGTTGAAGAAACTGTACCCTATGAGCTTGTAAGTATAGTAGACGGTCCGCTTATTACCGTCATAGGCGACTATGACGGATTTGCACAGCCTGACGCCGAAACCTTCGGTAATGTGCATAACAGCGTTGCAGGCTCTATGACAAGCATTGCAGTTGCAAGAAAGAACCCTGACGTATGGGTAAAATGCGGCGGCGACGAATCAAATCCAGGTTTCTGGTATACAGAGGATGCAGGAAAAACATGGGTCAATGTAAAGATTTCTCCCTTAGATAACAAAAAGAAAGCATATAAGGGTGCTGTTGCAGTATCCACAGACGGCAACACCTTCTACTGGGCACCTGAAAACGGTATGGGATGTATCTATTACACCTCCGACAAGGGTAAAACCTGGAACAAGAGCGAGGGCGGAATGTCTGCAAAGTACATATCAGCAGACCCTGTAAATCCTGATTATGTATATGCGGCAAGCTCAGGCAATTTCTATATGAGTTCGGACGGCGGTAAGACCTTTACTCCGAACAGGGAGCTTTCGGTATTCACAGCTACAAGACCTATAGTTACTCCCGATACTGAGGGAAAAATATATTATGCGGCTATGGGACTGCAGATATCCGAAGATCACGGCAAGACCTTTAAGAGAATAGATACCGTTTCTTCCTGCCTGTCATTAGGTATCGGCAAGGGCAAAGATGAAAATTCTCCCTATGTTATCTACATCTGGGGCAAGCCCAAGGGCGAAGAAGAGCTTGGTCTTTACTGGTCTGAAGATGAGGGTGCAACCTGGAGCAGAGTAAATGATAATCTGCATCAGTTCGGCGGCCCGGGTAACGGATATTTCGTACACGGCGATTTTAACGTATACGGAAGAGTATATATGAGTACAGTAGGACTCGGCGTAGTTTACGGCGATTATAAAGGATAATAAAAAGCCCTGAGAGGATTTACTCCTTTCAGGGCTTTTGAATGTGTGATGGCGGGTTGACGGTTTGTGTTTATGTATCATAACGGGGCGTCGAAGGCGGTTTATGTTGGTGCAAATTTATGCGGGCGACCACAGGTCGCCCGCATACAACCAATCGCTGCTGGGGGAAAGGAGCAGTCCAAAGGACTGCGTGACTTTATGAAAATGTAAATTTTCATAAAGTTTTGGTTCGCCATTAAAATTTCATTCTGTCCTTGAATTCCTTTGCGTATCTTCTTGATACTCTTACCTCCTGCTTTGTAACAAGTACCGCTACCACCGATCTGTCGTTTTCGGGCTTTATAGCAGATATCTTGTCTAAATTAAGCAAGATGGATTTTGATATACGCATATAATTTCTTGTAAGCATCATTTCTTCAAGCTCGGCAAGGGTATTTCTTACCTCATACGCTCCGCTTTTAAGCACTACGCTGACTCTCTTTTCAGAGGCTTCAAAGTAAAGTATGCTGTCCATATTTACCTTTGCCAAAGTACCGTCCTTAAGAGCATAGATAGCATTGCTGTCATTTTCGGGGATTTCCTCGTGATCTTCATCAACGTGCTTTACACCGGGATAAGCCTTTGTCGTTGCACGTTCGGGCTTCAGCTCAGGTGCGGACAGCTTTCCGAGTCCCGAGGAGCGTTCGTAAATATCAAGAGCCACGGAAATATCACGGATGAACTTCTGCAGAAATTCGTTATATACGTTGGGCTGATGATAGCCTGCCGTTGCATAGCCGTAGAACTTTTCGTTAAAGGAAAGAGGAACGATATGGGTATTTCTTACCTGGCTATCCATATTGCCGTTAGGAGGAAGAATATCACGATAGTCAAATTTTACCGTACTGTCACCGTTTGACCAGGAGCTGTGGAACAGACATTCTGCCTGATTTTCTCCTCTTAAAAGAGATACTGAGAAGGTACTCATATTAGGGATAAGATATGTAAGGTTATCGAGGATAAGCGGTAATTCGGAATAATCGCTTATATGATAGAGCTTTTCCTGTATCTCGCAGTTTCTGTAATACATGTGATGATTTTCGTATTCGTCAGCCTCTTCTATACGGCTGCGGATATGTCTTGATTTTTTTGTGCCGCATCCACAGCTGAGACCTGTCTTTATACGGCTTTTCTTGATAGGCACGAGGTCTATCTCATTACCCATCATTTCATGCAGTCTGTTCATTGCAGTCTTGCCTAAATGCTCGCCGTCTATCATTATAGTAGTAATAGGCATAGCGTAATTAAAAGCACAGGGGTGACCGTCAAGACCTGCTACAAGTATATCCTCAGGTACGCTTATACCGTTGCGGTATAAGGCTCTTACAAGGGCATTTGCTATCTGATCGTTTATACACATAACCGCATCGGGTTTGTCTACTATTTCTCTTGCAATATCCTTTGCAAGTCTTTCTGCACAGTCGATCCAGAAACCGCCGTAAAGCAGATAGGACTGGGGGCAAGGGAGATTATGATTTTTCATTGAAGTCTTGAAGCCCTCTATTCTTGAGCTTTCGCTGTCGGGGACGTCGCCAAGGCAGTATATTGTCTTACATCCGTGTTCTTCTATAAGATGGTCTGTCATTGCTATCATATCATCATAATAAGGATAGTGGAAGTAGTTTTCTGTATACGAAGATGAGCCTATAACTGTATAGGGCTTGCCGCTGATTATTATCTGCTGTTCAATCATAGCCGCAAGGTTCTTAAGCTCGTAAAAGGATTCGGCATTGAGTACAACGCCATCGCACTTGCTGAAATCTATCAGCTTGTAGATGTCCTTTTCACAGTTTGTCTTGGTACGGTAGTAGCGTGACATTGAAAAGGTAACAGTATCATAATCAAGCTCGTTTGCCTTTCTCATAACACCTGTTGTAAATTTGTCCATGTAATCGTTTTTAAATTGTCCTGCGATGATGTAGATTGTTTTTTTCATAAACGTAACCTCCGGATGATAAAATGATTTCTGTAATACTATTGTAACAACTTTTTGCCAAAACATCAACAATTTTACGACAAGTGGCCGAAATTATGTACAAGATGCATATACGAAGGACAAGATGCCCTATGGCAACTTATCTTGGCAAAAGCCGTTTTGTACCGCTCGTCGTAAAACCGCATTATGTAAACAAAAAACAAGCATTTTCGCATTTGCTGTGTACCGCTTGATTGTGGCTCTTGCACTGATTTTTGGCATTTTGGCAGGTTAGTAAATTGCCGTCTTGGTACTGCTGACAGGTAAATTTACCTACCTGTATTCGTTTTCACAATAAAAGCAAGTTGCCGTTGGCACATTTTTAAGGATTTTTGACCGCTTAGAAAAAATAGCGGCACAAAAATTTTAAATACGACCACTTGTCGTAAAAATATTGCATCCAAATTGCCACACGGATATAATTAAGACAGACGAGGGAAACCGAGGTGCACATTGGGAGTAGCTCAGACGGAAAGAGAATAAAAAATACAATTACAACATTTAAAGCATCACAGCCTTACATCTTAACAATATCCTTTAACAGCAAGACATTTTATTCTGACAAAACGAAAAGAAAAAAAATCACACAACATTTTATCAAAAGGAGTATTTATTATGAACAAGAAATTCAAGGCAATTATTGCCGGCACAATGGCAGCAGCAACAGTTGCAACAACAGCAGTAGCATTAACAGCATCAGCGGCAACAAAGACCTTCTGGTTTGACACAACAGGCGATGTTTACGGTGGCAGTGCATCAGAAAACGTTATCCACTATTCTCAGTTAAGTTTGTTTGAAGATGCGACTATTAGGTACCAGACTGTAGAAAAGGATATGATGGAAGGCAATAAAATTCTTACCGTAGATTTTTCTCAGGATCCTACAGCTAAGAAAAAAAAGATAGAATCGTGGATAAAGAGCTGTGTTGATGATTATATGCAACATCTTAATCTTGAGAATAGCTGGGGTGCCGATGTCTCAGGTAAGTATGCACTCGAAGTTCTTCCTGGCAAATCCGCTCAGTTTGACGTTATGGTAGTTCCTGGTTACAGATTAACATCTAATTTTGATATTACAAGCGTATCACTTAACCCTTATTATGGAGCAGACGGCAAGAGCAAGGCGTCTACAGATACAGCTTGGCTTACCGTAAAATTCAAAATCAACAACGGTCGCATTTTAATCGACGAACATGATATTAAGATCGACGGTTGCAATTCAAACACAAAATTCACACGTGATTTAAGCGATTTCTATACTGAAGGTGCTTATACAACAGGTACTATGGAATTCCTCGTTCCTCTGAGCTATGCAGGTTCAACCAGAACTGTTACAATAAACGGCACTAACGTTGGTACAGTTACTCTTCCTAAATTAAGCTCTAACTTCAGAATCGGTTTTGACAGATACATTTCTAACTTAACTGGTACTTATAAGAACGTTTAATTGAGTATCGTTTTGTTTTATCTTAACATTTACATCAAATATCGCCCGATTGAAAATCGGGCGATGATACTTTAACGAAGAATAAAAACTTAAAACAGCTTAACAAATACTATACATAAGTGAGGAAAAAATCATGAAAAAATTAAGAAAGATAGTTGCCGCTGTACTGGCAGCAGCAACAGTAGTAGCAGTAGCAACAATCAGTGCAGGGGCGGTAACAAGAAATAATGTGGGTAATTATGAGCTTACTTATTATGCAGGTAGTGCTCCTACTATTCACTATTCTAAATTACAGTATATGCAGGAAAATAACATTCATTTTTCCAACTCAATCTGGTCTAAGTACTATGGCTCTAACCAACTTATTGAAGGTACTACTTTTCTTAACGTTGATTTTTCAGCAGATCCTACGGCAAAGAAAAAGAAAACTACTTTAACCGAAGAAACCAGGATGAATTATATGGAGGACCTTTATCTATATGACAGCGATAGTATGAATATTTCTGAGCTTAAATATCCTGTCGCAGTAATAAAGAATAGTTCATGCATCTACACATTAATGCTTGAAAGCAGAAGAACCTATCAGAATTTTGACATTACCAAGGTAAGTATGAAGTACAACAGTAGCTGGAGTGGCGGAATGTACGAAGTATACGTTGACTTCAAAATCAGCGATAAGCATATTTTAACCTTCAGACCTGATCTCGTACTTAATTCAAAGCAATCGACCAGCGGCAACGTTGTTGACGTTCAGTTCTGGGGTACTACCAATAATAACCCCTCAACAACAGGTCAGATCAAATACCTTATCCGTCCTTGGGAAAGCGGCGAAATGAAGGTAGAATACTGTGGTGTTACAGTCGGTTCAATTTTTGTACCTAACTCAAAGAGCAGTAATATGTCACTTTCTTTCTTAAATAACTAAAGATTGCCCTGTCCTTCGGATGAATATGTATTTACCCTTTCGGGCGTAAACCGGAAATTAACGCATTAAAAACAAACCACCGATTTTGTCGGTGGTTTGTTTGCTTTTATTCCTCTGTTTTTGCTATCTTTTCTCGTTTCTCTCTGAACTTTTCTCTTGCGATGAAATCCTTTGTTTCCTTTGCTACAACACCGCTTAATAAGAACAGTGCCAGCAGGTTCGGGAAAGCCATAAGTCCGTTGCAGATATCAGCTAAATTCCATACAGCCGCCGCTGTCATATAGGGGGCAATAAATACAGCCGCAATATAAAGGAATTTGTAAATTTTAAGTACAAGCTGCTTTTTGCCGCAGAGGTATTCAAGACAACGCTCTGAATAATAGTTCCAGCCGAGGATAGTCGTAAATGCAAAGAATGCGAGACACAGCATAAGTATAAAGCTTGTAACGCTTTCGGGTAAGAACCAAAGACCCTTATCAAAGGCATAGGCTGTAATGTTTACACCCTCAAGTGCCTTACCTGCGGCGTCTGTTGCCTGCCAGGCACCTGTCAGTACGATAGAAAGACCTGTCATTGTGCAGATGATGATAGTATCAATAAAAGTACCCGTCATAGATACAAGACCCTGTCTTGCAGGCTCGTTTGTCTTTGCCGCCGCTGCCGCAATAGGAGCAGAGCCGAGACCTGATTCGTTTGAGAAGATACCTCTTGCAACACCCTTCTGCATTGCAATAATCATAGAGCCTATCACACCGCCCGTTACCGCCGAAGGATTGAATGCACCCTCAATTATAGTGGCAAATGCGGCAGGAATTGCAGGCAGATTTGATAATACAAGAATAAGGCAGGTGACTATATAAAGAATAGCCATAAAGGGTACTACAAATTCTGAAACCTTTGATATTCTCTTAAGTCCGCCGATTATAACCAGTGCCGCAAAAACTGTTACTACTGCACCTGCAATGAGTGCGGCAACAGAGTAATCCGTACCGAAAAGATTTATCATATACTGCTTAGTGGGATCGGCAAAGCTCTGTACTACATCGGTTATACCGTTACACTGGGTTATAGTACCGATGCCGAGCAGACCTGCTAAAAGTCCGAAAACGGCAAACAGCTTTGCAAGCCACTTGAATTTTTTACCCAGTCCCTTTTCTATATAATAGAAGGGTCCGCCGAGGATGTGTCCGTCCTTATCTATAGTACGGTATTTTACTGCGAGTAGCCCTTCGGCATATTTTGTAGCCATACCGAAGAAGGCGGCTACCACCATCCAGAATAAAGCTCCCGGACCGCCTGCCGCTATTGCGGTGGCAACACCGACAATATTACCTGTGCCTATAGTTGCAGAAAGTGCTATACATAACGCACCGAAGCTTGAAACCTCTCCCGTGCCGCCCTCTTCATCCTTGAACATAAACTTGAAAGCTTTAGGGAGTTTTGATATCTGTAATAGCTTTAAACGGACTGTCAGCAGGATACCTACCGCTACAATTATAATAATCAACGGAAGACCCCATATCACGTCGTTTATAGCTACAATTATTTCGTCAAAGGACATAATGCCTCCTGTTAAATTTTTGTCATCTTTTATAAGTATTTAAAGCCGCCTGATTTCCGCAAGCGGCTTTACGTCTGATTTATTACATACCAAGAGCTTCTTTAAGCTGATCTGCCTTGTCTGTCTTTTCCCAGGCAACGCCGAGATCTTCTCTGCCCATGTGACCGTAAGCGGCAAGAGGGCGGTATTTTGTATTTCTTAAATCAAGTGAGCTGATGATTGCGGCAGGTCTTAAATCAAATACCTTGTTTACTGCATCAGCAATGATGTAATCAGAAGTTACACCTGTACCGAAAGTATCAACCAAAACTGATACGGGCTTTGCTACACCGATAGCGTAAGCCAGCTGAACCTCGCAACGCTTTGCAATGCCTGCGGCTACAATGTTCTTTGCTACGTAACGTGCGGCGTAGGCGGCACTTCTGTCAACCTTTGTGGGATCCTTTCCTGAGAAAGCACCGCCACCGTGTCTGCCTACACCACCGTAGGTATCAACGATGATCTTTCTGCCTGTAACACCGCTGTCGCCCTGAGGACCGCCCACAACAAATCTGCCTGTGGGGTTGATGAGATACTTTGTATTTTCGTCAAGAAGCTCTGCGGGTACGGTTGTCTTTACTACCTTTTCGATAATATCCTGTTCGAGTACCTTCATATCAACGTCAGCCTTGTGCTGTGAGGATACGACTACTGTGTCAATTCTTGCAGCCTTGCCGTCTATGTATTCAACAGAAACCTGAGTCTTACCATCGGGGAGGAGGTAGCTCAGTTCTCCTGACTTTCTTACCTCTGTCAGCTTCTTTGATAAAGCGTGAGCCAAAGAAATTGATAAGGGCATAAGCTCCTTTGTTTCATCACAGGCATAACCGAACATCATACCCTGGTCGCCTGCACCTGTATCACAGGCATTTTCACTTCTGCCTTCGAGAGCGTTGTTTACGCCCATAGCAATGTCAGGGCTCTGCTCGTCAATAGAGGTCAGAACTGCACAGGTATTGCAGTCAAAACCATATTCTGCATTATCATAGCCGATTTCCTTAACAACGTTTCTTACGATCTTAGGAATGTCGATATCGGCAGAGGTTGTGATTTCACCCATTACGAGTACCATACCTGTTGTTGTGGCAGTTTCGCAGGCAACTCTTGCCATCTTGTCCTGCTCTAAAATAGCGTCAAGCACGCCGTCAGAAATCTGGTCGCAGATCTTGTCGGGATGTCCTTCTGTTACGCTTTCAGATGTGAATAAAAAACTTGACATTTTTATAGCTTCCTTTCTCTTTATAAATTCTTTTTAAGCATTAAAAAAAGCCCCTTTCGGAGCATAGCATTTCGGCTTGCTCCTTATCTTTCGGTAAAACCGTAGGAATTAGCACCATTTTTCACATAGCCTTTATATAAAAGTGAAACGGTTGCTGGGTTTACGGAGCCTGACTCCTGCTTTGCATTGCAAAAACTGTAAACCGCTCTTGATAAGGGAATTTTCCAAAAATTATTGTAGCATATAAGCGATGCTTTGTCAAGGAAAATCACAGTTTTTCAGCAATTTCCATACATTTTTCTATCCCGATATGCCTTATACGTATCTTTTTGTTCTTATTCCCTCTTAAATAAAGGCGTAAATCAGCAATCCCCTTTCTTCTTTGAAAAACGTTCTGTCTTATCTGTATTTTCGGGCATTTTCTACACTCTATGACATATTTGTATATTTTTAAACATTTTGTATAACAAATTGCAATAGCTTCGCCGCTTATTTCTATATAACTGTACCGCCATTTGTTCATACCTAAGAATATCAGGAACAGGAATAAAAGCGGCGGTATAAAGGCAAGGTAAAAGGCGTTTCCGAAAAGCCCGAGACTCGCAAGAGCTGAACATAAAAGGCAGGAGATAATATACATCACAAACCACTTGGTTATATATGAGCCTATGGCGTTTTTATCAGCGAAAATCCTTTTTTGTTTCGGGCTGTTATTCTTATACAGCTTTTGCATTTCCTTTTTTACAGTTGCTTTGTCGGCAACGGGAATGATAAGTGAATTGTCGTATTTACTCTGTCCAAAGCCTGTTATCCCTACATACAAAGAGTAATATTTTTTGAATAATATACTATTTGTCGACAAAAAATACCCTGTGTTTTCATTTTTCCTGCTTATAAGATAGAGGCTTTTTGTCAGTATTCCTCTTTTGATAAAGGTGAAATCGTCACTTTCATATATTTTCATATCCGAGACAGAAAAGGCTTCAAGCAAAAAAGAAATAAGCCGTACAGTAAGAAAGAAAAGCCCCATAACAATAAGAAATGTGGGTATATCACGGGCAAAATCTGAGAGGGCTGAAATATTCTCCTCGGCAAGCCGTCTTACAGTCTTCCCTGTCACTATACCCGAAAAGGAAAGCAAAGCGGAAAGTATCAGAAATCCGCCCTTACTGCTTGTGAAGATAAGCGAATACAGATAGGGGTTGAATTTATGCTTTATAAGCTTTTCTTCGTCCATACGACAAAGCTCTTTGATTTTCTCGGCAGTCCTTTTGGTACAATACATTTTTATTATCGGCTTTTTTGTCGGATTTTGGTATACTCTCAGTATAAAACAGCGAAATATTACAGAAAAGGGGTTCTGCCATAGCCTGATACAGCTTACATTTTCGGGAGAAACTGAAACTGTTTTTCTGAAGATAACTCCTCTTTTATATATCATCTCTTTTTCGGTTATGGTAAGAGAGGTAAAAAGCCATCGGGACATGGCGTACAGGAAAAGTAAGGACAGCATAAAAATATCAGCCTCATAACCTTTAAAGGCGTTCTGATAATCAAAACCGAAGGCTAAAACAGCTCTTACAACGGGAAGTAAAAGTACCCAGAAATATTTTGTAAGAGAGAATAAAACAGTCAGAAAATGCGACGAATGAAAAGCGTTCATAAAACGATTGCTCCATATATAGAAATTCTATTAAATTACTTTAAAAAAGTTGTAATTATGGCACAAATTTTCTTGCAATGATGAGCAAAAAATGATATACTATATTATGTGAAATTGTAATATGAGAATTATGTGCCAAAAAGAGAGAAATATGTAACGGCACAAGCAGGCTGACAGCAAAATCAGCAGTATGGAGTAATGTGTAATGAGCTTTATAACTTTAAACGAGATAACAAAACAGTATCACATGGGTGATATAACCATCAACGCCAATGACAAGGTAAGCTTTGAAATTGAAAAGGGCGAATTTGCGATAGTCGTAGGTCCTTCAGGCAGCGGTAAGACCACCGTACTTAATATTTTAGGCGGTATGGATACAGCTACATCAGGCGATTTTTTTGTTGACGGTACAAGAATAAGTGCATATAACCGCAAAGAGCTTATATCCTACAGACGCTACGATATAGGCTTTATATTCCAGTTCTATAACCTTATCCCGAACCTTACCGCAAAGGAAAATATCGAGCTTTCTACCCAGACGGTAAAGGATTTTATTTCTGCTGAAGAAATACTCGAAAAGGTTGGTCTGAGAGACAGAATGAACAACTTCCCTGCCCAGCTTTCAGGTGGTGAACAGCAGAGAGTAGCCATCGCAAGAGCGTTAGCCAAAAAGCCGAAGTTACTCCTTTGTGACGAACCTACAGGTGCACTTGACTACAACACGGGTAAAATGATATTAAAGCT
The DNA here is from genome assembly GCA_045533495.1 of Ruminiclostridium sp. Taxonomy (GTDB): domain Bacteria; phylum Bacillota; class Clostridia; order Oscillospirales; family Ruminococcaceae; genus Ruminiclostridium_E. The sequence goes on along the minus strand of JAZSHW010000118.1, from coordinate 1,923 downwards.
TTTACAGGATACCTGCAGAGAAGAAAAAATGACGGTAATACTTGTTACCCACAACTCTGCAATCTGTCCTATGGCTGACAGAGTAATAAAAATGAAGAGCAGTAAGGTGCGAGATATAATCGTAAACGAAAATCCCACTCCTGTCGAAGAGATAGAATGGTAAGGGGATACTGCTTATGAAAAATACAATGCTGAAAAATGCTTTTTCGGAAATCAAAAAGACGAAAAACAGATTTTTCTCCATCTTTGGTATTATCGCAATAGGTACAGGCTTTTTCTCGGGACTTTTAGCCAGTGCCCCTGATATGAGAAAAACAGCTGACACTTATTATGATGAAACAAATCTGATGGATTTCAGACTGGTTTCTACCTACGGCTTCAGCGAAAACGATATAGAGGAACTCCGGAAAATAGACGAGCTGAATATTTATCCGGGATATTTTACCGACGCCTTTATCGGTTCAGACGGCTCTGACACGGTAGCACGAGTATATTCTCTTGATGAAATGGGAGAAAACAACGAGCATAGCTCCCTTTGGCTTACCGAAGGCAGAATGCCCGAAAAGGAAAACGAGTGTCTTCTTGATGCGGGCAAGTTAGTTGCAGGCTATAAGATAGGCGATAAGATAACACTCAGCGGTGACACATCGGCTGATATAAACGATACACTTAAAAATACTGAATATGAGATAGTCGGCAGATTTGATACACCGATGTTTATCTCCGATACTGAAAGAGGCAATACCACCATCGGTACCGGCACTGTAAGTATGCTTATATATATTCCTGAGGATAATTTCAAAACAGAGGTATATACTCAGGTTTTTGTAACCTGCAAAGACCTTAAGGAAATGGACAGCTATTCTGATGAGTACGAGGGTCTTCGTGACAACATCACCGATAAGCTGAAAAGCACGGCTAAAGTAAGAGAAGATGAACGGCTTCACGAAATAAAGCAGGAAGCAAAGGATAAGATAGCCGAGGCGAGAGCAGAGCTTGCAAAGGAAAAAGCGAAAATATACGCTGAAATCGCCGACAATGAAAAAAAGCTTAACGAAGCAAAAAAAGAAATCGAGGACGGCGAAAAACAGCTTGCCGATGGTGCTCAGACCTTAAAGGACAGCAAGGCAGAGCTTGACGACGCCAAAAAACAACTTGATGAGGGCAAGGCAGAGCTTGACGATGCCGCACAGGTATTCAAGGACGGTAAGGCGGAGCTTGATAAAGGCAAAGCAGAGCTTGATGAAGCAAAAAAACAGCTTGACGAAGGCAAAGCCGAGCTTGAAAAACAAGAGCCTGTTATAGCCGAGGGCAGAAAAGAGCTTGAGGATGCTAAGGCTCAGCTTGACGAAGCAAAAGCTCAGCTTGACGATGGTAAGGCACAGCTTGAAGAAACAAAGTCGATGATAGAATTTTTCGGCAAAATTGTAGAAGGTCTTGAAGGCAGTGCAATAAACTCTGACGCCCTGACATCACTTGTTGATTCTGCTCTCAAGGCAGGGATTATAAATAAAGAAACCGCAGACCAGTTACGTCCCTTATTTGACGGCACAAAGACTGTAGCTGAAATCAGAAAATATTATGACGATGCCTTAAAGCAATACAATGACGGTCTTGCTCAGTACGAGGATGGTAAAAAACAGTACGAGGACGGACTTGCGAAGTACGAAGAGGGTCTTGCCCAGTTCAACGAGGGTTTAAAGCTCTATGAGGATGGCAAGGCAAAGATAGAAAAGGGATATGAAGCATATTACGACGGACTTTTCCGGTATTACGACGGTTTATCCAGCTATTATATAGGATACAGCGAATATAAGGAAGGCGTAGCACTTTACGAAAAGAATTATCTTCTTTATGAAAGCGGACTTAAGCAGTATGAAGAAGGCCTTGCTCAGTTTGAAGAAAAATCAAAGCTTTTTGAAG
>JAZSHW010000032.1:0-3083 GCA_045533495.1 Ruminiclostridium sp. | reverse complement strand
GGTAAAAAGGAAGCCGATGAAAAATTTGCTGAAGCAGAAGAAGAGATTGCTGAAAACGAAAAGGAAATAGACGACCTCAGCGAAGTTGAGTGGTATGTCTTTACCCGTGACGATAACCCCGGATATACCGAGTATGGAGAAAACGCCTTGCGTATAAGCTATATAGCAGTGGTATTCCCTTTATTCTTTGTTATGATAGCGGCACTTGTCTGCCTTACCACGATGACAAGAATGGTAGACGAACAGCGTACCCAGATAGGTACACTGAAGGCACTGGGCTACAGCAATATTTCGATTATGATGAAGTATATTATTTATGCTTCTATTGCCGCTTTTGCGGGTGCACTTCTTGGTACACTTGTTGGTCTTAAGCTTTTCCCCGGCGTAATCATTATAGCTTATGGTATGATGTATAAGCTTCACGCTTTGGTGATGCCGTACGATGTTATGCTTATAGGTATCGTTATCTTAGCATCCATCCTACTTGTACTGATAACGGTATATTTTGCCTGCACAGCGATACTGAGAGAACAACCCTCAGAACTTATGCGGCCCAAGGCTCCGAAGGTCGGCAAAAAAATTCTTATCGAAAGAATAGGCTTTATCTGGAAGCATTTCTCCTTCAGCCAGAAGGTTACTATGAGAAACCTTTTCAGATACAAACGCCGTATGTTTATGACGGTTGTTGGTATAGCGGGCTGTACCGCTCTTGTACTGACCGGCTTTGGTATTTATGACAGCGTAAGCGATATCCTTAATAAACAGTTTGATGAAATAAGCCTTCATACAGGTATTGCGATATATTCTGACGATGGTGAAGAAAAGCCGGATACCGATTCAATAATACAGCTTTTAGAGGATAACGACCTTGATACAGTAGACGTCTATATGAAGACGCTTAACGTAAAGGCAAACGGCAAATCCACCGATACTACGATTTTTGCTGTAAAGGATAATGAAGATCTTGCTAAATGCGTAAATGTAAAGGATCGTATCACAGGTGAAAAGTACAGCCTTACAAATGACGGTATCATTATAAACGAAAAGCTCGCAACCCTTCTCGGTGGTGTAAAAAAGGGTGAAGAGATAACAGTATATATTACCGAAACCGAAACTGTACAGATGAAGATAACTGACATCTGCGAAAATTACGCAGGACATTACCTTTATGTATCTGAAGAGTATTACAGAGAAACTGTCGGAGAGGATACTCCCTATAACAGCATTTACTTTATAACAGAAAACGGTGAAGAGCTTTCTGAAAAGGAAAGAGATAGTCTTGCAACAAAGCTTATGAAGATAGACGGTATGATGGCAGTAAGCTATAAGAGAGGCACGGCAGGCACCTTCAGCAAAATGCTGGAATCCTTGCTTTTCGTTATCATCCTTCTTATAGTAAGTGCAGGAACGCTCGCCTTTATAGTTTTATACAATCTTACAAACATCAATATAAATGAACGTATAAGAGAAATAGCAACCCTTAAGGTGCTTGGCTTTTACGATAAAGAAACATCGGTTTATGTATTCCGTGAGATAATGCTGCTGACATTACTTGGCTCGGGTGCAGGACTTCTGCTCGGCAGAGTTTTACTTGACTTTGTAGTAAAGACCATTGAAATTGATATGGTTATGTTCGGCAGAGAGGTGCATTTGTTCAGCTTTTTCATTTCGGTAGCAATCACACTTGTGTTTGCGGTAATTGTAATGTTGGTAATGCATAAGCATCTTAAAAATATTGACATGGTTGAGGCTCTTAAGAGCGTCGAATAAAATAAAAGAATTTACTTTTCTTTAACGAAAGGAATGGTGTCTGATGAAGTTAGGTCAGGCTTTAATGCTTGCCGCATCGGCCGCTGCCGCTGTGGGTGCGGCAGTATATGCCAAAAAGAAAATTGATAATAACGATCAGGGAAATGGAAAAACGGATAAAGGCTTCCAGTGGAAAACACTGCCCGATGATATGATTAATGCCACAAGGTCAAAGAAATCCGTCCCTGAAAAAATCATAATAACAACAGATAGTGTAAAAGATGCTGAAACTGTTCCTAAAAAGCAGGAGGAAACAGTGGTATCCAAGCTTGCCAAGGATATTGAGCAGGTTATGGATGATAGTATTTCTGAAAGTGCTGAAATACCGGAGGCGGTAGAAACACCTGCTGTAGAACCCGTAGCTACAGAAGCTCCCGCTGAAAAGTCAGAGGAATTAAAGCCTGCACCTCAGAAAAAGGTAAAGCAGAAGAAGTATTACGCTCCTGTTTCCTTTACCTTTACCGAAGAAGAGGAAGAAGCTCCCGTTTCCTTTGAAAACGTCATGGAACATTTTAAGGAAGTAGAGCTTACCGACATTGAAAAAGATGAAGCTGTACCTGCTACCGACTACTCTGAAATGGAAGAGGAAGAAAAGACGATATTCGAAAGCTTCCTCGATGAGCCTGTTCCTGCAGAAGAAAAGGCTGAAACGGTTGAAGCCGATAAAACAGATGAAGATGCAGGCATTCAGGATGAAAACGAAGAACAAGCATTTGAGGATTTTGCAGAAGAAATTGCCGCTGTAACTCCCTCCCAGATTCCCCTCGTTGTAAATGCTGTAACAGCTATCCCCGCAAATGAAGCAGAACGTATTACATCAGACGCCGTACAGATACCCTCATTATCAGCAGATGATGCCGACGAAGTACCCACAACCCAGTCAGTAGAAGAAATTGCTGAAATACCCACAATAGAATCAACCGAAACTCCTGTAGCAGAAGAAGTTGCAGAAGTTCCTGTAGTTGAAGAGGTTGCTGAAACTCCTGTAGCAGAAGAAGTTGCTGAAACTCCTGTAGCAGAAGAAGTTGCTGAAGAACCTGTAGTAGAAGAGGTCGCTGAAGAACCTGTAATAGAGGAAGTTGCAGAAGCTCCTGTAGTAGAAGAGGTTGCTGTAGAACCTGTAATAGAGGAAGTTGCGGAAACTCCTGTAGCAGAAGAAGTTGCAGAAGCTCCTGTAGTAGAAGAGGTTGCTGAAGAACCTGTAGCAGAAGAGGTTGCTGAAGAACCTGTAATAGAGGAAGTTGCTGAAACTCCTGTAGCAGAAGAGGTTGCTG
>JAZSHW010000116.1:0-5019 GCA_045533495.1 Ruminiclostridium sp. | reverse complement strand
TGCTTGCAGTGAAAAATATCGAGCTATATTCTCTCAGATAAGAACCCCCCGTTCCGATGGAACGGGGGTTTTTCACAAAAATAACCACCGACTTTATGTCGGTGGTTTCAGCGTGTAGACAAAGTCTTTGTCTACACGCTGAAAAACGCTCCTGCGGGAGCGTTTTTGTTTTATAGAAAATTTCACGGAATGTTTCGGTTTTATAATAACACACGGCTTGTTTGACATAGCACTGCGGCCTACCGAAAGATAATCTGCAAGCCGCTGACGGTTAAAGGGAATAGAAAAGCACCTGCCCTGTGAGGATGGGTGCTTTTTCTTGTACTTCTATTGACAAATATTTTAATAATTGATATAATAGAAGTGACCAAACGGTCACTTCTATGTTATGAGGAGTTTAGAATGGAAAACTCAACTAAAAACAGAATACTTGATGAGGCACTGATTATGTTTGCCGAAAATGGCTATAAAGGTACAAATCTTCGTGACCTTGCGGCACGGCTCGGTTTAACCAAATCTGCATTATATAAGCACTATAAGAGCAAAGAGGATATATGGAACTGTCTGCTTGACAGAATGGAAAGCTACTATGCACAGCGTTTCGGGTCGGAGGGCAATCTTCCGCCACAGCCGAAATCCTGTGAAGAATTGCTCGTAATTACAGTAAATATGCTCCGATTTACTGTAAACGACCCGAAAATTATTCTTACAAGAAAGTTGCTTTTAACAGAACAATTTCACGATGAGCGTGTGAAAAAGCTTGCAACAAAGCATTTCCTTGAAGGAACACAGAAAATTTTTGTAAAGGTTTTTGAAAGAATGATGTCTGATGGGTTGTTGAAAAAATCAGACCCCGAAATGTTAAGCTTTATATACACTGCACCTGTTACATCGCTTGTTCACCTTTGCGATAGAGAACCGCAGAAACAGGAGCAGATTTTTAAGCAAATCGAAGAATTTATAAATCACTTTATTTCCACTTATGCAGAGAAATAAAGTCTAATAGAACGGAGGTACTTATGAGTTACGAGATTTATATGCACGGACAGGTTTTAGGGACACATTCCTTTTTATTAAAAGGGGAATTCTTACAGCCTGACGAATATTCAGAACTTAAAGCAAAATATTTTCTGCCGGGCGGAGAGACAGGCACAGCTGCGACTGTGCTGTCCTCTTTAGGAGTAAGCGTAAAAATTGACGGTACACATATCGGAACAGAGGTTGCACCGCTTTTAAAAGAATTCTATAAGGATAAAACGGTGGATTTGTCCTCGCTTTATTTCGACCCTGACTATGAAGGTCTTATGGATTATGTTGTAATTGCAGGACTTGTGCGTTCTCCTATGGGTGTGTTTCAGTCTCTGTATGAACCCGGTGCAAAAAGACGCTGGAATATGCCCAAGGAAGATGATGTTGCCAACTGTAAGGTTGCGGCAATTGATCCGTTTTTTGTTGAGGCAACACAGGCTGCAGCAAAGTTGTGTGTAAAGCACAAAAAACCGTATGTTACAATAGATAGCTGTCACGACAGCTATCTTCATCAGCATTGTGCGGTGAATGTGGTGTCAAAGGAATGCACAGGCTCAGAACAATACAAAAATAAAAGTATAGAAGCAATCTACGAATTGCTTACTGATAATACGGATGGTCTTGTTATCATTACTCGTGGCGAAAAGGAAATGCTGTACGGCAGAAAAGGTCAGCCGATGAAGAAGATGAAACCTTTTTCCGTTGAAGTTAAAAGTACTCTGGGTGCAGGCGATACGTTCAAAGCAGGCTGTGTTTACGGTTTGCTGTATGGTATGAGCGATGATGAACTGGTGCGATTTGCAAGTGCTTGTTCTGCAATAGCAATTTCCAGATTTCCGCTGCCGTTAAATCCGCCTACTTTAGAAGAAGTAAAGGGATTATTGAATGGATAATCTGTGTTATCAATAATAATTGTGTAGTATTAAATCTAAACATTCAAGCCTTGTGTACGCTTAAACCGCATACACAAGGCTTTTCTTTAGGAAAACAATATCAAAGATAAAACAAAAACCCGAACACTTCGCCAATCTGGATAGTGTTCGGATTATTACTGTTTGGTGACCCGTACGGGAATCGAACCCATGATTCCGCCGTGAAAGGGCGATGTCTTAACCGCTTGACCAACGGGCCATATTAAATTTTTTCAAAACAAAAACTGAAATGAATTGTCATTTCAGTTTTCGTTTTGTTGGTGACCCGTACGGGAATCGAACCCATGATTCCGCCGTGAAAGGGCGATGTCTTAACCGCTTGACCAACGGGCCATATTAAAAAGAGAATGGTAGCGGCAGTCGGATTTGAACCAACGACACCCTGGGTATGAACCAAGTGCTCTAGCCAACTGAGCTATACCGCCATATTTCACTCTTTTTTGTCGTTCTCTCAAACGACTTACTTATTATATCACAATGAAGATTGTTTGTCAACACTTTTTTTGATTTTTTTTAAATTTTTTTAGTTTTAAAAAGAATTCAGCCCGATATATGTAATATAGCGGGCTGATAGTAAATTGTTAGCGGTTTGTAGCGATAAAAGGAGCAACTGAAGAAGCAACTGCAGATGCAGGCATTGTCTGAAGCCATACTCTACCGGGACCTGTTACTCTTGTGTTGAAGAAGCCTTCGCCACCAAAGAGCTTGTTGCCGATACCCTTAACAGACTCGATATCAACGGAAACTGAAGCGTCCATAGCCGCAAGATGACCTGTATCAAGTAATAAGGACTGACCGGGCTGTAAATCGTATGTAATAACAGAGCCGTCAATTTCAAGGAACACCATACCGTTACCTTCAAATTTCTGCATAATGAAGCCTTCGCCGCCAAAGAAACCTGCACCGAATTTACGCTGGAAGTGAATGCTTGTGCTTACTGTAGCTTCGCTTGCAAGGAAAGCTGATTTCTGAGCAACTATTGTATTTGTGGGGCTAACATTTATTGCAAGTATTTCACCTGGGAAGCTTGACGCAAATGCAATCTGTCCGGGCCCCCCCTCAGCTGTGTATACGTTTCTGAACATGGATTCGCCCGAAAACATTCTTGACATAGCCTTACCGAAGCTACCGCCTGCGTTTGTACTCATTGACATATTGGCTGTCATCCAGCTCATGCCACCCTTTTCTGTTATCACTGATTCTCCCGCATCAACATTGCATATTACAACGGGCAGGGGAGTACCTTTAATTTCGTACTGCATATAAATTCCTCCTAAAAAATTTTTTGATAATTTTATTATAATTATCAAGTAAAATTATACCATTTGTTTTCCTTTATGTCAATGATATAATTGTTTGTTTTGTTTAATTCCTAAGGATTTTATCTAATACTATTGCCAAAATTACCGAAATGTGCTAAAATTATAATATGAGTTTAACCATCAGATTCATAATATGAAAGGAAAAATGAATTATGAATATCAAAATAACAGCAGACAGTACCTGTGATTTATCTCCTGAACTTGTAGAAAAATACGGTGTTGAGATACTTCCGCTTTATATCGTTAAGGACGGTAAGAGCTATAAAGATATGAAGGATATCGAGCCTCAGGATATTTTTGACCATGTTAATGCAGGAGGAACAATTACTACAACCGCTGCTATAAATTCGGAAGAATATGCTGAATATTTTACCCCGTTAAGTGCACAGTACGATGCAGTTATTCACATTAATATCAGTGCAGAGTTTTCCAGCTGTCATCAGAACGCTCGTATTGCCGCAGAAGAATTTGATAATGTGTATATTGTAGACAGCCGCAACCTTTCCACCGGTAGCGGACATATAGTTGTAGAGGCAGCTATAATGGCTCAGAACGGTGCAACTGCGGAAGAAATAGTAGAAGCGATGAATTCTCTTACATCGAGGGTAGAAGCAAGCTTTGTAGTGGACAAGCTTGACTATCTTCGTAAGGGTGGCAGATGTTCTGCTTTGGCGGCTCTTGGTGCAAATCTTCTTTCACTTCGTCCTTGTATTGAGGTCAAGGATGGAAAAATGGGAGTTGGCAAAAAGTATCGTGGTAAGTTTGACGCTTGCATAGAGAAGTATGTTGTAGAAAGACTTGAAGGCAGAAACGATATTGTCACAGACAGAATCTTTATCACTCATACTCCTTGCGATAAAGCCGTTGTAGATGCAGTAAGAAAGGCTATCAAAAAGTATATGCAATTTACAGAGATTATAGAAACCAATGCAGGCTGTACAGTATCAAGCCATTGCGGACCGAACACACTGGGTATTCTCTTTATCAGAAAGTAAAGCAATGATGCTGCCGTATCCTCTTATGGAAGCGGTACGAAGCGGAGGAGATCTCACAAAGCATGGCGGTGACAGTAAATATTCAAAAACAGTTGTCTGTCCTGATGGATGCGTTATTTTCCGACTTGTCGCAAAGCCGCTCGGCAACGAAAATTTCCACACAGGCGGCTTCCGGAAAGAGCCGTAAATCTGAACACGAAAAACAAAAAGCAGTATCTTTCGATACTGCTTTTCGTTTTGCATTCCGGATTTATTTGTTTAAAAATTCAAGATTTCTTTTTATAAGCTCGCATCTCTGCTTTACACAGTCAACACTGCGAAGAGGATCTTCAGGAGTGTTGAAGGTGTAATCCATCAGCTTTTCGATGGTTGTAGATGCAACGTGTACTCTTGTATCAGAGGATGCATAGTATATGTAAACATCACCGTTTTCTCTTACTATTGCACCGTTTGTAAAGCATACATTTGATACGTCACCGACTCTCTCATTACCGTGAGGAGCAATGAAAAGTCCTGAAGGAGAAGCGATAAGCTTCTTAGGATCGTTTAAGTCTGTAGCAAAGATATAAATGACATATCTGAGACCTGCCGCTGTATTTCTTACACCGTGGGCAATATGCAGCCAACCCTTCTCTGTTTTAATCGGGGTGGCACCCTCTCCGTTCTTACTTTCTGTAATCGTATGATAACGTCTTGGGCTTGTAATAATTTCTTCATCGATTTCTGCGTGTGTAATATCCT
>JAZSHW010000016.1:0-20162 GCA_045533495.1 Ruminiclostridium sp. | reverse complement strand
TCACACGGACTCAGCGTGTAGACAAAATCATTGTCTACACGCTGACAGGCGAAGAAAAACGCACGCAGACGAGGAAACCGCCCCGACAGGCGTACAGGTGGTACGTTGAGGGGCGGTTGACAAAGTAAGCAAAAATGCTTTAGGGGAGCCGTATTCGGCTCCCCTAAACTTTTGTATTGCTATTTTTGTATATCTGTAATTTTACTGCAAAATTTTGTGCATTTTTGCGGTTCGTGAGTTTGTCTTCAGTCTGAGTCCGTGTGATTTACTCATACGGACTCAGCTTTTTTATCTTTTATTCGCCTTCAAAAAGGGGAGTGGAGAAGTATCTCTCCGCTGTATCGGGAAGTACCGCTACTACTGTCTTGCCCTTGCCAAGCTTCTTTGCAAGCTGCTTTGCGGCGGCAACGTTTGTACCGCTCGAAATACCGCACATAATACCTTCAAGTCTTGCAAGATCCTTTGCTGTTCGGATAGCTTCTTCGTCAGAAACTATGTATACATTGCTGTAGATGTTGAGGTTTAAGTTTCCGGGAATAAGACCGTCACCGATACCCATCTGTAAGTGTGTACCTATTGTACCTCCTGCAAGTATAGCGGCGTTTTCAGGTTCAACTGCCCATATTTCAATGTCGGGATATACAGCCTTTAATGTTTCACCGATACCGCTTATTGTACCGCCTGTGCCAAAGCCTGAGCAGAAACCGTGAATTTCCTTTCCTGCCTGTTCAAGTATCTCAAGACCCGTATGATACTTGTGTACCATAGGATTTGCCTTGTTTTCAAACTGCTGGGGAATATATACGTTGGGGTTTTCATCCCTCATTCTTTCTGCCGTCTTTAAGCATTCATCAATGCAGTCGCCGATATTTCCTGCGTCGTGAACAAGAATTACCTCTGCACCATAGTGCTGGACTAACATTCTTCTTTCACAGCTTACAGAGTCGGGCATAATTATTACTGTCTTATAGCCTTTTACTGCACCGACAAGTGCAAGACCGATGCCCTGATTTCCACTGGTGGGTTCAACGATTATCGTATCTTTATTGATTATACCTTGTTTTTCTGCTTCTGTTATCATATTGTAAGCTGTTCTTGTCTTTATGGAACCGCCTACATTGAGTCCTTCAAATTTTACGAGTATTTCCGCACTGTCTTCATCTACCATACGGTTAAGACGGATGAGGGGTGTATGCCCGATAACCTCTAATATGTTGTCGTATATCATAGTCTTTTGTCCTTTCGTCTGCGTAAATGCCGTTATGCCATTCTAACGCTATTTCATATAATACCATAAAACGCCTTGATTAGTCAATAGAAAAAACTGCTATATTTATTTTATTGAACTTTGCTGAAATTGTTACTGGCCAGACCGACAGTTTTTGTTTTCTTGACATTAATTTACATTATTGCTATAATTGACTGTAGAGTAAAAAAAGCTTGAGAGAGTCTGTAAAATACAGAGGAGGATGTATGAAAAAAGCACTTATAGTTATTGATATGCAGAACGATTATCTTTACGAGAAGAGAAAGGATAGATTTGCCTACAATACCGCAGAGCTTGTAAAAAAAGTCAATGAACTTATATACGAATATAAGGACAGTGGGTGTGACGTTATTTATATCCGTCATATTATTCAGAATCTGCCTACAAATCGTCTGCTTTTCGGTTATTCTCTTGCAGGTACAGAGGGGGCAGAATTATACAGTGGGCTTGATGTGGTATCAGAGTACGTGTTCGATAAGCTTTTAGGTGATGCACTTTCAAATAAGGCATTATTGAAGCTTATAAAAGAAAAGGAATATGAATCTCTTTGCCTGTGCGGCCTTGATGAATGTGGATGCGTGACTTCTACCGCACTCGGTGCAGCAAAGCGAGGTGTAAAAGCAGAAATTATCCGAAAGGGAATAGCTACGGTCTTTTCTGAAAGGAAAGTAGCAAAGGCCCGTAAAAAGCTCCAAAAAGCAGGAGTTAATTACATATAAGAAAAATTGCCTGAGAAGAAAATAAAGCTTCTCAGGTTTACTTTTTACAGCAAAAATTACCGAGTGGTCAATTTTTGCTACCGAATGGTAAGGAAAGTATATTGAACAAGAGTTTTTATTGTGTTATACTTAAATAAAGGAAAAAATAAAGTGGTGGTAAATATGATAAAAATTGCCCTTTGCGATGATAACAATGATTACATAGAAAATACTCTGAAGCCCGTCCTTCTGGCTGCAATTGCCAAAAGTGCAGTGGTGGCAGATATATATATCTATAATGACGGAAATGAGCTTATAAAGGACTTCGAAAAGCTTAAGGGCTGTGATATAGTAATACTTGATATAGATATGCCTGCTATAAACGGAAAGGACGTAGCAAGGAAATTAAGAGTGCTTGACAGCAGCTTTTTCCTTCTGTTTGTAACCTCTTATAAATCAGAAATATACAGTACCATTCCATATCGTATAAACGCTTTTTTACCTAAGGATATGGGAAAAGAGGATATGGAAAATGAGTTTATCAGAGTTATAGCAGAGTTTCAGCGTTTCAAGCCAAACTATGAATTTTTTGAGGTTGAGGACAAAGGCGAGCATTCCAATATCCGTATAGCTCTTGATGATATCTTTTACTTTTGCTGTGTAAACAGAATAATATACCTCAATACAGGCTCAAAACGGTATCGGTTATACGGCCTGTATGGTAAGAAGATATCTAAAATAACAGAAAAATATCTTGATAAAGGCTTTTTCGAGGTGTGCAGAGGTTACGTTGTAAACATTTCCAAGATAAAGTCTGTAAACCATCTTGATGCAGAGCTTGATAACGGAGAGACCGTTCCTGTCAGCCGCAGAAAGACAAAGGAATTATTAGAGAAGATAACCGACTATATTGCATCAAAGGTAGGGTGATAAAATGATCTATGCAGATCTGGTAATTTCAATCATAAAATCAGCGATCATACTTATTTTCTTCCTGAAGCTTGTGGACGAGAAAAAGAAGATCACATTTGTTGGCTGTCTGTCACTCTTTGTGCTGACAGGTGTACTGATGCTTACATACAATTTCGGAATATTGTGGTTACAACAGATAGTTCTTATGGCTGTAATATCACTTACCGGTGTCGTTATATTCAAAGCAAAGCCCTACATATCCTTTTCACTTGCTGTAACATCACTTTTTATGAATTTGCTTTCTGAAATAGTGGTGCGAAGTCTGCTTGATATGATAATGGGAGATGAATTCAATATAGCGTATAAGATAAACCCGATAAACCATTTTATTATTGCTTTTATAATGATTTCAGTCTGGGCTGGTGCAATGTATCTTATATACAGGCTTTTATCCCAGGAGGATCTGAAGGTGTTCCGCTTAGTATGGATGCATTTTGCTTTTATAATGACGGTGTTTATGTTTATTACCACAGTATTCGGCAGCTTTTATCTTGCGGATGGTACCGAAAACCCGAATTCTTTCCTGTTCTTTGTTTTGAGTCTTTCCTTCCTTGCAATGAGCATATTAGTAGTGAATTTCTTTGCAGAGGTATGTTCTTCTTATAAAAAAGAGAATAATATGCGTGCACTTTATTCAGATTTTTATGCGGTCAAGGAACAGCTGGCAATACAGTTTCAGGCATCCAATAAGATGAAAAAAATCCGTCACGATATAAAGAATCATCTTTATTCCTTAAGCTCACTGCTTGAAAAGGGTGAATACGAAAAGGCCAAGGAAATGCTTTCTGAAATTAATATAAGTGCAGATAAGCTTCAGCCATCACTCCATCAGACCACAGGCAATGGTCTTGTGGATGCTATGATAGCTTATAAGGCGGCAGTGTGTGAGGGCAATAACATTTTCTTTGAATATTCTCTTGAGGCTCTGCCGGAAATGGCTATACCTTCATCTGCAATTTCTTCTGTGCTGTCAAACCTTCTCGACAACGCTATAGAAGCGTCGTTAAGCTCAGATAATCCGGAGGTCAGGATAAAGGTGTTTATGTATAAGGATTATTTTACAGTAATCGTCAAGAACACTTTCAGCAGAGTAAGAAGAAAAGATGACGCTCTTATGACCGATAAGGAGAACAAAGAATTTCATGGACTGGGTATGGAAATTGTAAAAGAGGTATGTAAGGAGAACGGTGGATTTTATAAATGGGAAACTATAGGTAACATGTTTGTTTCCAATGCAATAATGAAGATTAATTGAATTATAATCACATACAAATGGAAAAAGCTGTATTATAAGGATAACACATTCTTATAATACAGCTTCTTTGCTTGACATATAGCTGTTTGTATGGTATAATTGTAAATTGTATAAATGTGCCTGTGAACTGATACAAGCCACCGAAAACGGAGGACTCAGATGAGTGAAAAAATGATACTTGAGGTTCTTATATCCTGTATGCATAAAGAGGATATGGATATAATAAATGACAGTAAAATCACAGGACACGCTCTTGTTATAAATCAGTGCGATAAAGAAGATTATGACGAGCAGAAAACTAAAAACGGACTTGCACGTATGTACAGTGTAAAGGACAGAGGGCTTACGAAAAGCCGTAATTCAGCAATCGAGAAATCGCAGGGCGATATTTGTCTTATATGTGATGATGACGAGGTTTTTGAAAAAGATTATCAGCAGAAGATTCTTTCCGCTTATGAGCAGTTACCCGATGCTGATATTATAATTTTCAAAATGACAAATCGTCCGCCATCCTTTCCCGATAAGGTAATAAGACTTAAATTTCCTAAAATTATGAAGGTAAGCTCCTGGCAGATATCCTTTAAAAAACAGTCTCTTATTGATAGCGGAGTAAGATTTGATGAGCTGCTTGGTGCAGGTACAGGCAATGGAGCAGAAGAAGAGCTGAAATTTCTGAAAGACAGCTTAAAGGCAAAGCTTAAGATATATTATGTGCCATCAGAAATTGCGTCTGTAGGACAGGAAAGCTCCACCTGGTTCAAGGGTTTTAATGAAAAATTCTTTAAGGACAGAGGAAATACCACAAGATACATTTTAGGACTGCCTTTATCGGTGCTTTATGGCTTTTATTATGTTATAAGAAAAAAGAAGATGTATAGTGCCGACATAACACCTATGAATGCATTAAAGGCGATAATGAGCGGCATTAAGGAAAACAAACTGACAAAACTGAAAAAAGTAAATGCGAAAGGGAATTAGTACTTTCGCAAAGGTGAAATATGAGTAAAATACTTTCATTTATCATTCCATCATATAATTCTGAAAAATTTCTTGATAAGTGCCTTACTTCCTTTCTTTGTGATGAAACAAACGACAGGGTAGAGGTTATTGTTGTAAACGATGGTTCAAAGGACGGCACAAAAGATAAAGCAGAAAAATACTGCGAAAAGTATCCTGAAGTTTTCCACCTTATAAACCAGGAAAACAAGGGACACGGCGGTGCACTCAATACAGGACTTCAGGCTGCAAAGGGCAAGTATGTAAAGGTTGTAGACGCTGATGACTGGGTAGAAACATCCACGCTCCCGGGACTTGTTAGTCAGCTTCAGAATACCGATTGCGACGTGGTGTTATGTCATCACTATACGGTAAATGTTTCTACGGGAGAAGTGAAGAAGTGGAAGACATACCCTGAAAAATTCGGAGTACCATATACCTTTTCACAGATAATGGCTGACTGGAAGAGCTTTGACAGAAGCCTTACCTTCCACGGTGTTATTTACAGGAATGATTTTTACAGAGAAAATGCGATAAAGCTTTCCGAACATGTTTTCTATGAGGATCACGAATATGCGACGATCCCTTGTTGTTACGCAAAAAGCGTAATGCCTCTTGATATGTTCTTATACCACTATCGTATAGGTGATGTGGAGCAGAGCGTATCGGATGAAAACCAGCTGAACAGGATATCTCATACAGATGCAGTGCTGACTCGTCTTATAGATGAATATAAAAAATCGGATAAAATGGATGAAGATGGCAGAAGATATTATGCAATGAAAGCTCAGGGTTTACTGCTCAGTTACATCGTTACAGTTATGCTTGTGGAAAAAAACAAGAAAAAGGGCAGGCAAATGGGCGACGCTATGATGGAACGCTTTAGGACAGAACTTTCGGCTACTTACGAGCTTGCGGTGAAGCAGTATAAGATATTCAGAATGATGAATTGTCTTCATATCAGCAAAAAGACCTGGGAAAAAATATCCCATTCATCACTTTATAATAAGCTCAGAAAAAATCACAGCTTTGATTAATGCGCATACAAACGGAGGATTTAATGACAACTAAACCACGACAGTTTAAAGAAGGATCTTTTTTCGAGGTGTTCAGATATAAAGATCTTCTTGTTCAGCTTGTAAAAAGAGATATAAAGCTGAAATACAGAAGAAGCTTTTTAGGTTACGTGTGGAGTATTCTGAACCCCCTTCTGATAATGATAATTATGGCGATAGTTTTTTCTTTCCTTTTCAGGAGAGAAATTGCACTGTTTCCTATATACCTGCTTGCAGGACGCTCGATGTTTGAATTTATAAACACGGCGGTAAGCAAGGCGTTGGGTGCTATAACAGATAACACATCTTTGCTCAAGAAGACCTATGTGTCAAAGTTTATGTTCCCACTTGCAAAGATCACGTCATCTATGGTGGATTTTGTGTTCAGTATGGGTGCACTTGTTGTAGTAATGATAGTTTTCTCCGTAGTTGAAGGCAGAGTCCTTTTTTCCTTCTGGAATTTAGGAATATTCATCGTTGTTATTGAAGCATATATCTTTGCTATGGGACTTGGCTTTTTAATGGCACAGCTTCACGTGTTTTTCAGAGATATAAGATATATCTATAACGCCGTTTCTACAATGGTGCTTTATTGCTCGGCAATATTCTACGATGTGGGTATGTTTTATGACAAGGCAAATGATCAGATTGCCGCAGGCTCAGCACCGCTTGCACTTTATCTTGCCAAATTCATTGAATATTTCAACCCGTTTTATATTTATATAAAGCAGTTCAGATTTTTCATCTGGACACCCACTCTTGATACAGTACCTCAGTGGGCTATGGTGTCACCTGTAGATTTTCTGCTTGGTTTCGGATATGCTGTACTTATGTTTGTTATAGGCGTGTTCTTCTTCAGAAGATCTCAGGATAAATTTATATTGTATATTTAAGGAGGGTTATATGGCAAATACAGAAAAAGATAACGCTCCTCAGTATATAGTAGATGTTGATAATGTGACAGTCCGCTTCAACAAGGCAAATCAGAAGGTGGACAACCTTAAGGAGTACTTCGTCAGACTTATCCGCAGACAGCTTATGTTTCAGGAATTCATAGCCTTAAAGGATGTAAATCTGAAAATAAGAAAAGGCGAGGCATGGGCGATAATCGGTACAAACGGTAGCGGTAAGTCTACGCTTTTAAAGGTTATCAGCCGTATTTTAAAGCCTTATAAAGGAAGTGTAAAGGTAAACGGCAGTATTGCTTCTCTTATCGAGCTTGGTGCAGGTATAGACCCAAGACTTACCGCAAGAGAAAACATCTATCTCAACGGGTGCATTCTGGGTCATTCCAAACAGTATATTGATGAGCGATTTGATGCTATAGTTGAATTTTCAGAGCTTGAAGAGTTCCTTGATTCTCCTGTTCAGAATTTTTCATCAGGTATGAAATCCCGCCTTGGCTTTTCGGTAGCTACTATGATGGAACCGGATGTGCTTATCGTAGACGAGGTGTTATCGGTAGGAGATCTGCTTTTCAGAAAAAAGTGTATAAACCGTATGAACGAAATGCTTAGCCACGGAACAACACTTCTTTTTGTGTCACATAATATGACTACTGTAAAATCAATGTGCAATAAGGCTATCTGGCTGAATAAGGGAGAGGTTGTAATGCAGGGCGATATAAATGAGGTCTGTGACGAATACACAACCACGATTGAAGCAAAAAAAGCAAAAGAAAAAGCTGAAAAGCTGAAAAAGCAAAAGGCTCTTGATGCCAAAGCTAAGGAAATTGCCAAAAAAAGAAAAACGGAAAAGAAATAGTAAGACATTTGAAAGGAAAAGACAATGAGTAAAAAAACAGTAAAGCTACAGAATATTATTCTTCAGCACAATGCGGATGCAAATTTAAGCAAATATCCTAATCTTATGCATACTTCTGCACTTAACTATTGGTATCCTATGGTTTATGACCCTGATATGAAATGTCATATAATAAGAAAATATGATGTTGTTGATTTTGCATTTTATTTTAATACACTCCAGCTTGAAAACTGGAAAATTCACACCTACGCTGAGAATTTCAAGTTAAAGCTTACTTTCAGCGGTAAAGCGTCAATAGAGTTTACAGAATTTTATCGTAATTCCAAAAATATAAACAGAGGAATTCTGAAAAGAGAAGTTATCGAAAGTGATTCAAAAACAGAGATAGTTATAGATATCCCTGAAACTGATAAATCCCTTGTTTCCTTCACAATAACAGCACTTGATGATTTCTTCCTTTACGACGGTTGTTATGTGGCAGAGGTTAATGAGGAAAATATAAGAGATGTCCGTATTTCTCTCGCTTCCACGACCTTCAGAAAAGAAGCGTATATAAAGAAGAATATTCAACTACTTAAAGAAAATGTGTTCTGCAATGACAGCGATATAAAGGATGACCTTTTTGTGCACATTATAGATAACGGCAGAACACTCAATCCCGAAGAATTTGATTGCGATAATCTGAAAATATACCCCAACGCCAATGTAGGCGGTGCAGGCGGCTTTACAAGAGGTATGATAGAGGCATTAGCTATGCCGCAGAAGCCTGATTATGTACTGCTTATGGACGACGACGTGCTTATTATGAGCGAAAGCCTTTTCAGAACCTTCTATCTGCTTCGTATACTTAAACCTGAATACCATAATCACTTTGTAAGCGGTGCAATGTTTGACTATGATATCCGTGAAAAGCAGTATGAAGACGTTGGTTACGTTCACGTTAATGATGCATCATACGGCCCGTTAAAAGACAGACTTGATATGAATGGTATCGAGGCTCTCTTAAATAATGAAGATATGGCAAAGAGAACTCAGGATCATTCTTATGCGGGTTGGTGGTATTGCTGTATCCCTGTTCAGAAGATAGAAGAGAACGGACTGCCTTTACCTGTGTTTATCAGAGGTGATGACGTAGAGTTCAGTATAAGAAATAAAGCTCAGTTCCTGACCTTAAACGGTATCAGTATATGGCACGTCGGCTTTGCAGGAAAATTCAACGCAGCTATGGAGCTTTATCAGGTTCACAGAAACAGCTTTGTAATTCAGGCGGCAAGTGATATATGTAAGAATATTGATTTCCTCAAGAGAATAAAAACTTTATTCTGGAAGGAAATAACCCGTTTTGCATACAACAATGCAGAACAGATTATTGATTCTGTTGACGATTTCCTTAAAGGTCCTGAATTCTTAAAAACTTTAAACGGTGAGCAGTGTCTTAAGGAACATGCAGGTAAGAACGATAAGCTTATCCCGATAAGCGATTTCCCACCCGAATACAATGTAAGCAACGGTGATCCTTATTCATATAAAAAGCTCAACAGATTACAAAAGCTTATTTATAAGGCTACAGTAAATGGTCATTTATTGCCAGGATTTATGTTAAGACGCTGGCCGATCGTAATTGCCTTTGACTGGTTCTTTGTGCCGGGAAAAAATTATATGAGAAAGCGTCTTATTGCCGTAAACCCCAATGACAATACTGCTTGTATGCGTGAAATGAACAGAAAACGTTGTTTCTCACTTATCAGCCGTTACAGAAAAGTAATGAAGAAGTATAAGAAAACTCATGTTGCGGTTGAACAGGCATACAGAAAAGAATTTGCAAATATGACTACAGAAAAGTTCTGGAGGGAGTATTTAGGAATATGAATAAAAATGGCAGAATATACAGAACGCTGAGAGCGGCAAAGCGTGCTTTTTTTGAAAATCCTAACGATCCTAAGAAAACTGCAAAGAAAACAGCAGCAAAGAAGCCCTCTGCTGAAAATAAAAATGAGTACAATGTATTGATTAAAGAACCTGCGGTTACAGTAATGGATCTGAAATCCGACCGTTGTACAGGATGCAGTGCGTGTTTTAACGCGTGTCCTGTCGATGCAATAAGCATAATAAAGGACGATATAGGATTTAATTGTCGTAGTGTTGATTTTGATAAGTGCATTAATTGCGGCAAGTGTGTAAAGGTTTGTCCTGTTATAGAAACAAAATATAAGAACAATGAAAATCCTGATTGTTATGCTATAATGGCAGATGACGAAATCAGAGAAAAAAGCTCTTCCGGCGGTATGTTTTCGTTAGCAGCAAATTACATTCTTGATAATGGCGGGTATGTATGCGGTGCGGCTTTTGCAGAAAACTTTACAGTCAGACATATTATAATTTCTGATAAAAACGATCTTCAGAAGCTCAGAGGCTCGAAATATGTACAGAGTGATATCGGCGGAATATTAAAAGAAGTAAAGGAACTCCTTGACAACGGCAAATCTGTACTTTTCAGCGGATGCCCTTGTCAGGTGGCAGGTCTTTACGGTTATCTGGGTAAAGATTATGGTAATCTGTATACTCTTGATTTAGTCTGCCACGGAACACCACCTCAGAGTGCATTTCTTAAATACCTTGATGAACAATACGGTACAGAAAACGTATCAGCGTTCTCCTTCAGAACAAAAGAATACGGCTATAACTGTACAAGCCAGATTGCATATATGAAGGATGGAACAAGGATAGGTAGCAATGTTGCATTTGACCCTTATGAAAAGGCAATGCATACAGGTCTTGCACTGAAGGAAATGTGTACAGACTGTCCTTTTGCTGTTCTTCCAAGACAAGGCGATATAACAATAGGCGACTTCTGGGGAATTTCGAAATTCAATGCTGAACTGAATGATGGTAAGGGAACAAGCCTTTCTCTGATAAATAACGATAAGGGTAATGAACTGTTTGAGAAGATAAGAGGTTCTGCAAAGCGTATAGAAGCTGTCCCTGTAGATGTTGCAAAAGGAAATAACCGATTCGGAAGAAAGATACGTTATCCCGCACGTGGCAATCGCTGGTTCCATAAAATGGTGAAAAATCAGACTTTTGCAAAATCCGTTGACTATGCACTTAAACGTAAATTTGATGTGGGAATCATCGGTCTCTGGTATGGCAGAAACTACGGTAGTATGGCGACGTATTATGCATTGCATCAGGTTCTTACAAATAAATATAATTTATCAGTTTTAATGATAGAAAATCCTTTAGCACCTGACAATCAGAAAATTACAAAAACCTGCCCACAGAAAATTTCAAATGAATTTTACGATGTCAGTATGAAATATCCTCTTGGAGAACTGGATAAACTCAATGCTCATTGTGATAGCTTTATTGTAGGCTCTGACCAGCTTTGGAATGTCCACCTCAGCAGACCGTACAAGCAGATGTATTATCTTGGTTTTGCAGGAGATAATATCAAGAAAATCGCTTACGGAACTTCCTTTGGTATTGAATATTGCGGAACTGAAGAAGAACGAATGATAAGTTCTTATAACTTAAGACGCTTTGACCACGTTTCAGTAAGAGACAATATGTCATTAAACACAGCTACAAATCTTTTTGGCGTCAAAAATGTTGTTGAAGTGTGCGATCCGACATTTTTATGTCCTCTTGAGGAGTACGAAAAGCTGGTTCAAAAAGCTGAAGCATCGGAAAAAGAAGAATACGTGCTGGCCTATGTTCTTGATCCTAACGAAAGAATAGGGAAAGAGCTTGAAAAAATTTCCGAAGAACAAGGCTGTAAAGTTATCGTTTTATTAAACGAGCCTCCTTCTTTGTGGGAACGCAATAACGAAGCGTTAAGGCTAAATAATAATGCAAATGTTGAAGTGAAAAAGGAAGTAACACTTTATGACTGGCTTTGGTATTACAAGAATACAAAGGCGGTATTCACAGATTCTTTCCACGGAACTATTTTTTCACTTATATATGAAAAGCCTTTTATAACTCTTACAAATCGTAGAAGAGGTGCTGAAAGATTTATTTCTTTGCTCACACCTCTTGGACTTACAGACAGACTGTATGATGATATTGAGGTGCTTTCAGAACACACTGACACTATTACTGAACTTGATTACACAGATGCGAATGTAAAACTTGGTGAAATTAAAGACCGTTCAATGAAATGGCTTGAAAATGCACTATTTACACCAAAGAAGGTAAACCCTCACTGTGTATATGCAACAGTCGATGAAAGACTGGAAAACAAGTAATAGCATTACAAAAGTATTATATGATGCAGATACATAAGTATCTGCATCACGATAAAACGGTAAATGCTGTCTTGCTATCAGCAAGACAGGTTACATATAATTTTAAAGACTGGAGAAAGAAAAATGGCAAAATGCGATTATCTTATTGTAGGTGCAGGCCTTTATGGTGCTGTGTTTGCTTACGAAGCAATGAAGAACGGAAAGACCTGTCTTGTTATTGACAAGAGAGATCACATCGCGGGTAACATCTACACTGAAAACCGCAACGGTATTAATGTTCATGTTTACGGTGCCCACATCTTCCACACAAGTGATAAGTTTATATGGAACTACATTCAGCGTTTTGCTGAATTCAACCGCTACACAAATTCACCTGTAGCAAGATATAAGAATGAACTTTACAATCTTCCTTTCAATATGAACACATTTTCAAAGATGTGGGGGATTGCTACTCCTGATGAAGCTATGGCTATCATCAATGAGCAGAAGGCCGAAATCAAGGGCGAACCTCAGAACCTTGAAGAACAGGCTATCTCCCTTGTCGGCAGAGATATTTACGAAAAGCTTGTAAAGTGCTATACAGAAAAGCAGTGGGGAAGAGACTGCAAGGAATTACCCGCATTTATTATAAAGCGTCTTCCTGTTCGTATGACCTACGACAACAACTACTTCAATGATAGCTACCAGGGCATCCCTATGGGTGGCTATACACAGATAATCGAAAGAATGTTAGAGGGTGCAGAAATAAGACTCGGTGTTGATTATCTCAAGGATAAGGAAAACCTTAATGCTCTTGCTGATAAGGTTGTTTATACAGGTGCAGTTGACGCATACTTTGATTTCTGCTATGGCAACCTCGAATACAGAAGTGTTCGTTTTGAAACAGAAGAGCTTGAAACTTCTAACTATCAGGGTAATGCAGTTGTAAACTATACAGACGGCGATACCCCCTTTACAAGAATTATCGAGCATAAGCATTTTGAATATGGCACACAGCCTACAACCATTATTTCAAGAGAATACTCAGCAGAATGGAAGCCCGGCGACGAGCCTTACTATCCTGTAAATGATGAAAAGAACGGCAGCCTTTATGCAAAGTACAAGGAACTTGCAGAGAAAGAAGAGAGCGTTATCTTCGGTGGCAGACTTGGCGAATACAAGTACTACGATATGGATAAGGTCATCGTTGCGGCTCTTGAAACTGTTAAAAAGGAATTTGGCAAGGTAAGCGAATAACAAGGATATAACCCCGCAGTTTTTCTGTGGGGTTATTTTTAAAAAATCATATTTTTATGTGATATAGATGTAAATTTATCGTCTTTATTTATGAGCGGCTCAAAGGGTGCAGAAAGGAGAGTGGCAATGGATATTACGGATATCAGAATAATCGAACTTTTTACAAACAGAAGTAAGGAAGCTGTTTCGGTACTGTCAAAGAAGTACGAAAAGCTTTGCAGAAGTATTTCCTATAATATTTTAGGAAACAGAGAAGATGCGGATGAATGTGTAAATGATACATATTTAAAGGTCTGGGACAGCATCCCTCCGGCAAAGCCTGATAACCTGACGGCTTATGTCTGCCGTATTGTAAGGAATATTTCTCTTGATAAGCTTAGATATAATCTCAGAAGTAAAAGAAACGGCAGAACTGATACGCTGTTATCAGAGCTATCTGAATGTATTCCGTCATCTGAAAATGTGGAAGAATCAGCGGACGACACATTAAAAACAGCGATAACCGATTTTCTTGGTGGTCTTTCTGACCGTGACAGAAAAATATTTATCCGACGCTATTTCTTCTGTGATGATATCAGAAGTATCTCAAAGCAGTTTGATGTGACCGAAACAAATGTAACCACCATATTAAACCGCACAAGAAATAATCTCAGAAAGTATCTTTCGAATAACGGGATTGCGGTTTAGAAAGGAGAGCTTATGAAGAACGATAATAAAAAGGAAATGCGACTGATGGAGGTTATATCCGATATACCCGATGATATGATAACATCAGCGGCAAATGAAAAAGCAAAAAAGCCCTGGTATAAGAATTTTGCGGTGCTGGGTACTGCCGCCGCTTGTATTTGTGCAGTAGCTGTAGGCGGCGTACTGCTTGCTATGAACGGGCAGGGAGGATATCCGATAAAGTATATTTATCTTGATGCTGATGATATCAAAACCGAAGAGAATACCGCTTATGTTCCGAAATGGGATGAACGTACTATTGAAGAGCAGTATAGAACGCTTATGCTTTCTAACGAAACTTATGGCTCTCGCTGTATTGAGGTCGAATCTTCTTTGGTTATGGAAAAGATAGCTTCTGCAAAGGCGTCAGGCTATGACGATTATACAGATAAGACTTATACAACGGATGTCGAAGTCTACAGAATATCAAAGGTTTCCGAAGGCTTTGCGGTAGCTGTAAAGTTTGCGGAAAGTGATAAGTATTATGCTTATGGTAAGGGCTTTTACACACCTGATACTCTTGAAGGTTTTATAAATGACCTTAATTTAAAAGATAATCTTTCTTTCAGCGGAAAAATCACGTGTACGAATTGGAAGAATGATTACAAGACATCTGATGAAGTGACCTTTGAAGGTGATGTGAATAAAGCCGTATGGGAAATATTGCTTGCCGATACGGATATCCCTATTACGCTTATGGATGCTGACAAGGATATAAAGTACACTTTAAACAGAGGCAAGACAATGCAAATAGTTATCAGTGTAAACCTCTTCGGGTATAACAATATCGTTATGAATGTAGACGAAAATGGTTATCTTACTACAAACATCCTGTCCAGCGGAAAATACTTCTATATAGGTAAGGAAAAGGCGAACGAATTTATCAACTATGTAGAAAATAATTTTGAAGGATATATCATAAAGTATGTTTATGAGGAAGACCCATACGATAAGCCAGAGCCCGAATATGCTGACGAAAGCAGTACTTTATCACATGTCGTAAGCAGGGAAGAAGTAACTATATACAGTACAGCAAGACCACCTTACGACAGCGGACCTCAGACAACAGGAGATAATGATGTAGGGGACGACGTCCCCGACGCCCCGGTTTCTAACGAGTAAGGAATAGTTGGTGAAGGTCAAGATACATCAGAATATGATGTACCGCCGAGTGATAAAGAATAAAACAATAAAGAGATAAAAAAAGAGGCACACTTCCTTATGAAGTGTGCCTCAGACTGAAGACAAACTCACGCACCGCAAAAATGCAGGCAATTTATATTGATTTAGGTGTATAATAAAAATCGCAACATATAATTTTAGGGGAGCCGCAAACGGCTCCCCTAAAGCATTTTTGCTTACTTTGTCACCCACCCCTCGATGTACTATCTGTACACCTATCGGGGTGGCTTCCTCGTCTGCGTGCGTTTTTCATCGTCTGACAGCGTGTAGACAAATGACTTTGTCTACACGCTGAGGCACACTTCTTTACGAAGTGTGCCTCAATCATTATTGTCTTATATAAATTCCTTGCTCTTCTAAATAATCTTCAAGCTCCTGCTTCATATCCCAGATTTTCTGTTCGTTTTCTGCAATATTATCAGCGGTGCTTTCTTCGTAAAGAGCCGTCTTTTCATCGCTCATAACCATTACGCCATTACGATGTTAAGACCTTCGGAGCTTTCAACTGTGAAGCTCTTATCAGTACCTGTGCTTGTAACTGTGATTGTATCACCGTTTCTTGTAGCAGTTACTGTAAGCTCTAAGTCAGCTTCCTTATCGTAGATCTTGCATTCAGTAGATTTGCCGTCTTCAAGCTGGTAAACTACAAGCTTTGCACCGTCAACATAGTCATAAGCAAAGTTTCTTGTAAAGTTACCGTAAGCAATGATAGAGTTGGGCTTTGCATACATACCCATTGAGAAGTAATCGTACTTCTTTTCGTACCAGCTCTTACCCTCTAATACTTCGCCTGTCTGAATGTCTGTCCACTTGCCCTCTGGCAGATAGAACTGAGCTATGCCTTCTTCGTTGAATACGGGAGCGATAAGCAGGTTATCACCAAGCATATACTGTCTGTCAAGAGGTAAGCAAGCAGGATCGTAGCCATATTCCATAACCATAGCTCTCATCATAGGGATACCCTTTTCGTGAGCCTTGATTGCATTTGCAAAGAGGTAAGGCATTAAGCGGCCCTTAAGCTTTGTGAAGTGACGAACAA
This sequence comes from Ruminiclostridium sp., assembly GCA_045533495.1. GTDB lineage: Bacteria > Bacillota > Clostridia > Oscillospirales > Ruminococcaceae > Ruminiclostridium_E. The sequence goes on along the minus strand of JAZSHW010000016.1, from coordinate 3,725 downwards.
CATCGCAGGATTCTTCGTCAAAGTTCCAGGGAACTCTGTAGGAGCTGTTGCCGTGGAGTCTTGAGTGGGATGACATAAGACCGAATGCACTCCATCTCTTGTAAAGGTCGGGAGTACCCTGAGCCTCAAAGCCTGAAATGTCGTGGCTGAAGTAGCCAAAGCCTGATAAACACAGTGACAGACCGCCACGGAGTGTTTCCCACATTGATTCGTAGTTGGAGAAGCAGTCGCCACCCCAGTGAACAGGGAACTGCTGACCGCCTACTGTAGCGGAACGAGCAAATAAGCAAGCCTTGTTCTTGCCGTAGTATTCTTCAAGTACTTCAAATACACACTTGTTGTAGAGGTATGTGTAATAGTTGTGCATCTTTGTAGCGTCTGAGCCGTCAAAGTAAGTAACATCTGTAGGAATTCTTTCGCCGAAGTCAGTCTTGAACGCGTCAACACCCATTTCGCAAAGAACTCGGAGCTTGCTCTTGTACCAGTCGCAAGCAGCAGGATTTGTAAAGTCAACGATAGACATAACGGGCTGCCACATATCGCAGTGGAATACGCTGACGTCCTTGTTCTTGATGAAGTAGCCGTTATTCATACCTTCTTCAAAGAGAGAGGACTGCTGTGCAATGTAGGGGTTGATCCATACGCAGATTTCAATATTCTTCTGCTTAAGACGTGTAAGCATCGCCTTGGGATCGGGGAACATCCTCTTGTCCCATGTAAAGTCACACCAGTTGAATTCCTTCATCCAGAAGCAGTCGAAGTGGAATACTTCGAGAGGGATATCACGCTCAGCCATACCATCAATGAAGGATGTGCAGGTTTCTTCGTCGTAGCTTGTTGTAAAGGATGTTGTAAGCCACAGACCGAATGTATATGCGGGAGGGAGGGCAGGCTTACCTGTAAGGTTTGTATATACTCCGATAACGTCAGCAATATTAGAACCGCCCATGATGAAGTATTCCATACGCTCGCCCTGAACAGAGAAAGCAACCTTGGAAACTGTTTCGCTTGCTACTTCAAAGGTAACATTTTCGGGGTGGTTTACAAATACACCGTAATTTCTTGATGATACGTAGAAGGGGATAGACTTATAGGTCTGCTCTGAGCAAGTACCGCCGTCATTGTTCCATACTTCTACTGTCTGACCGTTCTTTACAAAGGTAGAGAATTTTTCGCCGAAACCGTAGATGTTTTCGCCTACGGAAATGTTGAGCATTTCTCTTATTCTTGCAGGACAGTCTGTCTGCTGATGTGCGTAGAAGCGTTCTGCAGTAGCACCCTGCATACGGTAGTTTGTAAGCCACTGCTGCTCTTCTATGTAGGAGGTTGTTCTCCAGCCTTCCTTAGTGAGAAGCTTGTCTTCATAGAAGTACTTTACATCCCACGCAGAGCCTGCTTTGCCGATGCGTACAGATGTCTTATCGGATAAAAGCTCCCAGTAGCCATCCTTTTCTGTAATAACGGGCTTGAAGCTCTTGTCTTCGTAAAGATTGAAGTAAGGACCTTTCTTTACAGCACCCTTGTAATGTTCGATAGTAACCTTGATAGAGTTAGCAAGAGTAGATGTGAATGTGATTTCAAGTACAGGACCGCCGAGTGTCATACCTCTGTTACCGATCCACTGGTTTGTAGCGAAAACTGTGATAGAGTTTTCTGTTGTCTTGATTTCGTAAATCTGTGTAGCATAGTTTACATCGTAACCTTGCTTGTTCATCCAGAAGCCGTCTGAAAACTTCATAGCAAATTACCAACCTTTCATTTTCTGAAAATATAGTTTAAATTTCAGGTTTTCTCCACAGCTGAAAACCAACGATTACATTCTGTGTTCCGAAAATTGTAATCGTTTACTATTACACATATTAACACATAACCGATTAAAAATCAAGGGGTTTTAAGAAAAAAATTTCTAAAGTAAAATTATTTCCTGATATAGTATTTTATTTACTGTAAAATAGCAGGATAAAGACGAATTTCGTACTTGACAAGAATGATTTTTTATGATAAAATTAACACGATATAAAAAAGGCTGTGAAAAGAAACAAGGATAACAGTTTTCTAAAGAGAGAGGGCGGCAGGTGAAAGCCCTTGAAAAGAAGTTATTCTGTCCCGTCTTTGAGCCACCCGTGAAACAAGCGGTGTCGGGTTCTCCCGTTACAGAGAAAAAGTATATTTGTACTTTGTGAGTGCGGTTTTTACCGAATTTAGGTGGTACCACGGACTTTAGTATTAGTTCGCCCTGAGATATTCTCAGGGCTTATTTTATTTTACGGAGGAAAAACAATGAAGCTTGAAAAATTAGTAGGCGACAGATTTAAAGACAGACCCTCTGACTGTCAGATTGACAGCCATGCAATAATGGTAAGAGGCGGCTATATCAAGTATATGGCAAATGGTATCTTTTCATCTTATATGCCTACAAAGAGGATTACAAGAAAGATCGAACAGATCATAAGAGAAGAAATGGACGCTATTGACGGTCAGGAAGTTCAGTTCCCTGTGGTTATGCCTGCAACTCTTTGGGAAGAATCCGGAAGATACGCAAGCATAGGTAGTGAGCTTTTAAGATTTTCAGACAGAAACAGAAACCAAATGGTACTCGGTATGACCCATGAGGAAGCGGCAGTGCATCTTGTTCGTGAATATGGTCAGAGCTATACAAAGTACCCTTTTATGATTTATCAGATTCAGACAAAGTTCCGTGATGAAGCCCGTCCCAGAGGCGGTCTTATCCGTGTTCGTGAATTTACAATGAAGGACGCTTATTCCTTCCACACCTCTCAGGAAGATTTAGAAGAATACTACGACAAGTGCCACAAGGCTTATGAGCGTATTTTCAAACGTGCAGGTGTGCCTGATGTAGTATCTGTAAAGTCTGACTCAGGTATGATGGGCGGTAGCGTATCTCACGAATTTATGCTCCTTACTCCTATAGGTGAGGACTCTATTGCTATATGCAGCGAATGTGGAATGTCAGCTAATATGGAAGCGGCAGAAAGCATTATCGAAAATACCCGTGATGATGTGTCAGCAGAGCTTCAGCTTGTAAATACACCCGATGTACACACTATTGAGGATGTATGCAACTTCTTTAATGTAGCTCCTCAGAAGACCTGTAAAGCGGTAATTTATCAGAGGAACGAGGATGATTCCTACATCGTAGTATTTGTAAGAGGCGACGTGGATGTAAATGAAACAAAGCTTAGAAATTACGTAGGTTGTGAAATTCATCCTGCTGTAGTAACAGAGGACTGCGGACTTTTCGCAGGCTTTACAGGCCCTGTAGGTATCACAGATAACTGCACAGTATTATATGATACATCACTTCAGAATACAAACAACCTTATCTGTGGCGGTAATAAGGAAGAATACCACTACAGCGGTCTTGATATCGAGCGTGACTGCGGTAACGTAGAATATCACGATTTTGCAAAGATTCTTGAAGGCGGTATCTGCCCTAACTGCAAAAAGCACAGCATTTCTATTTCAAGAGGTATTGAGGTAGGTAACATATTCCAGCTCGGTACAAAGTATACAAAGACAATGAATATGACTTATCTTGATAATAACGGCGAAGCACATAATCCTATTATGGGTTGCTACGGTATCGGTGTAGGCAGACTCGCCGCATCCGTATGCGAAGCGCACCACGATGATTACGGCCCTATCTGGCCTATGCCTATTGCTCCCTGGCAGGTACACGTATGTGCAGTACGTTCTGATGATGC
>JAZSHW010000054.1:0-9993 GCA_045533495.1 Ruminiclostridium sp. | reverse complement strand
TCTTCCTAAGACCGCTTGGCCTCCGACTTCGCCTGCCTTGTGGTTTTATAAAACTTTGCCAGACAGTCGATGCATAAAAATTCATCTGCGTTTCTTGTGACAAGCTTTCTGTAGATGGCTATATCATCTCCGCCAAGCTTTGCACCACACTCATAACAGGTACTGTAGTTTGACATCAGAGCTTTACTACCTTTGCTCTCAGTACAAGGCAGTCATGGGGAGCTATCGTTGTAACAAAACGCTCGGAGCATCTGCCGATATCCTTATGCTCCCAGCAGTCATAAACTTCTAAACCTCTGCCTGCCGCTGCGGATAAACCGATATCCCAGAGCTGTAAGGACATTTCTGCATTTACATCGCTGAAGTTGAACATACCTATAGCAAAATCGCCGTTTGAAAGGGGTTTTACAAGGGAGAATACGTTTTCAGGGTTATTCCACTGGCTGATGCGGTAGGGAGCACGACATTCGATATCCTGATTTAAAGCAATTACATCCTTATTTGTAAGTATCTCCTTTGTCTTTACAGTCATATTGCGGACATCACAGCCTATCATAAGAGGGCTGTTCATCATTGCCCAGAGAGAAAAATGTGTCTTGTATTCAGTTTTGGTGCAACCACCTATACCCTTGCCGTCCTTGTTTGCAAACTGGTCATCGCTGCCGCCGTTGATAAACTCGTTATTTGAGCTTCCGTGCATACCTACAACAAGCATATCTATATCGTTGTGGCAGAAAGGTGCACTATAGCACTGATTACCCATCTGGGAAAGGGCAATTCTCTTTATGCATTCCCAGTTGTCCTGAATATCTCCTGTAGAACGGAACAGATGTGCTCCTGATTCTCTTATCCAGCGATAAACGTTGTCATTGCCCCAGTTGCAGGCAGAGAATATGATATCTCTTCCGCAGTTGCGAAGGGCGGTGCTCATTCTCTTATAAAGAATTTCGCCGGGGATATGGTCAGGCTTATAGCAATAGTCATATTTCAGATAGTCGACACCCCAGCTTGCAAAGGTTTCAGCATCCTGAAATTCATGCTCAAAGCTACCGGGGTGGCCTGCACAGGTATGTGTTCCTGCACAGGAATAGATACCGAATTTAAGCCCCTTGCTGTGTACATAATCAGCTACTGCCTTTATGCCGCTCGGGAATTTATAGTGGTCGGGTACAAGCTCGCCCTTTTCGTTTCTCTGCTTTTCGCTCCAGCAGTCGTCAATTACTATGTACTCGTAGCCCGCATCCTTAAGTCCGTTTTCTACAAAAGCGTCTGCCGCCTGCTTGATTAACTCCTCGTTTATTTCCCAGGTAAAGGTGTTCCAGGAGTTCCAGCCAAGAGGGGGTAACATACCAATGTTTTTTACTTCCATTTTACAAAATTTCCTTTCAAATAATTTTTTGTTTTATTAGATTAGTATATATTACGGAGTCCAACCGTAGTATCTATTTTTGTAACACCTGACTGAAGGAGGACATCAATCGCCTCTCTTGTAATCACTTCACCGGGCATTAAAAGGGGTATTCCCGGAGGACAGGGAGCGATAACACTGCCGCATATCTTTCCTTCCGCTTCCTCTAAATTTATTGTTTGCTTCATCTTGTTATAAGCAATTGCAGGTGCTGAAGCAGAGGTGGTCCTTATCATCACAGGGGGCTTCGGCAGTTTAAAGAGTGCTGTTTTTTGCATTACCCCTTCTGTAAATACCATATAGAGCGTTTCAAAATCCTGATCGGAGGTGTGCCAGCCAAGTAACAGTACGCATTTATAATCGTCCGCATATTCCGGGGTAACACCGAACTGATCAAGCTCATAAGCAAATCTCTGCCCTGTTGTAAACATTGCACAGCAATCAAAGGTGATACGCATATCGTCACTATCCGACAATACATAACCTGATGCCTGAATGTGTCTTTTAAGCTCCTTTATCCTTATCACAAGATCCTTTATATGATTAGGTTCATCGCACACAGTCGCATTGAAACGATCAAGACTGTCAAGAATAAGATAGCTGGGACTTGATGAGCCGAAAAGCGACATTGTCTCCTTTGCATTATCACAAAAACGCTTGTTGCCGATATGAAGATATGCACCGCCTGTCAGTACAGGGAGTGTCTTATGTGCCGAATCGGCACACATATCAGCACCAAGAGAAATGGGATGTCTGTCGGTTTCGGTAAATCTCAGATATGCACCGTGGGCGTTATCCACAAGCAGCGGTATATCGTGCTTTTTACAAACCTCGGATATAGCTCTTATATCACTCATCCCGCCGTAATAGTCGATGGAATTTATAAATACCGCAAGAGTACGTTCAGTTATCTTGTTTTCGATATCTGATGGGGATAAAGCACAGCTCATATATTCCTTCGGATATACCCAGGAGGGAATAAGTCCCAACAGTATGCAGGTATTTATAAAACTGCGGTGAGAATATCTGCCTGCTATCACGTGGTCTCTGCCCTTGCCCTTTGCCTTGGCAAGTGCAAGCATCGTCTGTATTGCAAGAGTACTGCCGCCGCAAGAATAGAGTGTCTGCTCTGTGCCGTATATACGGGAAGCGATACGCTCGCTCTGCCCGATTATACCTCTGTTATCTGAAAAGGGGTCTGCTTCGTAAAGGCTGTCTGCACCTTCTATCTCGGTTATGTCAAGAGGGTTTTCATAGCCCTTGTGTCCGGGCATATAACATCTTACCTTACAGTCCTGTTTATTCTTTATAAGAAAGTCGTGTATGGGAGTGGGGTTGATTTTTTCTTCCATAATTTCTCCTTTCCGATTTATCTTTAAGCTTTTATTAAATAATTTTAGCACAAATTCATAAATTTTTCAATTTTTATTTGATTATTTTTTAAAAAATTATTGAATTATCCCGAGATTTTTTATATAATTAATTATAGTATGAAAAATCAAAGCTCAGGAGGAGTACCATTGCACAATAAAAATAAAATCGGAGTACTCGCTATAGCTGTTGTGACGGCATTTGTTGTCGGTTGCAGTGAAATAAATTATACCGTAAGCGGTGAAAACGACAGCCCCTCTCTTCCCTCTTTTACAGATAACGGTTCTGAAAGCAAGGAAGAAGCACCACCTGCCAACATAACCACCGAAATGCTTTTAAACAGATACACCATAAATTTAACCGACTACAAATCCGAAGTAGAAATGGAAAGTCTGCTTTCAGAGGATGAAGAGCCGCTTACCGATATCGAGCTTTTCAGCGGAACGGGATACATTAGCCTTAACGCCTATCAGAGTATAGAGCTTACTGTAACAGTTCCTGCAAGTCAGCATTATGACTTTACCCTTTACGCCTGCGGAAACGGTGGTACAGTTACTCTTATATCAGGCGGTAAAAAGCTTATAGACAGCGAAAGCGGAAAATACAAGCGTATAGACGGACTGCTCCACGGTGCATATAAAGTCCATCAGGGAAAATTATTTACCGAATACAGAGTTTCTCCCATATATCTTGAAAAGGGCGAAAACAAGATAACGCTCCAGACAGTAAACGGCGGTGTGTTTTTAGACAAGCTGATAATTACAGACGCTATGGTGGAAAGTGAAAGATACAAAAAAGCAGGCACGTCCATAGCAGGCGACGAAATAAACTACGGCAGACTGCAGACAATGAGCTATCTTAAATCCATTTACGGAAAGCAGACTCTTACCGCTCAGTACTGCACCCCCAACACCAATGCCGAAATTGATGTCATATACCGTAACACAGGCAGATATCCTGCAATTCGTTGCGGCGACCTTATGTACTATACAAAGGCGGGAGCGTCTCTGCTCAGCGGAAAGAACGAGAACATAGATACCGAGCTTGCGATAGAATGGGCAAAGCAGGGCGGTATGGTAATGTACAGCTGGTACTGGTATACGCCTATAGGCAAAACCTCGCTTTATGCGGTGGACTGTGAATTTGACATAACAAAAACAATCACCGATAACGAAAAATACTATACTCTGTCGCAGGAGGAACTTAAAATGCTCCTCGATGACGGCAGTATAACAGAGGAATGTTACACCGTCCTTTGCGATATGGACAGCATTGCCAGTCAGCTTAAACTTATGTATAATGAGGACATCCCCGTACTGTTCAAGCCTATGGCGGTGACTGACAACGCAATGTACTGGTGGGAAACCGACGAAGAGGTGTATAAGACCCTCTGGAAAATGATGCAGATACGCTTTGAAGAATATCACGAGCTGTCAAACCTTATATGGATATGCCCCGTTACAAAGGGCAGAATGTATCCCGGAGATGACTATGTGGATATAATCGGCTGCGACATCTACAATAACAGCAACGTTTCAAACCTTCAGGGTATGATAAACGCCGACTCTCTTACACTCAACACAAAGATGCTGGCTCTTACCGAATGTTGCTTTACTCCCGACCCGGATATCTTGTATCGTGACAATGCTGTGTGGTTATGGTCTGCCCCCTGGAGCGGAAAGTATCTCATAAACGCTGACGGCTATATGACAGGAAACTATATATCCGTTTCACAGATGAAGAAAATATATAATCACGAGCTTACAATAGCAAGAGATGAACTTGCAATAGACGACTGACAATAAAAAGGAGCTGATAGCTTGAAATACCGCTGGCATAAAAAATATCTCTACTGGGGCGTTACCGCATTTTTGGTAATTGCCGCTTCAATAGTGTTCTTCTTAGGACTGTCACAGGTAGAACCTATACTTGAAAAGATCTTTTCCTTCCTCAGTATACTGACTCCCGTACTTTACGGCTTTATTATAGCCTATGTACTGTCCCCTGTGGCGACCTTCTTCGAAAAGCCCTGCTTCAGAAGACTTTTCTACACCATTCAGGACAGAAAAAGAGAACGCTTTATAGCAAAGAATCCCGGCAAGACTCCGCCTGAAAAGACCTTCCCTGTAAGAAAAGTCGCAAGAGTGCTGAGTGTTGTTGTAACAATGATACTTGCTCTCCTGCTTCTCGGCGGTATGATATGGATATTACTCCCTCAGCTTATCGAAACGGTTACTTCTCTTGTAAACAATATGCCGACTTATGTAAAGCAGATAAGCGACTGGGTATCGGGACTTCTTGAAAACTACCCTGATATAAAGGCTTATGTACTGCAGTTTACAGGCGGCATTTCAGATATGCTGAACAACTGGCTTTCTACCGAGCTTTTACCGCAGATGAACAATATATGGGATCTCATCTCCTCAAATGTAATGAACGTTATCAACGTTACGATAAACCTTCTGCTTGGCGTTGTCATCGCAGTATACTTCCTCAACAGCAAGGAGCTGTTTGCCGCTCAGGGTAAAAAGATAGCCTACTGTCTTTTCAAGACAAAGCACGCAAACAACATTATAACTACAGTAAGAGATATCCACAAATCCTTCGGACAGTTTATTACAGGTAAGCTTATTGACAGCTTTATTATCGGTGCCCTTTATATAATCATTATGAGCATACTCGGTATGCCCTATGCAACACTTGCAGGTGTTATTATGGGTATCACCAGTATCATCCCCTTCTTCGGGCCCTTTATCGGTGCGATACCCTGCACATTGCTGATGCTCCTTGCAGATCCTCTGCAGTGTCTGTGGTTCCTTATCCTTGTGATAATCATTCAGCAGATAGACGGCAATATCTTAGCACCCAAGATCATCGGCGATTCCACAGGACTTTCAAGCTTCTGGGTAATTTTCGGTATGCTGCTTGGTCAGGGTATATTCGGCTTTGCAGGACTTATCATCGGTATTCCTTTATTTGCAGTTATTTACTCCTTCACAAAGAAAAGAGTTGCAAGAGGACTTGAAGAAAAAAATCTCCCCTCAGACTCAAACGATTACCGTGATATCCATCACATTGACGATGAAACCGGCGAGCCTGTCATGTTCCCCCATCCGCCCTATATGAAAAAGGCAAAGGTAAGGGAAAAGAAATCTGTAAAAGTGTTCTTTAGCAGAAAAAAGAATAAGAATAAAAAATAAAACGGCAATGTCCCTTGATTCTACGAGGTAAAATTATGACAAAATATGTAGTGACCCCTGAACAGATGAAAAAAGCAGAGTCGGTATGCGAAAACACAGGCATATCCCTTGCAACCCTTATGGATAATGCCGGCACAGCTATTGCTGACTACGCCTGCGGTCTTTGTCACCTTCCCTTATCCGCTCAGAAGATAGCGGTGCTGTGTGGTGGCGGTAACAACGGCGGCGATGGTTATGTGGCAGCAAAAAAACTCTCAAAAACGGGTGCAAGAGTAGATGTAGTAGCTGTTTCAGAGCCCTCTACCGAGCTTTGCCGTAACGCTTATGACAGATGCGTAGCAAGTATCACCGGCGAAATTTTTACAGTAAATGACGATCTTGATATTATCCGAGAGCATATATATGAGGCTGATTTAATAATAGACTGTATCTTCGGCACAGGCTTTCACGGAGAGATTGAGCCATTTGACGACGATGCCGACAGCTTAAAAATACGTATGCCCATCAGACCGATAACAAAAGTTATAAAGGCTTGTAATGACTCAGACGCTATAAAAATATCCGCAGACATCCCTTCAGGCTGTAACGCCCTCACGGGAGAGGCGGCAAAATGTGTATTTGAGGCTGACTATACCCTTGTCCTCGGTGCATACAAGACAGGGCAGATGCACAGCCCCTGCAGTGATTATTCAGGAGAGCTCAGCCTTGCTGATATCGGCATACCTGATTCTGCCTATGAAGAATATGTGGCAACGGTAATATCCGACAACGACTTTATAGAAAAGCTCCCCAAAAGAAAAAGAATAAGCCACAAGGGTGACTATGGCAGACTTCTCAACATCGCAGGCAGTGAAAACTATGTGGGTGCGGCGTGGCTTTCCACAAATGCGGCACTTCGTGTAGGCACAGGACACGTTACCCTTTGCTCAGTAAAATCAGTAACTACCGCTGTTTCTATCACTCTGCATGAAAGCACCTATCTCCCCCTCACCGACAAGGCACATATAGAAACAGAGCATATAAACGACATTCTTTCAGCCGCAGAAAACGCAACCGCAGTGCTTATCGGCTGTGGCACGGGCTGTAATGAGGATATTGCAAAAATCACCATGTCCCTTATAAAATATGCGGGATGTCCCGTAATTATTGACGCCGATGGTCTAAATTCCATTGTCCCGCATATAAATGAGATAAAGGACAACAACGGTATGATAATACTTACCCCTCATTTAAAGGAATTCTCCAGATTATCCGGTCTTGATATGGGCTATATCCAGAGAAACAAGTTAGATGTAGCGAAATTATTTGCAAAGCAGTACAATGTTCATCTGCTCTTAAAGGATGCCTACTCCGTATACGCCGCTCCCGATGGTTTTGCCACTGTTAATTTAAGCGGCAATGACGCCCTTGCAAAGGCGGGCAGCGGTGACACCATCGCAGGTACTATTGCAGGACTGATTGCAAGCGGAGCTGAAATAAACAACGGTGTGACGGCAGGTGCATATCTCTTCGGTGTAACGGCAGAGTATGCGGCACAGCACAGTGACACAAGAGCTATCCTCCCCTCCGAGCTTCCTTTACAGTATGGCGGAATAATCAAAAGAACCCTCTGATACAATAAAGTTGTCCTTTACTAAAACGAAAGGACAACTTTTTTATGAAAGGAAAAAAGATTATTGCTGTGGCAGGAGTATCGGCTCTGCTTGCCCTTACATCCTGCAAGGAAAATATGATTATGACTCCTCCCGACCTTTCGGGCAACATTGAAATGAAAGGAACTATATCCTGCGGTACATTAAAAGCAGAGGCAGAAATAAAACGCACTGACGGAATGTGGACTGTGGTTTACACCTCTCCCGACAGCCTTTGCGGTATGGAGATTGCGACCGATGGTACAAATTGCAAGGTAACTCACAGCGGTATAGCCTTTGATTATAAGAATGAGGACGTACCCTTTATCACCGCAGTAGATTACATAACCGCAAGCATTGACAGTACAGAGGACGCCGCAAATATATCCCTGTCACAAGGCAAAAACGAGACTACCCTTTCAGGCTCGGTCTTATCAAGCGGTTTTCAGATAGTTCTTGATAAGGAGCATAATATTGTTTCCTTATCAGCAGGCGATTATAAATTCACGGCGGTAAAGAATGATAAAAAGGAAAGCTAAGTACCCTGTTTTAAGAAAGCTGAAGCCCTTTATAAAGGGTACTGTGGCAGGGCTTATCATAACCCTTCTGCTGACGCTCCTTTTCTCTCTTGTCATCTGTGCTTTAAATGTGGATGAAAGTATGTATGATATCATTGCACTGATTGCAACAGGCGTCGGATGCTATGTGGACGGAATACTGATAGGCGGCGGTAAGGGCAGAAACGGATTTTTCTGGGGTGCAGTCGGCGGAATCATATTCTTTATGATATATGCCGCAGGGGCTGTCATAATCGGAAATACCGATGGCAGTCAGCTTATAGCAAAGCTTCTTTGCTGTGTCATCTGCTCGATGGCAGGAGGAATAACAGGGGTTAATATTGAACTGAATAATTAGGCAAACAAATCAAGACCACCGGCATAGCCGGTGGTCAGCGTGTAGACAAAGTATTTGTCTACACGCTGACAGACAAAGAAAAACGCACGCAGAGAAGGAAACCGCCCCGACAGGCGTACAGGTAGTACGTTGAGGGGCGGGTGACGAACTAAGCAAAAATGCTTTTGGAGAGCCGTTTTACGACTCTCCAAAACTTTTATACCACTATTCCTTATTTTTCAGAAATTTATTACAAATCTTCCGCATTTTTGCGGTGCGTGAGTTTGTCTTCAGTCTGAACCGATGAGATAACTTCTCATCGGTTTTTTTGCTTTATTCAGATTTCTTAGCATCCTGCTCACGAATCTCGCTTCTTCTGATCTTTCCGCTGCCTACAGTCTTGGGCAGGCTGTCACGGAATTCAATAACTCTCGGATACTTATAAGGAGCAGTCTGATTCTTTACATAGGTCTGGATTTCCTTCTTAAGCTCGTCGCTGGGCTCTGTGCCGTTTGTAAGAACGATGGTAGCCTTTACAAGCTGACCTCTTATCTCATCGGGAACACCTGTAACCGCACATTCAAGTACATAAGGAAGCTCCATGATAACACTTTCGATTTCGAAAGGTCCGATGCGGTAACCTGAGGACTTGATAAGGTCATCAACTCTGCCGATGTACCAGTAATAGCCGTCCTCGTCCATACGGGCTGTATCGCCTGTGTGGTACCAGCCGTCGTGCCACGCTTCGTTAGTGCTTTCTTCGTTATTATAATAGCTCATGAACAGACCGCAGGGCTTCTTCATACCGGATGTCCTGATGCAGATCTCGCCTGTTTCGCCATCGCCTGCCTCTGTACCATCGGCATTAAGGATATGCACATCGTAAAGAGGATTGGGCTTGCCCATACTACCGGGCTTTGGTGTCATACCGACAAAGTTTGCAACAGACAGAGTTGTTTCTGTCTGACCGAAGCCTTCCATAAGAGAAATGCCTGTAGCCTTCTTGAACTGGTAGAATACTTCGGGGTTTAAAGCCTCACCTGCTATAGTTGCATACTTGAGACTTGAAAGATCGTACTTTGACAGATCCTCCTTGATAAAGAAGCGGTACATTGTGGGAGGTGCACAGAAGGTAGTGATGTTGTACTTTGCAAACATCGGCAGGATATCTTCTGCGTGGAAGCGTTCAAAGTCATAAACGAATACGGCAGTTTCGCACATCCACTGGCCGTAGAGCTTGCCCCACAGAGCCTTACCCCAGCCTGTATCGGAAATTGTGAAGTGGATACCGTTGGGATCTACATTATGCCAGTATCTTGCTGTAGTATAGTGACCTAAAGGATACTTGAAGTCGTGCATTGCGATTTTGGGATAGCCTGTAGTTCCTGATGTGAAGAACATGAGCATCGGTTCACTTCCGCAGGCTGTTTCCTCTGTTCTTGGGAAGTCGGATCGGAGCCATGTCGTTCTGTGAGCCAAGGAGTTGAAC
>JAZSHW010000037.1:0-10627 GCA_045533495.1 Ruminiclostridium sp. | reverse complement strand
CAGTACCATGCCGAAGCAATGGAACATAGGAACCTGAATCATCATCTTATCAGCAGTTGAAAGATCCATACAGTCGCCGATAGCCTTACCGTTGTTTACTACGTTGTAGTGTGTCAGCATAACGCCCTTGGGGAAGCCTGTAGTACCTGATGTGTACTGCATATTGCATACATCGTGCTTGTCGATGGCACGACGCATAGTTTCAACCTCGCTTAAGGGTACTGATTCGGATAACGCCATAGCCTCATCCCATGTAAAGCAGCCGGGCTGCTTTGAGTCTGTTGTAATAATGCTCTTCAGTCTGGGGAGCTTTGCACTGTGGAGTTTTCCGGGTTCGCAGGTTTTCAGTTCGGGACACAGCTCGTTCATAATAGCAACATAGTCACTATCCTTGTAGCCGTCTACCATAACTAAGATATCTGTATCTGACTGGCGGAGCAGGTATTCTGCTTCGTGTACCTTATATGCTGTATTTACTGTAACTAAAACCGCACCGATCTTTGTTGCTGCCCAGAAGGTGATGTACCATGCAGGAACATTTGTTGCCCAGATAGCAACGTGACTGCCCTTCTTTGCACCCATTGCGATAAGAGCACGGGCAAAGGTGTCAACATCGTTTCTGAATTCGGGATAGGTTCTTGTATAATCAAGCTCTGTATATCTGAAAGCGTACTGGTCGGGGAATTCTTCACATACTCTGTCTAAAACATCAGGGAAGGTGTAGTCAATAATTTTTTCCTTAGGCCAGATGTACTTGCCTGTTCCTCTGTTATCTGTCTGTAAAGGGTGCTTGTGCTGTTTTTTCTTATAGGGAGCCATATAGTCCATATACTGAGGGAATACGATACCCGCATCACACAGATTATTTGACCAACGCTTTACCCATTCAAGTGATACATAACCCTCATAGCCTGTAGCCTTAAGAGAATCGAGCATATCCTTTAAAGGCATATCGCCCTCGCCCATCAGCTTATACTGTAACTGACCGTCTGTCATTACGCTGTCCTTGATGTGACAGTATCTGATATATGTGCCGAGGTTTGCAATAGTGTCAGCGGCACTTTCACCGCAGTAGCGGTAGGGGTGATGCATATCCCATAATGCGGCAACCTCGTTTCTGCCTACCTTGTCAAGTAATGCCTTTAAACGCTTTGTATCTGCATATACACCGTTTGTTTCCACAAGCAGAGTAACATCGCACTTTTCCTTTGCAATGTCAGCAAGCTTTGTGAGAACAGATGCTACATAATCATCGTCCACTTCATCAACAGGCATAGGATCTCTGTCGCCGAGGATACGGATGTAGGGAGTACCTAATTTTGCCGCAAGCTCAATATAGCTTGTGATTTCGCTGATGTTTTCTGCTTCCTTTTCCTTGTGCTTTAAAGCACAGCCTGAAGAAAGGCAGGGAATTTCAAGATCAAGGCTCTTGAGCTTATTTATCGTTTTCGGCAGGTACTTTTCTGTAAAGGGCTTTGCCTTTACTGCAACAATGTCCTGACCAAGGCCACGGATCTCAATACCGTCATAGCCTAAGTCCTTAGCCATAGAGTAGATGTCTGTCCATTCAAAATCAGGACAAGCGAGTGTTGAAAAACTGATTTTCATATTCTTTCTTCCTTTCTTTGTCGGGGAGTCAGATATTCTGATATATGAGAAGGGTCCTGCAATGCAAATAAAAAACCCGTCCCAAAGATAATTCTTTGAGACGGGTGTATAAACATTACCCGCGGTACCACTCAAATTGCATTCTCATGCCACTCAGACTCCATTAAGTCTTATGCAGTTACGTTGCAGTTACGGAAAACACTACTCACAAGAACATTGTAAACAGGATACAACTAATAATCGTTGCCGCCGTTTTACTGGTTTCCGCTTTCGCATTTTCAGCTCGGAAGGGAGAGGCTATTCAGCTATAGATATCGGCTCGCACCATCCGCCGATTCTCTGAAATCCTTTTACTGTTGCCGTCTTCGTCACAGCCATTGAGAGTATCATATCATAAAATTTTTGCGTTGTCAATAATTTTTTTGAAAAAAATTATTTTTTTCTGCGATTTTGCTGAAAAGTTCCGAACCCTTTTATATACTGAACTTTTAAGATTTTGTAATATATGTCATAAGCTTGATTTTTATATAGTCGCAGGGCGATTTTTTCTCCAACTTATCAGCAGGCTTCAGAAGGTTGTTATAGAATGCAGGTGTAAACTTGTGACAGGATGATAAGCCAAGCTTCTTATTGTAACGCTCATATACCTTGTAATCCTCTTCAGAGGGACAACTGAAGCCTGAATAAAGGGTGAAGTATCTCCAGCGTTCATGAAGCAGACAGACAAGAGCTTCCAGCTCCTTCTGATTTTCTGCTTTGAAATAGTAGTTGTCATCAGTAGGTGTAAAGGAGAGGGAGGGATCTGCTATATGACTCAGCATCGCCTTTTTATCAGGATGTGTACAGCCGTGTATCAGGTATCTGAGGCAGATAGCTTCTTCATTTGTACTGTCTATATCGTATTTGCTTGCGTATTTATTTGCAAAGGAATCAAACTTCCTGCTAAGCTCGTTGAAGGGCTTTGTAAGATCCTCATCTGCTGAATTGCAGTTTATTGCAAAAAGCTTTTTGGCAATACTGTCAATATCATTTGTGCTTAAGGTCTTGTGGTTATAGACTGTTTCTATACTGCCAAATGGAATGAGCCTGATATCATCACTTTCGGAAAATACGAATTCTGATTTCTTGCCGTCACGTATCTTTACAACAAGGGGTGGTATTAGATTGAACAACTCCTCGTTGCTGTCAGGCATCTGATTATTGTGTATTATTTTTCTGATAAAATAACGCTTTAAGAATTTTGCGATCCTGATATTTGTTTCGTCGTTATTGGTTGCTACTACACAGTAGTCAACTGTGTCAAGGCTATCAAGCATAGCGGTCATTTCTGCGTTTTCTGCATTGCAGGAAACTATATCAAGTACTCCTTCATTTTGCAGCGTTGTAATGAAGTCAGGACTTTCCATAAGTGCTCTGCCACGCAGTATTTCAGCCTGAGTATCAACTGCGGTGATTTTAAGCTTTACAGGTTTGCCGTTGTTATTAAGAAAATGACAGCTTCCGAAAACATTTCCTATAAACTGATATCCGAAAGTACCCATACCGATGACAAGTATACGCATATCTTCTCTGTTTTCTTCTATGTAATCATAAAGAGGATAGGTTCTGAGAATAGAATGAACTGAGCTTTTATAGGTATCGGAAAGGAAAATGTCGATGTTTTTCCTATCTGATACTCTTTGGATAAGTGATTTGTATCTCTTTTCAGATACTGCATCTGTGTTGAAAATATTAAGGGTGAGGTGATTGGAGCTGTTTTCAGCCAAATGATTTTCAGTAAATGCAATAATTTCGCTTGTTCTTATATTACCGTCAAAGCAGAAATCCCATATCTTTGTGTTTTTTACCTTTAAGGTGTTTATTTTAAGCTCCTGAAGGGTGTTTTGAAAAAAAGTGGCAGGTAAAAGATTGTTTTTTAATAATTCCTTGTTACCGTTTAAAAAGATAAACTGGATATCCTTTTTTTCTTTTCTTTCAGTAAGACTGTCAAATTTGGTCTGAGCTGTTATGAGAGTTTCGGGAGTAAGCTCTGTAAAGATATAAAGATTCTTTTTCTTGATTGTCTTTTTGCTGAAAAGACTGTTTATTCTGTTGAGGGTTGAAATCAGAACACCGCCGGCAGCCACAGGAGAAATAAACCATATTGCATAGAGCCACACACAGTATATCTGATTAAAAAGGTTATTTCCGATATTGAATGCGTCAATAAATGAGGTATTTGCTTCGCCGCCCATAGCCTTTATGGATGAACCGATAACCTGCAGTAAGCTTGATGCGTTAAGGCCTTTTGTATCTGCAAGACCGACAGTCAGCACAAGCATCTGTGCAAAGCAGGAAAGAGCTACCGCAAATACGATAGAATCAAGGCTTTTCTTTCTTTTTATCAGTTTTGTGATAATGACAACACTTGAAATTATAATAATAAGTGCCAGAATAAAACAGATAATCATTTTATATTCTCCCTTATTTTTCTTATGTGGAAATTATATCACATATTTCGTGTTTTGTCTACACTCCGAAGGACAAAGAAAAAACACACAAAGTCACGCTAAGATTGTGCAACTTTGTGTGTTTGTTTTACGTTGTCCTTGCCGTTTACGTTTATCGGTACGATAAGGTTTATTTAAGCATTATTTCTGGATTTTCCAAGTGTTACAAGTGCTACGCCTGACGCTAAAATAAGCAACAGTAAAAGATTTAAGTTTATAATGTCGTGGTTACCTGTATCAGGAGAAACCTTGTCATCTTCTTCGGGTTTATCAGTGTCCTCAGGCTTGTCAGTGTCCTCAGGCTTGTCAGTATCCTCGGGCTTATCTGTGCTTTCGGGATCGGCATTTATTGTAACGGGTATTTCGACATATGAATATATCATATTTTCGCCAGCTATATAAACTGTGCTCCAATTTCTTACATAACTCTGCTTTATAAAAGTAAATACGATAGTATGATCGCCCGGCTCAATGTCTGCTGTATCAATAGCTCCCTGCTCTGTCATTTCAGAGAGTTTTCCACTGATTTCCGTGTCTTTTACTTCCCATGAGACAGGCTTCCATCTTTCTGTGCCGGCGATGGGATTTACTATATCATAGCCTGCGCCCTTTACTTCGAATGTTATTTCGTCACCTACAGTGTATTCGCTGTCAACACCTGTTACTTCGCAGTCCTCTTCATTCACATCATAAAAGGTCTCGATCATAGCAGGGATAACGTATTTTTCTTCGCCGTTTTCTTCTGTTTTTATAACTATATTACCCTTATGCGGATTATAAAGCTCGTCATACCATTCGCCTGTGTATAATACATTTCCGTCAAAGTCGGTAATTTTGACTTCTCCGCAAAGAGAGATGTCTGTATCACTTGTTCCGTGCATAATACCTTCTTCAGTGTCGATTATGAAAAGGACAGCTGCATCATCGCTGAAGGTCACCTTGTTGCTGCTGAGCAGGAAGGCATAACTGCCTGAACGCATTTCCATAGTACCGCCGCTGATATTTATGGGCATATCTCCTGTAGCTGCAACGCCGGCATAATCACAAGCAGCAAGGAGTTTTGTATCAGTAAAGTTGATAGCCGCAAGCTCTGCTTCTATACCAATATCATCGGAATGGATGGTTATATTGCTGTTCTTAACGGTAATACTGAAGTCTTCGGCAATTTCTTCGGGCGAGGACGTATCATAAACAGATGATTTGACAGTTATGCCACGCTCCTCTGCCCTTATTAATATTTCAGAATCGTTTATTTCAATATTTCCGTCTGTTGTACGGATACCGTCACTCTCTGCGTTTATGGTGATATTACAGCTGTTTATAGTTATATTGCCGCCGTCAAGAGAATTGATAGCGTCATCTTTACATCCGCTGACTGTGAGCTTCGGCAGAACGCCGTTTTCATCAGGCTCGCCGTTTATCGTAAGATCGCCCGATATTTCTATAGCATCAGCATTTGTTGAAGAAATATTAAGCTCTGCTCCCGATAACAGATTTATTGTAAGTGAACCTTCGTCATTGAGTATAGCTTCATCGCAGGAGCTTATAGTAGCCTTGCCAAGTACGTTGATGGTAGAATCGGCAGGTAGATATATTGCGTGGTTAAGCTGTGTTTGCTGTGTAAATCCATCCATCAGGGTAAGTGTTCTTGTATCTTTGTCCCAGTTCCAGAGTTCATCCTCATCGGGAGTTCTGACATTTTCAGCTGAAAATACGGGGAGTACCTTTAAGCTTTCCTTATTTATTTTAATATTACAATCCATGTTGTATAAACCGTCGTAGCACAATATACATACAAGATACTTCTTACTTTCAGGAGCTATAAAATGAATGCTTGTATTTTCTTCATCTTCGTCTGAAAATCCGTTCAAGTATTCTATACTGTCGGTTGCTTCATCATATTCCCATATTTCTGTAAATACTCCTGCAATGTCTAATCCGACAATTTCACCTTCAACGTGGAGTATATCGTTTGCTTTAAGATCAACCTCGTATACCTTTGTACTGTATGTAAACGGGGACATAATATCCTCTTCCTTATACTGAATAGTTTCGTTAAGGGTGAGAGAATCAAGCTTTGTAACATCTGAGTTGTAATCAAAGTATCTGCCTGCTACAAAATAAATGTAAAGGCTGTCGATATTTTCGTATTCGGCGGTGTGTACGGTAAGAGTGCCTGCAGAAATGTCTATATCGTATGGGACAGTTTCATCTGTATCACCGCATAAAATATATACATCTTCGTAAGTAAGATAATAACCTTCTTTTATAGTGAAGGTGGTGGTGTAATCTTCACCGATGGTGAGCTTGTCTTCACCTGCGGCATCCTCAGCAAATGTAATGTTGTAGCCTGTAATATTTACATCTGCCTTTGCATTAGAGCCTTCAGCCACTGCTGATAACGCAAGTAGCGTTATTGTCATTGCCATTACAAACAGTGCTGAAAAGAATTTCTTTAACATTGTATTACTTCCTTTCGTGAAAGAAATTGAGCATTACGCTAAGAAAATTATATCACATTTTCTTCCAGCCTGCAATAAATCTAAATAAAAATTTAAAAAAAAGCGAAAAAGCCTTTGCTTTTTCGCTTTATAAACTGTTAAATTACGCCCAGGGGTCAGAAGACTTAGGATCACGGATGCCTACCATCAGGAACTGATCCCATAAGAACCACTTGCCGTCGCCCTTCATTCTGAGAACTATCTCACGTGCGCCGTCAGCACCGCCGCTCTTTATAAAGAGCTTCTTGTAGCCTTCGTTAGCGTCTGAATAGGGGTTTGTCTCAATCGTTATTGTGAAAGGACTGCTTGGTGTGTAGTCGTTGTCGGGTGTTGCACCGGCAAAATATGAAAAAGGGATGTAGAACTTTCCGTCACGGAAACGATCGTCAAGGAAAGAAATCTCCTGGTTGCTGAGAGGTCTGGGACCACGCAGCCAGTTGAGCATTTCAATACCTATCTGCTTATCTGCACCATATGCACAAAGAGCACACACAGATAAAGCCGCTGTCTTGAAGGGTGAATCAAGGCTTGCCTCAGGCAATGCCTGAAGTTCAGTAAGGCTTTCAGGTAATGCGGCAAAGGTAAAGGTTTCCTTTGTGTTGCTTGTTGCAGTTGATACTGCATTTACAGCATCGTTTGCTACGTTCTTCAGTTTGTCGAAAATTCCCATTGTTAATTCTCCTTTTATAAAAAATTTTAAATAACCTAAATTATTCCTTTACGTATCTTGTAGCGGCAAAGGTGAGAAGACCGTCCTTGTCGATAGCCTTAACCCAGGGGTCAGCCTTTTCTTCAAAGATCTCGCCCTCGATACCAGAATTGAACCACAACTCGCCATCACGAAGCTCGCAGTCCATAGCTTCTGAAACGATAGCACCGTCCATAAGCTTTATATGTCCTGCTGCTACTGCCGCATCCACTTCCTGCTGTGAAACGTCTTCGGGCAGAGCCATCATAAGATACATCTTCATATCATCTGTGATTTTCACAAAAGAGTTTATCATCCTTTTTCTTTCTCTCATTTCGCTTTCAACTTCGTCCTTATCATTTTCATCAATGTAAGGCATGGGGGAGTTGAGATATTCTTCTGCATTAAGATAAACGATGTTGAAATCGTCGTCTCTTGCCATCATTGAGTGAAAGACCCATTTTCCTGTGTACTGCATATAGTTCCTCCTTGTGAAGTAAATTATCAATTTACTTCGTTGACTTGATTTGCGTTTTGTGATATAATTATACCATATATAGAATTTTTCGACGTTCCATATATATCAAACATCACATTCACATTTTATCATATTACCACGCTAAATGTCCCCACACTTTACTAAAAAAAGTGTGGGAAATGGGTAATTTTTAATAAAAATCGGGCGGCAAAATAAAAAGAAAGGGGAAATTATGAATAAAAAATTGTTGTGTATGATTCTCCCTGTATTTTTTATGTTTTCGTTGACAGGTTGTAGTGAGATCGGAAGCAAGGCAGAAAATATATCTGTAATATATGGTGCAACAGCAGTATTTTCATTGTTGCTGTTTATCGCTTACGTAATATTTATAAAGAAAAAAGAAAGATGGCTTTACGTTCTTTTTTCATCTATATTCGTAGTAGAAACAGGATATTTTATTTTATCCGTATCAGGAAATCTTGAAAACGCACTTTTTGCCAACGCTCTGTCTTATCTTGGCTCGGTATTTCTGCCACTGTCAATGCTGATGATAATACTCAGCGTCTGCAAGCTGAGCTATCATAAAGCATTGCCTTTTATCCTTATTTCAGTCGGTGTACTCGTTTTCCTGCTTGCCGCAAGTCCGGGATTTTGCGACCTTTATTACAAGCAGGTCACTATAGAAGTAGTAAACGGCGTTACAACGCTTAAAAAGGTATATGGTACACTACATATCGTTTATCTTGTGTATTTGCTTTCTTACTTTATATCAATGACGACGGTGATTATTTACGCATCGGTAAAACGAAAGCTTGCAATCAATAAGCAGGCGGTCGTACTTCTGATGGCGGTATTCGGAAATATACTTGTATGGCTTTTCGAACAGCTTGTCGATATCCGTTTTGAGATGTTATCTGTATCCTATATCATAACGGAGCTTTTCCTTATTGCACTGTATCTTATGATACAGGATGAAGAAAAAAGCGAAAGCCGTAACGTTCTCGAAACCGTTCCTTCAGCCCCGCTGAAGACAGAAATCAGGAGTGAAGAAAAGCCTTTCGAAGAGAAACAGAGTGAAGAAGCACTTAAATATTTTACATCAGCAATAAAGACCCTTACTCCTAAAGAAAAGCTTATATATGACGGTTACGTTTCGGGCGTTACCACTAAGGAGCTTATGGCACAGCTTAACATAACCGAAAACACGTTAAAATATCACAATAAGAATATATACGGTAAGCTTGGCGTAAATTCAAGAAAACAGCTTGTTAAATACGCAGAGCTTACACAAAAAACTGAATGAGAAAACGCTGAGATTTTTCGTCTCAGCGTTATTTTTATTCAATATTATTTTTTATAACATCAGCAGACAGGTCAACCGTCATTACAGGACGTACGCCAAAGCCTTCAACACCCACACTGTAGTTTATTATATTATTCTGGGCGTTACTGTTGCATACAAGATAACCCTGATAGCCTGAAGAACCGTCATTATCTCTGAGCCACCAGTAATGGTCATCCACGCCCACATCCTTTGAATAGGCTTTATATGTACCCGACTTATCAAGTTCTGCCGCCTTATCGGTAGGCACTGCACATATACTTACATCCGCCTTATAAAGAAGATCAAGCTCATCCTTTGACAGAAGATATACCTTATCCTCTGTGGTTACACTTGTATCTTCAATGCCTGTAAGATTTGAGACGGGAACTATCGCTTTCTTTTCCTCATCTGTAAAGTCGCTCAAGAAGCCTGCTTCCTTATCATAACCGTTTTTGCCGCCTGCCATAGCCGCATTTATCGGCGGCTGATCGTTATAGGGTACGTTTTCTCTGTCAGAGTTGAGCCAGGTACGGATGTTTGACAGGTGCCACTGATTACTGCCTCTCAGCTTGTGCTGATCCATCATGGAAAGCTCGCTTATATCCTCTGTCCAGTAGTCCTTATTGCCTATATAATTATACTTTCCGCTTTCGGCACAGTCGTAGGCTTTTATTGTGAGTATATCCTGTGCTATCACAACCGCCTTGCCGTCCTTTATATCAATGACTCTCCACTTTATCGGAAGATCATTATATGTACCGAAGGTGAGAGTTGCACCAAGCTTTACATCTGAATCCGTTGTGTTTTCCGAAGTGCTTTCAGTTTCGTTGCTTTCGGCTACAGATGAAGTATCGGTGCTTTCTGTTATTGTACTGCTTGTAACGCTTTCTTTACTGCTTTCATCAGAAGAAACTGCAGAGGAGGTACCGCCATTATTACCACCCGTTGCAAAAACTATCAGCAGTACAACAAGAGCGATTGCACCGATAAGGATAGCACCGTATGATATTACAGAAACAGGATTTATTTTCTTGCCCTGTCGCTCAGGCTCTGTTTTTATCTGTGTTATAACGGGTGTGTCTGTTTTTCTGCTTTCAAGCTGATTCAATGAATATGTGATGTTATCAAAACAGTCATTTGACGTGCTGTTAAGCCACTGGTGTGACATCAGGAAATATTCCATTGACTTTGTAAGCGTTACATCCTCAATTTTATATACGATTATCGGCATATTGAGGCTTACCGCTCTTTCAATCTCTCTTAAGACATGGGGAGATTCATTTGACTGATTTGAAAGTATCAGCACAAGAGCGTCACTGCTGTCAATACCATTCATAATTTCCTCAGCATAGGAAAAGCCTGTACGGATATCTCTCGGTGCATAAAAACAGCTATGACCGTTTTCTTCTATATGTTTACAGATTGCCTCTGCCTTTTCTGCATTTGCAGATGAGTGGGAAATAAAAACCTTCATTTTTTACCTTCTGCCTTTGTGTATGTTGTTATAGTTTGATAAATTGTTGTTTGAACGCGTGGCGT
>JAZSHW010000079.1:0-9259 GCA_045533495.1 Ruminiclostridium sp. | reverse complement strand
GGCAGATGCTTTATTTATTTTCTGAAGAAATCACTTGTAATTTATTCTGCTATAGGGTCGCTGACTTCGATCTGCTTTATAAATCTCAAATCGGATATATCGGGTGAAATACAGCTCTGTCCACCTCTCTCGGTATACACCATATTTATGGCGGTGATATCGAGTTCAATCTCCCAAAGCCCATCCTTATCAAATTTTTCGCCGTCAACCTCTGAAAGTTTCATTACAGGAGTGCTTGATGTAGCCTCGAAAAGGCCGCCGTTTTCACTCACGTATCTGAAGTCGTATAATCTTTCACGGAACAGTCTGTAAAGGGAAATTTCGCCGTTCATATCCTTTGTAGGATCAATTATTACCATAACCTCAGAAGTGCCGTTATCATATTTCTGCTTATAGGCGTATGCGGTTACTGTGGTGTTGCCCTCTGCTCTGAGCTTGTTTTCGGACATCTTAGCGTCAAGACCTGTTATCTTACCATCTGCACCTTTTATGATATTACTGTTGAAATGTGCCTCGGTCACAGTGAAATCAGGACTCAGTTTATCGCCAACCTTAATGGTCTTATAGACTGTATTTCCATCTGTGGTGGGGATATGTGGTATATCTCCGCCGTTTTCCGTAAAGGTGTCGTGGTAGAAATTGTGAGGTGTGTCGTAAACTATAGCGAAATCAAACCGGAGTATATTTTCATTACCGTTAAAGAACTCACTCTCGCCAAGCTTCACATCCACGCCGTTCACGATACTTACAACCTTATCCTTTTCATCCTCGGGGATGGCAGGCTCAGTCTCTACGATAAATTCTGCATAATAGTCTTTGTCTTCGCACTCGCCGTCGTCACCGTAATATACTACGTTTTTCTTTATATAATATTTTCCCTCAGGGAGCTTTCCGTAGGTTAAAGAAATATCCTCATTCAGTATGAGCCAGCCGTTTTCTTCTATCGTATAAAGCACACAGTCCCAGGCAAAGGGTCCGTTATACAAAAGTCCTTTAAGCTTTGCATATTCCTGATAAGTTATTCGCTTACCTTCGTAATCAACATATAACTCATATTCGGGAGAGGTGGTAAGCTTTCCATCCATATGCACGCCTTCGGGCAAGGTCTGACTAATAGACAGCACAAACTCGGTGTCATTCTTAAAGGCTACCGACATATTAATACCCCAGGCATCTTCATTTTCGAGAGCTATGCCAAGTCTTTCACGGATCATAGGAATAAAATCCTGGTTTATATCAGACTTGAAGCCTGACATAGGATGTTCAAAGATTGCCACTTCTATCATTTCAGTTGGAATATCATAGCTTGACAGTATCTCCTTCATATCTGCGAGAGTAGCCTCAGGCAGAGCCAGTATTTCATCATCGGTATATGCATTGTTTTTACCCTCTACCAGAACACAGGAATAGGAGTCAGGTGCAGGCTGCCATACATAGACCTTAAGTCCGTTTATTGTGTCGAGAGCATAATACGCAGGGTACTTATCCCGATGATCTGCAATGATACCAAGCTGTATTTTTATATCCACAATATGTCTGTTTAACGCCTGCTCACCGTCAAATTGAACTGATGGAGAGAAATAATCGAAATATCTGACACTTATATTTTCGGGAGAAATGAGATAGCTTGCAAGTATCTCTTTCATTTCAGCTACCGAAATGCCCTGACTGGTTACTATTTCATGTTCGGCGTGGGCTTTGTCCTTGCCGGGAAGGAGAATGCACATATCCTTTTGTGGATCTGATTCAGTTTTCCAGGTGTAGACTGCAAGTCCGTCTGTAGTATCAAGATTAAAATACTTAGGATACTTTTCGCTGAGATCCTGTACTTTATTTTTTATGCCAAGCTCTTTGCATACTTTATTTAAAAAGCTGTCAGCGTCATATTCTGCCGTAGCTAAAGACGGATGTTTGAAAAACTGTACGCTTATATTTTCAGAATTTATGTTATAACTTTTTAATACCTCTCTCATCTCAGAAACTGTTGCCGCCGGCATACTTAGTATTTCGTCATCTGTATAGCCTATATTTTTACCGGGAACAAGAACGCATACGTCCTCATCATCTTCTTGTGGTGTAAACCACGTATAGACTACAAGCCCCTTTGTAGTGTCAAGATTAAAATACTGGGGATATTTTGCTTTAAGGTCTATTACCCCGATTTCAATATTGCTGGGATCATCAACACCGCCGTTGCTTGCTACGTGGCTGTCGCTGCCGCTATTCTGCGGTATATAATCTATACCCGTACCGCCCATATTAGCAACTATTGCTACAAGTGCTACTGCACCTACAACAAGTACAAATGCCGCCGCAACTGCTGCCGCTGTCTTAAAGGGTGATACTTTTTTCATTTTGTTATCCTGAGCTTCTGTCTGCTCTTCAAAGATACGCTTTTTTAGTCTTGCTTTCTGCTCTGCTGTAGGAATAGCTTCATAAAAAATTTTCTTATCCATAATTACCATCCTTTCTGTAGATTAAAGCTCTTTTTCGAGAATCTTTTTAGCTTTCATTATCCGTGAACGCACTGAGGAATCTGCAATGCCAAGCAATTTTCCTATCTCCTTACTGCTGTAGCCTGCGTAATAATGCAGGTATACGGGGACTTTAAGCTCAAAGGGCAATTCAAGCACCTGTCTTAATACCTCATTATGTACCTGCTCGCTCGTCAGAGGAAGGGTGGTTATATCCACAGAATTTCTGCTCCAATGGGTTACGGTATTCTTGCAGATATTTATAGCTACCCTTATAAGCCAGGCTTTTTCGTGTTCCTCGCTCTCAAAACGCTTACGCTTTTCAAGGAGCTTTAAAAAGGTGTTATTTACTGCGTCTTCGGTGTCCTGCCTGTTTTTCATATACATAAAGCAAACGCTGTAGACCGTTTCAAAATGACGGTCGTATATTTCTTCGGCTATTTTTGTATATTCGTTTTTATCAGCCATAGGACTTTCCTCCCTTCGGGGATTTTTTATTGTATGGTACCATAAATTGTTGTTTGAACGCGTGGCGTTCACCAAATTCCGCCTTCGGCGGCGGAATTGCCCGCGGCGACTCGCCGTCAAATTCCAATGTCCCTCTCATCTATCGGTGCAATATTTGTCTGTTAATTCTATAAGATAGGTAAAACATAATTCGCCGTCCTCGGTGCTATAGAAAAAGAAATTATCCCTAACAGTATCCTTACCGGTGATTACAAGTCCGTCAATCACATTACCATCCTTATCCTTAAAGGTCAGACTGAAGGAAAAGCCAACGTAGTTAAAAGAAAATCCGCTTCTTCTCATTTTTAAAGATTGTACATTGCTGACTACTTTGTTTATCTCATCTGCATCTGTCAAAGTCATTTGTTTACCTGTACTACCGCTGAATACAGAGATAGATTTAATCTCGTTATCCCCTACTCCTTTAAGAAAAACTACGGGAGAAAAATACCATATACAGATAGCAACGATAACAAGTGCTATAATCAGAATAATTCCGCATACAATATATTTCTTTTTCATATAGCCACACTCCTTTGTGCAGTTGCAGTTTACCAAAACAAACCACACCGAATTTTCAGACTCTGTCTTGCAAGACGGTAAAAGTCAGACTATTCTGCCCTTTTCACCTATAATACAATCCTGAGCAGTAAAATGTTGATGGAAATTATAAAAAACTTTAAAAATATACAACAAAGCCTGAGAAGATAACCTCTCAGGCTTATATACGTTATTTCATCAGCAAACGCCGAAGCCTAAAATATCTGCTGTGATAGGTTTTCCGTCAATATCAACGATCTCTATTGTAACCTCGTGTACACCCTCATCACCTGTGAATACCTGAACTGCAACGGGGTTATTCCAGCCATCGTCTGCCTGTGTGGAATAAGTGCCTGTCACCTTTCCGTCAACAGTTACCTTAAGAGAGCCGCCTCTCTTTGAGCTTACGCACTTATACACCATCATAAGAGTTTTGCCTGTAAAAGTAAATTTCATAGGCTCTGCGTCTGTGGGTACTACCTTCGCCGCCCAACCATTCGGGAACTGCTGGATAGTATCGCCCTCACCGCTGAAAGCACCTGTGTCAATCATAGTAAAACCGTCAAGGGGGTTGGCGTCATCGAAATACTTCATTCCGTAATAACGGTCACTATTTACCCACTGGGTAGGAACAGCTTCAACTTCTCCGATGCCGCCCTCGTCAATCTTTGCCTTTGCCTTATCAAGCATATTCATAATGAGGTCCTTTGTCATTTCGTGACCCCATACGTTAGGGTGAGATTCATCATCGGAATAGTCTTCCCACTTCATTCTGCCTGATTCAAATTCCACAGATAAAACATTATTAAGTGATACCATAGGTAGTCCGTAGGCTCTGCCTATTTCAGACATATACTTTTCGCAGGTGTGACCGCTCTTTATAACTGTAAAGTAAAGAGCTACCGCAGGGCTGTCTTCCTGTTCTAAAAGCGTGCGGACAAGGGCTTCATAGCTGTCCTTATAATCCTGACTGCCGCCATCGTTTACGGCAAATTCTACAAAGGTAAGATCGGGATTATGACAAAGCACGTCTCTGCCCGCTCTTATATTACCGAGTATACTTGGTGTACCGCTCATTCCTGCATTTACATAGTTTATCTTTGCATTCGGGTACTGCTCACAGAGTGCCTTATATGTAAGCTTTGCCCAACAAAGATCTGCACCTGCAGTCATACCTTCTGTTATAGAGCCGCCGATAAAAGCAACTGTAACCTCTTCGCCCTTTTCAAGCTTTTCAAAAAACTTCTTCATTCTCTGAAGATTGCCAAGCTCCATAAGCGAACGGTCTACCATCGCATTGTAAATATCTTCTTCGCTAAGATTTTCATCGGGTTTTTGTGTTTCTGTCATAGATGTTTCATCCTTACTTTCTGTCTGTGACTGTGTAGCTGAGCTCTCTGTCTTGCTTGCACTTTCACTTTCCGTAACAGAAGATGTTGCGGTGTTTTCTGCACAACCTGATAAAACAAGCGATACAGCAAGTAAAAGAGCTGTCATTTTTATTCTTTTTTTCATAGTCTGTCCTTTCAATCATTAATAAACTATTCGTACTTTATATTATATTTACATACGCAGAAAAAGTCAAGAAAAAGCGGTAACGAATAATACTTTTTCTAATATGATATATGGAAGACGCTTTTTAGCGTACATCATATTCCCTTAAACGACAGAAAAAACAAACAGCTTTTGTATAAATCAATGCTACAGGTTAAAAATACTGGTGTACATTAAATGGATATGCCGTAAGGCTCTGGAAAGGAAATGGCTATGAATATAAAAAGAGGAGAAATTTACTATGCGGATCTAAGTCCCGTGGTCGGAAGCGAACAAGGCGGTATGCGTCCCGTACTTATCGTACAGAACGATGTGGGCAACCGTCACAGTCCCACGGTAATTGCGGCGGCAATAACCAGCCAGCGTGACAAATCAAAGCTTCCGACACATATTTCTATAGATGCAGGTCAGTGCGGTCTGCAAAAGGATTCTATTGTTTTATTAGAGCAAGTGAGAACTCTTGACAAGCAGCGTCTTAAGGAAAGAATGGGTGAGCTTGATGTATCGGCAATGACAAGAGTTGATAATGCTTTATCTGTAAGCTTCGGTCTTTCAGAAAAACAAAATAATTTTTAAAAATTCTGAAACTTTTTTATACTGTCCTTTGACTACAGTTTTGAAGGCTCAAGAAGCCTGTACAGAAAGAAAAGAACAAAATGAAAAAGGAGGACTAAGATATGAAAAAGTTTTTAGCAACACTTATCACCGTTATTACTGTTCTCTCCTGCACAACTGTAGCTTCCGCTGAGGAAACTGCTCCCGGTACTTCTTCCGGTGTACCTGAAAACGTGCCTACAGGTATTATACTTACAGTAGTTCCCGCAGCTCTCGCAGCAGGTGCTTTAACAGTAAGCGGTATTTGTCTTAAGAAAAAGAACAAGTAAAATAATCCCCCAGAATTTTTATAACCGCATTCGGCGGTAAATGAAGGACGACAAATCGTAAAAAACCCTCTGTCTATTAAGACAGAGGGTTTTTTATTTATTGCTTTACCGTGATAACAGGCTCGTCGGCTATAGTTCCGTCATCAGCATAGATTGTAAATTTTAACGTTACTTCTTCTATTTCCGATACGGAGGTTATGCCTATCTCATCATACATTTCCATAGGAACATTTAAAACGAAAGGCTTTTTAACCGAACCCTCTATAGGTGTATCCCAACCCGAATGTCCGACCTGAATTTCGTCTGAGCTGCTACCTATAACAAATTCTTTTCCGTTTATAGTGCAGGCATTACCCGTAAATCCAAACATCTTTATACTCTTTGCGGTATCAAAAAGAAGTGTGATTTGTCCCTGCTCGTATTCCTCATAGATTCTGCCAGCGGTGATAACAACCCCGTTTCCGTTATAAAGCTCTTCTGACAATTCGGCTCCATCTTCTTCATCCGAGAATACAATTTCGTTATAAAATTGTTCACGTTCATCATTGCCGGTTATAATATCGTTACACAGTCTGATTTCTCTTATGTCAGTTATTCCGTAATTTGCAAGATCGTCAATACTCATTGTATTAACATCAAGGATAAGTCTCTCACCTGCAAATATATCATTACCCGGATGAATTGCTCCCGCCATTACAGTAGCAATATCGTTTATCACATGCACAGCCGTACGGAAATCAACAGTATTATCCGTTACGTTATGAACGGTAAGCCTTA
Source organism: Ruminiclostridium sp. (assembly GCA_045533495.1). Taxonomy (GTDB): domain Bacteria; phylum Bacillota; class Clostridia; order Oscillospirales; family Ruminococcaceae; genus Ruminiclostridium_E. The sequence continues at coordinate 2,523 of JAZSHW010000079.1, read as the reverse complement.
CTGTATAATGCTCCTTGCCATCTATATCAGATTTTGTTTTAAGAAGTGCCGCATTTTCTATAACAATACCGTTTTGCTCATCAAAGGGAGTATCAATAAACTGAAGGAAGGTATAGCCCATTTTTTCCTGAACTGTTTCGTTTTTAAGCTGTTCTTCATAATTTATTACAGGCTTTTCACCTTCGTCATAAAGAGATGTTTTTACATTTATGTAAGCGGTTTCGTATTCTTTAAAATCCACATCATTTAAGTCATATCTCTTTCCGTAATAAAGTGAGGTTTTAAGCTCAGTCACGTTGGTTATTCCAACAGATAGGAGAAAATCGTAGCGTATCTCTATCGTTACCATTGACGTTTCTCCGTGGCTTAGCTTTTCCTTTGATAGCTGTGTAGTGATATACTCACTATAGGCGCTTACATCAAGATAACTGTACCCATTTACAAATACATCGGGATAATTTCCCATACCCGCAGTATATGTTCCTATATCCAGCTCTTCGTCCCCATTATTTGTAACTAAATATGACAGCATTACGGTATATTTACCGTAATAAAGGTCCTGCACCTGTATCTTTATTTTTTCATTTTCAATAACAGGCTTTTCATAAAGCACACCGCTTGTGTCAAAGGTGCCAATATCTGTAACGTAAGGACCATTGATAAAATCGGGTTCTTCTTCTGAATCTACAGAGGTATCGTTACTTTCTGTATCAGAATCGGTCGGCTCGGATTCGATAATACTTTCCTCCTCAGAAGACGTGTCGGAGGATAAATTGCTCTCTGTTTCAGATGAAGTATCAGAATTCAGATTTATCTTAGCATTTTTTATGATAGCGTCGGCATTTGCGACTTCGTCTTCAGTTTTTTCAGCGTCTTTTTTTCTTGCAAGGTGAATATAGGCGTAGTGCTTTTTGCTAAGCTCTATAAGATAATAATAGTTGCTGTCAAGTCGCTGTGTTACGCTTTCATAATTGCCCTGTTCCTTTAAGCTTTCCACCATAGATTCAGGTATTGTCATTCTGAATCTGAGCACTTTTGGATTTCCGTCAATTTCTCCGTCTGATATTACATTATATACAGGTGCGTTTCCCTGGGATGCACGACTTACAAGTGCAGATTTCTCACAGTTGTCCTCGCAAAGAAATACCTGATAATCCTTAAGCTCTAAATTATCCTGTGCAGTAGATAAGGTGATTGTAGCACTGCCGTGTGTCTGAGTATCATCGGTGCGGTTTACGTCACCGCACAGATAAATTTTGGCGTTGAGTTTTTCTGAGTGCTGTTCTTCTGTCTTACTGCTTGCTGAATCCTCGCTTTCGGATGATATATCACTTATTACAGGCTTTGATACAGGCGGTGTGGAAATATCAATACCTGTTCCGCCACTATTCGCAATAAAACCGATGATTACAGCAGCACCGACTACAAGCACAAGAGACGCCGCTATTTTTGCATAAAAGGAGAAATCAAGCCAGATGGGCTTCTTTTCTTCCTTTGCAGCTTCTCGCATCAGTCTTTCTTTCATTTCGGTCTTTTCTTTATATGTAGGAGATAAAATCTCAAAATCATTCTTGTTCATAACTATATCCTTTCTTGATATTTCGCATCAGAAGTTTTCTTTAAGCTGTTCTCTTGCCTTCTGCAATCTTGTTCTTACCGCAGAGGCAGAAATACCAAGCATTCTGCCAATTTCTTCACTGCGGTATCCTTCATAATAATGCAGGTAAACAGGCACCTTAAGCTCGGAAGGCAACTGCAGAACAAGAGGCATTAGCTCGTCCTTCTTATCATCTGCCGTAAGTTCCATCTCGCTTATATCCTCGCTTTTTCTGCTCCAGTGCTTAAGCTCGTTTTTACACATATTCACCGCTACCTTTATAAGCCATAATTTTTCATGTTCTTCATTTTCAAAGGTCTTTTGTTTTTTCAGTAATGCTAAAAAGGTGTTATGTACCATGTCTGCGGCATCCTGTTGATTTTTCATATACATACGACACACTCTGTAGATGGTATCTACCTGTCTGTCGTATATTTCGCCAAGAAGCACGCTGTATTCGGATGTTGTCATAATGTTCTCCTTTGTGTTTTTATATTGCAATATATGTGCTTTCACTTACATTACAATCGGACATAGGGTTTTGTCTGCGAAAAATCGAAAAAATTTTTATATTTTTACAATACCATCTTTTGCCTTCTATGTCAATAATAAAAACCCCGATACCAAAGAGATTATAGTAATTTTAAAATATTCGTTCAGAATATTCACAAATCACTTACCCTTGGTATCGGGGCGCAGTTACATAGCCTATATTATGCTATAAATGGAGGATTACTTACTGCTGGTTGTTCTGGCTGTTATTTTCGTAGGATTCGATCATTTTCTTAACCATCTGACCGCCTACACTACCTGCCTGCTTAGATGTGAGGTCACCGTTGTAACCATTTTCCTTAAGATTTACGCCTACTTCATTTGCAGCCTGCATCTTGATAGAGTTTAATGCAGCCTTGTTCTTCTTATTACTT
>JAZSHW010000126.1:0-10502 GCA_045533495.1 Ruminiclostridium sp. | reverse complement strand
AAAGGAGCAGTCCGATAGGACTGCGTGACTTTATGAAAATGCATATTTTCATAAAGTTTAGGCTGCCGCCCCTGCAGCAGTCTGAAAGACTGCGACGGTCTTTAGACCAATGACCTCTGCTTGGGGCTACGCCCCAGCAGTACAAGGGACTGCGACGCCCTTTAGGCAAGGGAGGTTTTTTGGTGCTACAAAATCGGAGGTCCCCCTTGCCTAAAGGGGGATGGCGACGATAGCCGTCAGGGGGATTCATTCCGTCACATCTCGCCGCCAAACAACAATTTATCTTTCACCATTGTGTGACCCCTGCCGTTCATCAAGCTCCGCATATAACAACCGTATTAAAAGGCATGAACCGTCAGCGAGTAGTCCAACAAGGACATATATTTTCCGATAAATCGGAAAATGGTCGCAGTCTTTCAGACTGCTGCGGTGCCCTTTAGGGCCATGTCACACCTACCTCCAAACAATTTGCCTTATCACCCATTCTCTGCTATAATAAAAAAAATTCCAAAAACAGAACAAAACGCCGTTTTCTTTAGTCTTATTGAGTGAAAGGGGGAGGAAAGCATGAAGGACGAAAAAATAATACAGCTGTATTTCGACCGTAACGAAGAAGCTATAGCCGTTACCGATCAGAAATACGGAAGACTGTGTAAAAAGATTGCAATGGAAATACTCGGTTCTGACGAAGACAGTGAGGAATGTGTAAATTCTTCGTATCTTAAGATATGGAACAGTATTCCGCCGACAATACCGAATTCCTTCAAGGCCTTTCTTTCTAAAACGGTACGCAATACCGCCCTTACACTTACAGCTAAGCTTGGCAAACATAAGACCGACTATATCTATGACGAACTGGAGGATGTAATAAGTAGTAGGGAAAATCCTGAAACCCTTATGGATGACAGAAATATTTCTATACTGCTGAATAAATTCCTTGACAATCAGAAAAAACGCAACAAGGATATTTTTGTGGCAAGATATTATTTCAATATGTCCACAAAATCTATAGCTCATTACTTCGGCATGGAGCATCAGGCGGTACGCTCTCAGCTGTCAAGAACAAGGACGGCTCTTCGTACATATTTGAAAGAAAACGGCATTGAAGTCTGAAAGGAGGATTTTTTATGAACAACAATATCTGGAAAAACATCACAGACAGTATTGATGATAAGCATATTGAAAGCACCTTTGATGCTTTGAATAAAGCTCTCGACAAGGATATGGATTCTGATGAGCTTATCATTGTAAATGATAATAACAATAAAGCGGAAAGAGAAAAAAAGAGATTTCGTTTTCTGCCTGTTGCCGCGGCTTTTGCCACTGGTATAGGCGTTGCTGCAATAGCCTCGCTTATTGTATTAAATAAGGATATGTTCTCACCGCAACACATTAACAGTAGTGGCAGTATAATCAGCGAAAGTACGGGCAATAACACAAGCAGTAACAGTACAAGCAATACTGTATCTGCAGACGAAGAGTTAAAGTATTATAACGGCTTTTCTTATATCGAATCTGATGATTTCGTAACCCTCATAGGCTATGAAGGAACTAATGAAAATTTAACTATTCCTGGCTATATAAAGGGAAAACCTGTCACTCAGTTCCGTCAGGGCAGATTGCAGCTCAGCGATAGTATAAAATCTATCACTCTGCCCTCTACACTCACAAGCATACCGGCACACGCTTTTGACAAGCTCTATTCACTTGAAGAGATAACTATACCCGATTCAGTTATCGAAATCGGCGAGCATGCCTTTGACGAGTGTTACAATCTTAATAAGGTTACTCTTTCCCAGGGACTTGAAATAATAGGCGACTACGCCTTTATAAAATGTCGTAAGCTTGAAAACATCGTAATTCCCAAAGGAGTTATAACTATAGGTGAAGGTGCTTTCAACACCTGCACATCTCTCAAAACAATAAACCTGCCCGACAGTATTACTTATATCGGCGATTACGCTTTTAACGATGCCTATTCCCTTACCGCCGTAACCCTGCCTCACAGCATAACAGAAATAAACACATGCGTATTTGCAGGATGTACGTCACTTACAGATGTTGTAATACCAGACAGTATTACAGCTATTTGCCAGAGTGCTTTTCTCAACTGTAAGTCACTTAAAGAAATATCAATTCCCGATAGCGTAGTAAACCTTGGTAGCAGTTGTTTTTCAGGATGCTCAAGCCTCACGGATATAAATATTCCTGAAGGTGTTATACAAATTACAAACAATGTATTTGAAGACTGCATCTCTCTTTCAGAAATCATTCTCCCTGAAAGCATTGTCGAAATTGGATATGCCGCCTTTGACGGTTGTTCGTCTCTTAAGGAGATCAATATTCCCCAAAACGTAACAACCGTTTCAGGTTCTGTCTTCAAAGATTGTACTTCACTTACGTCAATACGCTTCCCTGAAATGATTGAAAAGCTTTATCCTGGCGTATTATTAGGCTGCACATCGCTTACAAACGTATATCTGCCGGAAGGAATCACGAGTATTGAAAGTACTTCATTCAGCAACTGCACGTCCTTAGAGGAAATCAAATTACCATCAACAGTTACGTATATAGGTGTCGGTGCTTTTACAAATTGCAAAGCGTTAAAAGCTATTGATCTTCCCGAAAACACTGAAAAAATAGATAATGACGCATTCAGCTACTGTGCATCCCTTACAAGCTTTACTTTACCCGAAAAAGTAACGTCACTCGCAATAGGCGTCTTTAAAGGTTGCACGTCACTTACAGAAGTAAATCTTCATAACAATCTTACCGCAATCAACAGCTTAGCCTTTAAAAATTGCAGTTCTCTTAAAACTATAGATATCCCGGCAAGCGTTACAGAAATCGGTAGAAGTGCCTTCTCTGACTGCGAAAATTTAGAAAGTATAGTCATCCCCGACGGTGTTAAGGAAATACCTGAACTTGCTTTAAGCTCTTGTAAAAACCTTAAATCCATCACTCTGCCACAGAGTATTACAAGGATAGGAGAAAACGCTTTCTGGTACTGCACAAACCTTACAGAAATCAGTCTCCCTGACAGTATTACGTCTATTGACGAATCGGCATTTTCAAACTGTATTTCACTTAAATCGGTAACGCTCCCCAAGGGCATTGATATTATAAATTCTTATGTATTTAACTGTTGCACAAGTCTTGAAACGATCGTTATCCCCGATAACGTAAAAGTTATAAAAAATTGGGCAATGGATGACTGCGTTTCTCTGAAATCTATTTTCATTCCTTCAAGTGTTGTAACGGTTGAAAACACTGCTTTAGGTGAATTGTCCTTCCCCGAAAAACTGCCCCTCATAATATGTGAAAAAGGCTCTGCCGCTGAGCAGTTTGCTATCAGTAACGAGCTTAAATATGAAATAAGATAAACAAAAAAGAAAAGCAAAATGATAACAGACAAGGGCAAGCTTCTGCTTGCCCTGTGTTTTTATAATAGTCTGTAATTTTCCGATTGACAAATACCTATCATAATTGTATAATTATAACATCGGTAAAACGTTAAACATTTCAGTTATGAAAGGAATTTTATTATGGGATTTTTCGATAGTCTTTTAAAATCAGCGGCAAGAACAGCCACAAGAAGAGCCGTAAACAAGGCTGTGGACGCAGGCTTTAAAAAAGCTACGGAAGCCTTATCCGATAACGATAAGGATAAGAAAACAACTGCTAAAACCACTCCTGCAAATCAGACAGTGAAGGCAGTTGACCTTGTAAGACCCGCGGATTTAAACGGTGTTGAAACAGAATTCACATTTTACAAAAAGGGCGGTAATTTAAACTGCAGCTTTGTACTTGCAGACGGCTTTAAGGAATTTAATTCAGGTGCTATGGAAATCTCCTATAGTGCTCTTTACTCTCCCTTTATGCCTGTTGACAGCAATTCAAATGAAGACGGCGATATGCCCGAATTATACATAGCTGATTTCGACCCTCCTCTTGATAAGATAATAAACAGATACGAGCAAAAGGGTGAAATTGTTCCCGAAGCAGAAATCTTCAAGCTCAACAACAGTATGTTTTCTTATAAAATATACTGGAAATCAACCTTCGGCAACACCAAGCGCTATGCAACTTATTGTGTAAAGTTCCCAGGAGATGATTCATACAAGCAGATTACCGTAAGCTATCCCGTTTCAATGGCTGATACAGACAAGGAAAAGCTTGTATTAAGCCAGCTTGATTTAGCGGCATCCACCTTTATGGTAAAGGGTTAATTAAAACACACTAAAAAATGCCCGATCTCTTTTAACAGAGGTCGGGCATTACTGCTATCTGATTATTCTACCTTTGCACCGCATATCATACAGAATTTTGCGTCATCTGCAAGCTGAGCGTTACAGCTTTTACAGGTCTTCGCCTTTGATACCGCAGGAGTACCGCAATTTATACAGAACGCACCGCCGTTTAAGGCTGTGCCGCAATTCATACAGAATAAGGGCTTATCGTTGGAAACTGCGTTTTCTGACGGAGGAGCTGACATAAGATTTAATATCTTATCTTCATTTATAGGCTTTTCCTCTGTCTTTTCTTCGGAAGCTTCTTCTGTCTTTTCTGCAGGAGCTTCTTCTGTCTTTTCAGCAGGAGCTTCTTCTGCCTTTTCGGCAGGAGTTTCTTCTGCCTTTTCGGCAGGGGCTTCTTCTGTCTTTTCTTCAGAAGCTTCTTCTGTCTTTTCGGCAGGAGTTTCCTCTACTGTTTCAGGAACAAGCTTCTTAATAGGTGCTTCATCTATGGGAGAATTTTCTTCTGCCGCAGGAACAGGTGCAGGTACAGGAACAGGTGCAGGTGCAGGTGTTACTGCAGGAGCAGGGACGGGCTGAGCCTGTGTCATACCCTGAACATTGCTATTTACCGAGTTACTGATGGGAACAGTATTCTGAGGCATAGCAGCTACCGCTCTTCTTACCTTTCTTGAGCTTCTCTGAGCAAGGCAGGAAAGAATAAAGGCAATAAAGCCAAGCACCGCAGGTGCAAATACTGTTACCGTATAGAATATAAACGGAACCGCTGTGTTAATGGTTGAAGCAGAGTATGATACCCCGAACTTTGCAGGTGCTAAGAAGATACCACAGGTAAGATCTCTTATACCACCTATAACACCGCCGCCTGTGTAGCTGAAAAGCTCTGTGCTTAAAGCAATAAAGGCAATTATCGCTGTATATGTAACTGTCAGCAGAATACTTACCACAAGTCCGATTATCGAAAAGGTCTTTGTTACACCGTAAAGTCCTTTGTTTTTGTTTTTAAAAAGGCATATTGCAAGAATTATTGTGATAACAGCCAGTAAAACCATTGACGCTCCGACTATAGCTGTTACAAAGGGAGCGGTCATATATCTGCTGTAATGTTCAAAAAACTGAGTATCCATTGAATGTCATCCTTTCATCTTATATATAGACTTTGAAAACTGATTTTATTCTATCACAAAGATGCGGATGTGTCAACAGAAAATTATATGTAACTATTGCTATAAAACAAAAAATGTGATATAATTACAGTATATATTTTGAATTAAACAGAAAAATTCTGAATAGTAATAAATATACTGCCGATATAACGGCAAAATGACAAGAAAGGAAAATTTTATTTATGTGCGGAATAGTTGGATATGTAGGCGATAATCAGTGTACAGACATTCTTGTAGGAGCTTTACAGAAGCTTGAATACAGAGGCTATGACTCTGCGGGTATCGCTGTTTTCAGCAATGAAAGAATCAAGACAATAAAGGCAAAGGGCAAGATAAAGGAAGGTCTTATTGAGCGTCTTAAAACCGAAGGACCTTACAGTGCCACAACAGGTATAGGTCATACAAGATGGGCAACCCACGGCGAGCCAAGTGATATAAACTCCCACCCTATCGGTAACGGCAGAGTTTGTATCGTTCATAACGGTATTATCGAAAATTACCGCAAGGTAAAGGAATTCTTAACAGACAAGGGCTACGGCTTTGAAAGTGAAACTGATACAGAAACCGTTGCAAAGCTCCTTGACTATAACTACAGCGGTAACCCCATTGATACCATCATCAAGACAATTGCCGATATCGAGGGCGCTTATGCCTTAGGTATCATCTTCAGAGAGCATAAGGATCATATCTATGCAGTAAGAAAGGAAAGTCCCCTTATCGTAGGTAAGGGCAACGGTGAAATGTTTATCGCCTCCGACGTTACTGCAATTATCGAACATACAAAGGAATACTACCTTTTAGAGCAGGGCGAGATAGCCGATATCACAAAGAACGGTGTAAAGTTCTATGATGTGCATAAAAACCCCATCGAAAAGGAAATTCAGGTAGCTGACTGGGATGTTTCCGCCGCAGAAAAGGGCGGCTATGCTCACTTTATGTTAAAGGAAATTACCGAACAGCCTACAGCTCTTAAAAATACAATTCACCCCAGAATAAAGGACGGTATGCCTGATTTCTCCGAGTGCGGTCTTACTGACGAAAAATTAAGAAATTATCACCACATCTATATTGTTGCCTGCGGTTCGGCAATGCACGCAGGAATTGTCGGCAAATACGTTATAGAGTCCCTTGCCCGCACTCCCGTAATTGTTGATATAGCGTCAGAATTCAAATACAGAAAGCCTCTTCTTACTCACGATGATTTAGTAGTTATTATCTCTCAATCAGGTGAAACCGCCGATACAAAGGCGGCACTGAAGCTTGCCAACGAAATCGGCGCAGATACTCTGGCTATAGTAAATGTTGTCGGTTCTTCCATCGCAAGAGAAGCAAAGATGGTAATGTATACCCTTGCAGGCCCTGAAATTTCCGTATGCTCCACAAAGGCGTATATGGTGCAGGCGGCATTTATGTATCTGCTTGCCTTCAGAGTAGCCTATGCGAGAAACAGAATAGATGAAGAAACCTGCAAGCAGCTTATTACTGAAATGCTTGAAATACCCTCTAAGGTACAGCTTTGCGTTGACAATCAGGAGCAGTACCAGAGAGTAGCGTCAAAGCTTATCAGTGCAGACAGCCTGCTTTATATAGGCAGAGGTCTTGACTATGCACTCAGTATGGAGGGCAGCCTTAAGTTAAAGGAGATATCCTACATCCACTCAGAAAGCTATGCGGCAGGTGAATTAAAGCATGGCACTATTTCTCTTATTGATGAAGGAATGCCCGTTATTGCCGTTGCAACACAGAGTGATCTTCTTGACAAGACATTAAGCAACGTCAAGGAAGTAAAATCCCGTGGTGCTACCGTCGTTCTCGTTTGCAGAGAGGATATGGACGTAAGCGGCTGCGGTGTTGATTACCCTGTATATCTGCCTTTAGCAAGAGATCTTCTTATGCCTCTTGTGGCAGTAGTACCGCTTCAGCTTATCGCATATTACACAGCAGTGCTTAAGGACTGTGACGTAGACCATCCCAGAAACTTAGCTAAATCTGTTACTGTAGAATAAATCCCCGAAAGGAAGTTTCAAATGCTCAAAACTGCACCATATCTGCCCTTATGGGACAGACTTAAAGTTTCAAAAAAGCCCGTCATTCTTTACGGAATGGGTGACGGTGCACAGAAAATACTGAATGTTATGGAGCAGAAGGGTATAAAACCCTCAGGCTTTATGGCAAGTGACGAATTCGTAAGAGGTCACAGCTTTGCAGGCTTTGAGGTAAAGAAGCTTTCTGATATCGAAAAGGAATTCGGAGATGTCACTATCCTTGTAGCTTTCGGCACTTCTATTCCTGAAGTAATGGAGCGTATAAAGGGTATATCCGAAAAGCACGAACTTTATGCTCCCGATGTACCTGTTATCGGCGGCGGACTTTTTGATGACGAGTATTTTACCGAAAATGAGGATAAAATAAACGAAGTCTATGATATGCTTGCCGATGATAAATCAAAGGAAGTGTTCATAGGCTGGCTTAATTACAGACTTACAGGAAGAATTGATTTTCTTTTGGATAATCAGACTCCTAAAAGCGAAGCCTACGAGCTTTTAAATCTCACAGAAAACGAAATATATGCCGATCTTGGTGCATATACAGGCGATACCGTTACAGAATTTTTAAATGTTACAGGTTACAAATTCGGCAGAATTTACGCAGTAGAGCCTGATGCAAGAAACTACGCCAAAATGAAGCGTACACACTATGTACTTAGCCCCTACGATTTCCACACCTACAATGCCGGTGCATGGAGTGAGGACTGTGTAATGCAGTTTGTACAGAAGGGCGGAAGAAATTCTTCCCTCCTCCCCTATGACAAGGGCAAGCCGATAAACCCCTCAATGCTCCGTGAAATCGAAATGAGAAGTCTTGACAGCATTTTAGGAAATGATCCCGTAACCCTTATAAAGTATGATGTAGAGGGTAGTGAGGACAAGGCTTTGGACGGCTCAAAAAAAGCTATACTTACTCATAGACCTAAGCTTATTGTATCCCTTTACCACAGAACTGAGGATATGTTCAGCTTGCCTCTTAAAATAAAACAGATGAGAAGCGATTATAAATTCTACTTAAGGCAGCACCCCTATATTCCCGCCTGGGATATGAATCTTTACTGCATCTGAAGCCTCTCGAAAGGACGTAAAAAATGAAAAAGGCTGTACTTGTTTTACTTATCATACTTGTAACGCTTGGTATCGCACTGATACTCTATATGCAGTTTACAAAGACAAATCCCGTTTTTGCAGGAAGTGAAAAAACGGTCATATATGAAGGACAATCCATCTGTATGAGCAATAAGTATTATGCAGGACTTGCAAAGGAAGAAGTAGACATAGCTCTTATGGATATAGAAGACGGCGTTGAGGGTGCCGAGACTGCCTATGATGCAATTTTAGCAAAGGGCACACCTGTATTCAATCCCACCTTCTTTATAAATATGATGGATAACGGAACAGAGTATTTCAGAATTATGGGCGAAGCCACCGACGAGCTTCTCCCCGATCAGAAGCAGGTAGGCTTCTTCTGTCACGATCTTACTCTTAACATCTACACAGACGGTAACAGTCAGATATTATCCGCACGTAGTATTATGCCCACAGAGCTTACAGAAGTAAAGGTGACTCTCCCCGTTATTGCGGACGATGCTCTTTCAGCTACAATCAAATGCGACAAGACTACAACCTTTGATGTGAATCTTGCATTCCTTGACGGAAAGACATCTTCGGTAGTAACATTTGAATGGCTTTACGATGTAAAGAACAGTGCCCCCTTAAATCTTTCAGGTATAAATGAACAATCTTTAGTTGTTGATGTCATATTTACACTGGAAAACGGGGTAGTTTCTGCCCATTTTGCATAAATTTTGCAAGAAATGAAAAAACCACTTGCAAAAATCGCGTATATGTAATATAATAGTACACAGAGTAAAATCAGAAAAATAAAAATTTATGTAAGCGGGGTTTTTAAAATGGAAAGAAACGAAATCGTTGCAATAAAAGAACAGGCAGAGGCTCAGTACAAGGAGCTGTGCGACAAGGGCTTAAAGCTTGATATGTCAAGAGGCAAGCCTGCACCCGATCAGCTTGATTTAACACTTGATATGCTGACACATTGCCTTGACGGCGAATGCATCTCCGAAAACGGCACAGACTGCCGTAACTACGGTATTCTTGACGGTATCAAGGAAGCAAAGGAGCTTTGTATGCCTATGCTCGGAGTTAAGGAAGATGAAATCATCATCGGTGGTAACTCCAGCCTTCAGCTTATGTATGATACAATAGCAAGAGCAATGCTCTTGGGTGTTCTCGGCGGCGAAAAGCCCTGGAGCAAGAATGAAAAGGTCAAGTTCCTCTGCCCTGTCCCCGGATATGACAGACACTTTGCAATCTGCCAGAGTATGGGTATCGAAATGATTACAGTTCCCTACAAGGCAGACGGTCCTGATATGGATATGGTAGAAAAGCTTGTTGCAGAGGATGAGCTCATCAAAGGTATTTGGTGCGTACCTATGTACAGCAACCCTGAGGGTATCACATATTCTGATGAGGTTGTAAAGAGATTTGCAAACCTTTCTCCTAAGGCTAAGGACTTCAGAATCTTCTGGGATAACGCTTATTGCGTACATCACCTTACAGATACACCCGATACACTTTTAAATCTTTTAGAAGAAGCTAAAAAGACAGGCAAGGAAGATATGGTGTTTATGTTCACATCCACATCAAAGATCTCCTTCCCGGGTGGCGGCCTTGCAGTAATCGGTGCAAGTGCGGCAAACATTAAATTTATAAAGAGCCAGATGACATATCAGACTATCGGCTTTGATAAGCTGAACCAGTTAAGACACGCAAGATTCTTTAAGAATTTTGACGGTATCAAGGCTCACATGGTAAAGCACAGAGAGATTATCGCCCCCAAGTTTGATATTGTGCTTGACGCTCTTGATAAGGAGATCGCACCTCTCGGCTTTGGTCAGTGGCACAAGCCCAACGGCGGTTACTTTGTATCCTTCAATGGTCTTGCTGGCACAGCAAAGAGAACTGTAGAGCTTTGTAAGAATGCAGGTGTAGTGCTTACAGGTGCAGGTGCTACC
>JAZSHW010000136.1:0-19776 GCA_045533495.1 Ruminiclostridium sp. | reverse complement strand
CATGGCTACGATCCGACTTAGAGTAGAGCCTACGTCAAAGAACAACCATTCTATATTATCCATACTGCCACCATCCATATTTACTATATTCCAAGATACTCCTTTATCTGCAGGAGCAATTTTTCTGCCACTGCTCTTCCCTTTTCATACACTCTGCGAAGCTCTGCGGGTTCTTTTTCTGTTCTTTTTATACCAAGATCCGTTTCGGGTCTTATAACAAGGACCTCGCCCTTCTGCTCTTTCTGCTTTATGTATTCTGTAGTTTCATTGTATACAGTATGACGCTTTTTCATCGCCTCAACTACCGCAGGATACTTTCTGAGTGCAATCTTCATAAGTCCGATAAGCTTATTTTTACCCTTGACATATCCCTCAGGCTGAGTAAGGATCACAATGTTTCTGTCATAACCTTTATCTTCAAAGAATTTGAGTGGAATAGAATCCGATATACCGCCATCAAGAAGCTTATATCCGCCAACCTCAACCACCTGAGAAACAAGCGGCATAGAAGCCGAAGCTCTTATCCACTGCATACATTCATCATCGGCAACCGGGCAATTCTGATATACTGGTTTTCCTGTTTCAACATCCGTGCAGACAACATAAAAATCCATCGGGTTTTCTTTATAGGCTTTTACATCGAATATATCAAGCTCAAAGGGTAATTCTCTGTAGCAAAAGTCATTTCCGTACATATCACCGGTATGAATAAATGACCACATACTGCAAAAACGCTTATCCTTTGAGTATTTTGTGTTATAGCGTATAACTCTGCCTATCTGACGGGATTTAAAATTACAACCGAAAGCCGCACCTGCCGATACACCAACCGCCCCGTCAAATTCAATGTTATTTTCCATAAGCACATCAATAACTCCTGCGGTAAAAAGCCCACGCATTGCTCCGCCTTCCATAATAAGGCCAGTTTTCATAATTTCATCTCCTATTAAAATCTTGTTTTATTTTACCACAAAACTGTTGAATAATCAACAATTTCCTTGCTATTTTTTTGTTCTTGTGTTATACTTTTTTTAAAAGAGGTGATTACATTGACCTTGCAGGAAATTATAAACGACAGCAAATCTATAGTTTTCTTTGGTGGTGCAGGCGTTTCAACAGAAAGCGGTATACCCGATTTTCGCTCTGTAGACGGACTTTACAATCAGAAATACGATTTTCCGCCGGAAAGAATATTGTCCCACAGCTATTTTATAAGTCACACGTCGGATTTCTATCGCTTCTATCGTGATAAAATGCTTTACACAAAAGCAGAACCTAACAAAGCTCATAAAGCTCTTGCTAAGCTTGAAGCGGCAGGAAAGCTGAAAGCTGTAATAACACAGAATATAGATAATCTTCATCAAAAGGCTGGCAGCAAAGAAGTATACGAGCTTCATGGCAGTGTATACAGAAACTACTGTATGAATTGCGGAAAGTCTTACGATATAGATACGATATTAAACAGCACCGATATACCGAGATGTGTATGCAATGGCATTATTAAGCCTGATGTTGTACTTTACGAAGAAAATCTTGACGAAAACACTATTGAAAAGGCTATAAATGCTATCAGCAATTGCGATACACTGATAATAGCAGGTACTTCTCTTACCGTATACCCCGCCGCCGGCTTTGTGAGATATTTTAAAGGTCGCCATCTTGTACTGATAAACAGAGATGAAACGCCCTTTGATAATCACGCTGAGCTTGTTATAAGAGAAAAGGTCGGAGAGGTGCTGGATAACTTAATTATCTAAAATATGGCGATACAGATTTTGCTCTGTATCGCCTTTACTTTATTCACTTATTCTCCATCAAATTTAAGTCCCCACTGATTACGGCATTCATCCATAATCTTCATTGTGGCTGTAGTGTGATAAAGAGAATTAATATCACTCTGTTTTTTACCGTTTTTAAGGCACTCGTGAACCTCCATAATCTCAAATTCATAACCGTTTTTGAGATGCGGCTTTTTAAAATGTTCAAGAAGATTTCCGTCATCATCATAAAGCATAGCTTCAGTTGTACAGAAGAACCAATCACCAAGACGGATTCTTCCTTTATCTCCGATTATAAAAGCAGGATTCTGACATTCAATATCAAAGCCTGCGGTAAGATGTGCAAAGCTATCTTTGTATTTGAGTATTATTGAAGCATCAAAATCTACATTACTTTTTCCTATATAAGCATTGCTTATAATTTCAGAAGGCTCATAGCCTAAGAAATCACAGGCAAAAGTGATAGGATAAACACCTAAATCAAGAAGACAACCGCCACCAAGAGAGCTTTTGAATAATCTGTCCTCTGCGTTAAAAGGGCAAAGATTTGAAAAATCAGCCTTTATCATCTTAGGTGTACCAATTCTGCCTTCTGCTACCCACTTTTTAGCCTGCTTAAACGCAGGAAGGAATTTTGTCCACATTGCTTCCATAAAAAAGACATCGTTCTTTGTTGCGATATCAATAAGTTCTGCAAGCTGTACGCCATTTAGGGTTATAGTCTTTTCACAAAGAACGTTCTTTCCCTTTGAAAGGCACATTTTCGCCTGCTCGTAATGTTGTGCCATCGGAGAAGCGATATAGATAACATCTACATTCTCGTCATCAGCAAGAGCTGTATAATCATCATAGTATTTTTTTACTCCGTATTTTTCAGCAAATGATTTTGCTCTGCTGAGATCTCTTGACGCACAAGCATAAAGTTCTGCATCCTCCACATAATTTACTGCATCGGCAAAGGTTGCGGCAATTCTGCCCGTTGCCATAATGCCCCATCTTATTTTGTCCATATTCTGCTATTCCTTTCATATAAATTCAGCATAACTTCAAAAAGTCCTACCGGAAAATCCGGTAGGACAAAGATTTAATTTTTAGTTTTCAGAAGGCTCTAAAACTGCATAATTTCCGTCGTCACGCTTATAAACGACATTGATTTCTCCGTTTTCTGCGTTCTTGAACATAAAGAAGGAGTGACCGAGCATATTCATCTGAAGTATCGCTTCATCAACACTCATAGGTTTAAGCAGGAATTTCTTATGCTTTACTACCTCAAAATCTACCTGCTCTTCAACAACATCATCAAAAGATTCTTTAATTGTGTTGTGAAGCTGCTTTTCAACCTTCGTCTTGTTTTTGCGAATCTGTCTTATGATACGGTCGATAGCTGCATCAAAAGCGTCTGTCTTCTCTGCCGCCTTCTGCTCTGCTCTGAAGATGAGGTTTGCAGTTTTTACAGTAACTTCAGCCGTAATCATGTTTTTCTGCTCAGTGAGAGTGATTTTACATTCTGCATCGTCAGTAAAGAACTTGTCAAGCTTTGCCGCAAGCTTTTCTTCCACATAGTCGTTAAACGCCTGACTGATCTGCATTTTCTTAGCTGTGATGTTCATTCTCATATTCTGAATCATTCCTTTCGTTGGTGGCTGTCCACCTTTGGTAAAGCCTTTTCTTTGGCTTGAGTTAATTATAGCATATATATCAAAAATATACAAGTGTTTTTATATAAAATTATCAATTTTGTCACTTTTGTACAACACAATATGTAAAAAATGTGCAAAAAACCGCATCGTTTATTTCAATAAACGATGCGGTTAAATATCAATCCCAATAATCAACTTTATGAGGTAACTCTATATTATTTGCATGAAATACAGGTGTTTTTCCCTCTTTTCTCTGTTTTTCATAATCCTTAAGTGCCCTTAACGCATACTTTGAAAGGATAAGAATTACAGGGATATTAATTATAGTCATACCACCCATAAGCACGTCTGATATGTTCCAGAGCAGATCAGCACTAAGTCCTGCACCAAGTAAAATAAGTAAAGAGAATACGATATGAACAACCAGCATAAAATTTTTTCCGGGCACACGTCCCATAATATGAGCAATTCCCTTATCTACATAGTAAAGATTTCCAAGAAGTGTAGTAAATGCAAAAAGCACCATTGCTACTGTAATAAATATAGGTCCGAAATCTCCGAGCGTTACTCTGAGAGACTGCTGAATATATGCCGCACCTGAAAGTTCAGCAGAAGGTTCTATTCCTGAGCACATACACATAAAAGCTGTTGCACTGCAGATAAGTATTGTGTCAATAAATACAGAAAGTACCTGTACAAGTCCCTGCTTTACAGGATGCTGAACATCAGCAGATGCTGATGCGTTAGGAGCAGAACCTACACCTGCTTCATTACTGAATAATCCCCTCTTTATTCCGTACATTACACAAGAGCCTGTGAAACCGCCAAATACAGCTTCAAAATCAAACGCCTGGCCAAAAATCTTTCCAAAAACATCAGGTAACAACGAAATGTTCATAAAAACAATAACAAGCGAAATCAATATATAAGCAAGCCCCATTATGGGAACTAATAAGCTTGTTACTTTTTCAATTCTTTTTCCGCCGCCTATAAGACAATAACACACAACAGCGGCTACTATAAGACCGATTATCCAAGGAGTAATTGAAGCGTTGTAAAATCCATAGGATGAGAATGTTGACTGTAAATTGAAAGATGCAAGCATATTAAAGCCTACACCGTAAGTAAGTATCAAAAGTACTGAAAACACAATAGCTAAAGGTCTGCATTTAAGTGCCGTTTCAATGTAGTATGCAGGTCCGCCATAGCTGCCGTCCGGGCCTCTTTTCTTATATATCTGTGCAAGAGTACTTTCAATAAACGCAGAAGCACTTCCGATTATAGCGATTACCCACATCCAGAACACAGAGCCAAAGCCACCCATACAAAGTGCTGTAGACACGCCTATAATGTTTCCTGTACCTACTCTTGAGGCCGTAGAAACCATCAGTGCCTGGAACGAAGAAACACCATTCTTGTCCTTAGGTTTTTCTAAAACCGCTTTCAGCTGCTCTTTAAAAAGTCTGAATGGTGCAAAGCGTGTTAAAACGGTAAATATAAGTCCGCCTGCAACAAGCACTATAATCAGCAGATACGTATAAAAAAAATCATTTATAGACGCTACGATTGCATTTATTGTTTCTAACATAATTATTCCTTTATCATAATATTTTCTGCATATTTATATGAGGACAAAACTCGTCCATATACTCATTACCGTATTCCTTATAACCACATTTTCTGTAAAACTCGCACGCCCTTGTCTGAGCACCAAGTGTTATTGATAAAGCTCCTTTTTCTTTTGCATAGGACTCGGTCTGCTTCATCAGATACTCACCTATCCCCTTTTTACGATACTCTTTTATAACAGCAACCCTGCCTATATGGACAGGGTTATCAGTTCCGTAAAATCTTGATGTGGCAATCGGTATTTCTCCATCAAATACAATAACATGGTAAGCTTCACTATCAATATCATCATACTCGGTGCTGAAGCCTTGCTCACGAAGAAATATATCTTCTCTTATCTTTCCTGCTATTTTGAATAGCTCGTTTTCGTTTCCTTTAAAGCAAACTGTTTTAAGCTCCATTATAACACCTTTGATAAGAATTCTTTAAGTCTTGGACTTTTAGGATTAGCAAAGAACTCCGCAGGAGTATTCTGCTCAACGATCATACCTTCATCCATAAACATAACACGAGAAGCGACCTCTCTTGCAAATCCCATTTCGTGTGCTACAACGACCATAGTCATACCATCATTAGCAAGCTCTTTCATAAGATTAAGTACTTCGCCTACCATTTCAGGGTCAAGAGCGGAGGTAGGTTCATCAAAAAGCATTATTTCAGGATTCATTGCAAGAGAACGTGCAATAGCTATTCTCTGCTTCTGACCGCCTGAAAGTTGTGCAGGATACTGATTGGCTTTGTCTAAAAGTCCAACCTTTGCCAGCAACTCTTCTGCACATTTATCAGCCTGTGCTTCTGTCATCAGCTTTAACTTTACAGGAGCAAGAGTAATATTCTTTTTAATTGTAAGATGCGGGAACAGATTAAAATGCTGGAACACCATTCCCATTCTTCTTCTGACAAGATTTACTTCCTTTTCAGAAAGTCTTGTAATATCTGTACCTTCCACGAAAATTTCACCGGAAGTAGGTCTTTCCATTAGGTTAAGACATCTTAAAAAAGTACTTTTACCCGAACCGGAAGGGCCGACTATAACAACTTTTTCGCCCTTTTCTATCGTTTCTGTTATATTCTTTAAAACATGAAGCTCATTAAAGTCCTTGGTTAAATTGTTAACGTTTATCATTTTTTGCAAGTCTCCTTTCGAGCTTTGTTACGAGGAATGACAGGAACATTACCATTACAAGATAAATAACCGCTACCGCAATAAGAGGCAGGAATGCTTCATAAGTAAGGCTTCTTATGATATCGCCGCCCTTTGTAAGGTCGGAAATAGCAATATAGCCTGATACAGAGGTTTCCTTAAGCAATACTATGAATTCGTTTGCCAGTGCAGGAAGAACATTCTTAAGTGCCTGAGGAAGTACAATGTAGACCATAGTCTGCATATATCCAAGACCTAAACTTGAGCCTGCTTCAAACTGGCCGTTATCAATGGACATTATACCCGAACGGACAATTTCGGCAACATAAGCGGCTGAATTAAGACCGAAAGCTATTACCGCTACAATCAGCTTATCAATATCAAAAGATCCAAAGATAACGAAATAGATAATAAGCAGCTGAACTACAACAGGTGTGCCTCTGATTATAGTCAGATATATTTTTGCAAAGAAATTAAGAATTCCAAGCTTTCCTGTCTTGTCATGGGTTGATCTGATGATTGCAATAACAAAGCCTAAAATAAGACCGATAATTATTGAGAGAAAGGTGATAATAAGAGTATTTCTTAAACCATCTGTGAGATACTGCCATCGTGCGTCCTTTATAAAATTATCATAGAACTTTTCGCCGAAGTCGGTAAACCACTGTACTATGCCGTCCATGTATTTATATATTCCTTCCTTTTAATATTTACAAATTTTACGCCGTGCAAATCTGTACCGATTCGCACGGCGAATAGCATGCTGCTTTTAATTACTGCTTTCTTACAACGATAACCTGATTTGCCTTTGTGTAGGAGTTGGAGAAATCAACGTTCTTAAGACGATCCTCTGTTACTGACATACCTGCAACACCAACATCTGCCTTACCTGTGTTTACAGCAGAAATGATAGCATCAAAGTCCATATCTTCAATCTTGAGTTCATAACCGAGTTTATCACAGATAGCCTGCATAATATCAGGGTCTATACCTACAACCTTACCACCTTCAACTGCTTCGTAAGGAGGGAATGCAGCGTTTGTAGCCATTACAAGTGTACCGTTTGAACGATCAACATTTTCGGGAGAAGTATAAGGATACTGACCGATCTCGTCACCAATCCAGTTTCTTACGATCTTGCTGAGTGTTCCATCTGCTTCAAGCTCTTCAAGTGCTTTGTTGATCTTTGCTGTAAGCTCAGAACCCTTCTTGATAGCAATTGCATATTCTTCTGTAATAAAAGTTTCGTCAAGAATCATAAGGTCTGTATTCTTTTCAACGAATACCTTTGCAGGTTCAACGTCGATAACAACAGCGTCAACCTTACCCTGCTTTAAAGCCTGGATAGCATCTGCACCCTTCTTGTATCTGTCAATTGTAGCTCCCTCAACCTTGGATGCCTCTGTATCACCTGTTGTACCCTGCTGAACGCCTATAGTCTTGCCAACAAGATCAGCCTTTGAGTGAACTTCGTTAGGCTTTACACCTGCTGAACATCCTGCAAGGGATGCAACACAAATTGCAGCAACTGCTGTAAGTGCAACTATTTTTTTCATTTTCTTTTTTCCTTTCCGATATACGTTTAATATTTTAGTTTTATAAATCTACTCCGATTATTATAGCACACAAACTGTCATAAAGTCAACTATAAAAGCGATTTTCGTTAAATTTTACACAATATTATCCAACACAGGCAGACAATGATTTGTATCAGGCTCAATAGTTGCTGTACCATCCTTTATCATTTCAAGCATAAAAGGGGCAATTTCAGGGGCAAACTACTCTCCCTTATCATTGCTTATTTTCTTAATAAATCTTTCATCAAAATTACTTCATTCGACCTGTTAATATAAAACGCTCTGTTTAATAATTCAACTTTTTAAGCTCTCATCCAATATAAAAATCGTGATTTCAGTAAAACAACTTATTAAGTCACTGCCTGTTTGGGATATTTTTCATTTTCTGGGTTATAAAAAAGACTTTTTACCTGACAGTAAAAAGCCTTTACTAAACTATTCGTTTATCCATTCCATAAAACCGATAGCAAAAGGAAGATGGGGGTGAATACTTGCTCCCGTATAACTAAAACCATTCTTCTCGTACCATTTCTTTTCTATCTGTCCGCCATCAGCAACACTGGCAATGAGCTTTTTTCCTCCAAGCTCCTTTACCCTGCTTTTAGCATATTCAACCATTTGTGTTCCATACCCTTTGCGTCTGTGATACGGTAAAACACTGAAACACTTCACTTCAAAAATTTCCTTTTCCTTTATAGAAAGAGAGAAAAAGCCTACTATAGTATCGCTTTCATCTGTAACGGCATACATTTCAAATCCCCAACTATAAAAGCTTTCAAGCTTTTCCATTGACATAAAGCTGGTATGATTGGGACAGTTCATTTTAGTAACTCCGAACATAGATGCTTCTGTTTCGTAGCTTTTATGTATAACCTCAAGACATTCCGATAAATCTTCTCTGCATACTCTTTTTATCAATTCTGTTTTCTCCTTTTTTCCATTATATCTACAATATGTTTTTTATTTTACCATATTTTTTTTAATTTGTAAAGACCGAAGAAAAACTACTGATAAAAAACTCCCATACATCTCTGTATGGGAGTATCAGCGTGTAGACAAAGTCTTGTCTACACGCTGACAGACGAAGAAAAACGCACACAGACGAGGAAACCGCCCCGACAGGCGTACAGGTGGTACGTTGAGGGGCGGTTGACGAAGTAAGCAAAAATGCTTTAGGGGAGCCGAAAACGGCTCCCCTAAACTTAAGTATTGTTGTTTTTGTATATCTGTTATTTTTTGCAAAATTTTGTGCATTTTTGCGGTGCGTGAGTTTGTCTTAAGTCTGAAACTCCCATACATTTCTGTATGGGAGTTTAATTCTTATTCTGTTGTATAGTTATCAAAGTATCCCTGAATAAATACGATAGGTGTTCCCTTATCACCTGAACCTGAAGTAAGGTCGCAAAGTGAACCGATAAGGTCTGTAAGTCTTCTGGGAGTTGTACCCTCAGAAACCATCTGACCTACAAGGTTGTCGTCCTTCTGCTGGATCTTTTCCTTGATAGCATCCTTTAAAGCGTCACCTGAAAGGTCTGAGAAATCATTGTCTGCAAGATATTTCAGCTTAAGCTCGTTGGGTGTACCTTCAAGGCCTGCAGTGTATGCAGGTGATACAACGGGGTCAGCAAGCTCCCATATCTTTCCGATAGGATCCTTGAATGCACCGTCACCGTATACCATAACTTCTACATTCTTACCTGTAGCTGCCTTTAATTTAGCCGCAATAGCATCAACAACAGGCTGGCATTCTCTTGGGAAGAGTTTTATCTGATCTTCTGTAGATTTGTTTGAACCTAAAAGACCATAATTTTCGTTATAACCGCTACCGTTTACAGGAGCATTCAGAATTTCATCAAGACCGAGTACTACATCTGCACCTGCAGCCTTTAAAATTCTCTTAGTTCTTGCTCTTGTGTGGATATCACAACAAAGAACATTCTTTGTGTAAGAGAGAATTGCCTTTGCGTTGTTTGCAAAGATTATCTCACATTCTGCACCGCATTCACGGATAAGACTTTCGTAATATTCTACGTAGTCAACGCCTGTAAATGTGTGCTTTTCATATCCAAAAAGCTCACGGTACTTTTCGAGTGAAAGTACATCTGTATAAGGATTAACACCTTTTTCATCAAGTGTATCAAGACTTACAAGATGGTTACCTACTTCATCTGAAGGATAAGAAAGCATAAGAACGATTTTCTTTGCTCCTTTTGCTATACCACGCAGACATATAGCAAATCTGTTACGGCTTAAAATCGGGAAAATAACACCGACTGTTTCACCACCAAACTTTGCCTTTACATCTGTAGCAATATCATCTACACTTGCATAGTTACCCTGCGCTCTTGCAACGATAGCTTCTGTCATCGCAACGATATCTCTGTCGTGGATTTCAAAACCATCATCCTTAGCTGCTTCGAGAATCGAGTTTGTAACAATTTCAACAATGTCGTCGCCTTTTCTTATAATGGGAGCACGGACACCTCTTGAAACAGTACCAATCATACGGCTCATATTGAACACTCCTTAAATATTAAATGCAATCAGATTTACGAAATCAATCGCAATGATTATTTTAGCACATTTACTTTCATTTTTCAATAGTATTTTGTAATTTTTTTATCAGAAATAAACATTTTTTGTTGCAACATAAAATTTTCTTTCAGAATTCATTTTAAACGCAACTGAGCAAACGCCCTGAAACAAAGGAAATTCACCGCATTGTCACTTTTCTCAACGGAAATTTCTGCAATTTTTGTTTCGTCAGGTTGCAATACCTGCAAACTGTGTATTATAAAGTTTTGCATAAGCACCATCTTCAGCGAGAAGGGTTTTGTGATTTCCGGCTTCTACCACTTTACCACCTGCAAGAACTACTATCTTGTCTGCATCTCGGATAGTTGACAATCTGTGAGCGATGATAAGACTGGTTCTGCCCTTCATAAGATTCAGCATAGCCTCCTGAATGTATACCTCAGTTCTTGTATCTATGCTGGAGGTTGCCTCATCAAGAATAAGTATCTTTGGATCTGCAAGCACAGCTCTTGCAATAGCAATAAGCTGTCTTTGTCCCTGACTGAGATTTCCGCCGCCCTCTGTCAACATAGTGTTATAGCCATCGGTAAGCTTTTCGGCAAACACGTCAACCTTTGCAGTCTTTGCCGCCGCTATGACTTCTTCATCTGTGGCATCAAGCTTTCCATATCTTATATTCTGTGCAATAGTGTCATTGAATATAACAGTATCCTGTAAAACAATTCCTATTGATTCACGGAGCTTTTTCTTCGGGATTTCAAATATATCCTGCCCGTCAAGAGTTATTGTACCCTTATCAATATCGTAAAATCTTGTAAGAAGATTTACAACCGTTGTTTTACCCGATCCTGTAGCACCGACGATAGCCAGCTTCTGACCACTCTTTATCCAAAGATCAAATTCCTTGAGTACAGTTTCTCCTTCTACATAGGCAAATTCGATATCCTTAAAGTTTATATCGCCCTTTACCTTTTCCACATCAAAATCTGTATCTGTACCGAAATCCTCTTCAGGCGGATTATCCATTATTTCAAATACACGCTCTGCACCTGCTATAGCAGTCTGGATAGCCGCATACTGATGAGCAATCTCGTTTATAGGACGGGAAAAGTTCTTTGTGTACTGTAAAAATGCCTGAATAGTACCAACTGTCATCGCCCCATATAATGCAAGAGGATTAAAATCAATAATCAGAAAATATGCACCAAAGCCTGCCACAAGTAAAAAGCTTATATTTGAAATCACATTCATACAAGGTCCCATAACACCGCCTGATATCTGAGCCTTTATTGATGCCTTGCAAAGCTTGTCACTTATCCTGTTGAACTCCTCACAGGCATCCTCTTCCTTTGAAAACGCAGTCACTGTCTTATAACCTGTTACCATCTCTTCTATATGTCCATTAAGGTTTCCGAGCAGGGTCTGCTGTAAAGGAAAATATTTACGCATAAATTTAGTGAGATTTGTTGTAACAAGAATAGTCAGAACGATAGTTGTAAGGCTCACCAAAGTAAGCACTGGTGAATAATAAAGCATAAAGCACAAACAGCCTATAAGAGTCAGCACACCGGAGAAGAGTGACGCCAATGACTGAGACACGGTATTTGAAATGTTCTCGACATCGTTTGTCATACGGCTCATTATATCGCCATGCTGATGTGTATCTGTATACTTTATCGGCAGATATGATATTTTATCAAAAAGATCCTTTCTCATTATCTTAACTGTTGTCTGAGAAAGCTTTGCCGCTATAATACCCTGAAAATAGGTCAGGCAAGAATTAAAAAGATATACAACTCCGAGCGAAATAAGGCAATATATCATGCCTTCAAGATCTACCTGCAGTCTGTTTTCTGAAATTGTAATCTTATCTATAGCCATACCCTGAATAAATGGTGCAATCAGATTAAAAAGCGTTATAAACAGCATGATAACAAGAAGTGTTATCATCATATACTTGTTTTTGCCGATGTAACTCAGGAGTCTTTTAACCGTCTTTTTAACATCTTTAGCTTTTTCTGTGGGCATTGCCATTCTCTGATGAGGTGGTGGACCGCCTCTGCCCATCACTCTGACCATCTGAGGAGCAGGTCTTTGTTCAGCCATTGTTTTCGTCCTCCTCATTCTTCATCTGTGAGAAATAAATATCTCTGTATACATTGCTTGTTTCCATAAGCTCTTTGTGTGTACCGAAAGCACATATCTGACCATCATCAAGCACCGCTATCTTATCTGCACGCATAACACTTGCAATTCTCTGAGCTATCATAACGATAGTAACGCCATCAAGATTTTCTCTGAGTGCTTTATGCAATGCCGCTTCAGTGCTTAAGTCAAGAGCTGACGTACTGTCATCAAAGATAAGTATCTCAGGCTTTTTGACAATGGCTCTTGCTATAGCCATTCTCTGCTTCTGTCCGCCCGATAGGGATGAACCTTTTTCGCTTATCATTGTTTCATAGTCATCGTTGAATCCCATTATGAATTCATCTGCCTGAGCTATCTTTGCCGCTTGCTTTACCTCTTCATCGGTAGCATCAGGATTTCCCCATCGGATATTTTCGCTGACCGTACCCGAGAAAAGCTCACTCTTCTGAAGAACGACACCAATTCTGCTGCGAAGATCTTCTATACTCTGTTCCTTTACATTGACGCCGTTTACATAAACCTCACCGCTTGTAGCGTCATAAAATCTTGATATAAGATTTACAAGTGAGGTTTTTCCGCATCCGGTTGCACCGAGTATAGCTACCATCTGACCCTTTTCTATCTTAAGATCTATATCCTTTAAAACAGGTCTGCCTGAAAATCCCGGATAGTAGAACTGAACATCCTTAAATTCGACTGTACCGCTTTCTGATGCTTCTACAGGATTTTCCGGATCGTTTACGGCAGGTACAGTATCGAGTACTGCACTTACTCTTCTGATAGAAGCAGACGCACGGGATACCTGCTGTATCATCATACCAACCATCATTACTGACATAAGTATCTGTGTTATGTAGGTTACAGCCGCCATAACGTCGCCAACCATCATAGCCTTTGCTTCTACCTGGAAGCCGCCTATCAGAATGATTGCTATTACAGAGGCGTTCATAACCACCATAAGTATGGGATTTAATGTAGCAAGAAGTCTTTGCACTTTAAGATTTGTAGTCATAAGATCGGTATTAGCCTTTTCAAATCTGCCTTTTTCGTATTCTTCTCTTGTGAACGCCTTTACTACTCTTGCACCTGTTACATTTTCCTGAACAACGCTGTTCACCTTATCAAGTTTATCCTGAACAACAGAGAACAATGGTGTAGCTTTACGGAGAATAAGGAACAACACAAGAAACTGAATCGGCATTGAAATAGCAAGCACTATACCAAAATTAACATTCAGGGTAAGAATTACCGCTATACCACCGATAAACTGCATACCTGTTCTTACAAACATACGAAGGGACATCGCCACGAAATCCTGCACTGCAGTAACGTCGTTTGTAAGTCTTGTGACAAGTGAACCTGTAGTAAATTTATCCGTCTGCTGAAATGACAAATGCATAACCTTGTCAAAAACAGCCTTTCTTAAATCGTTGCCCATTTTCTGTGCCGCCGTTGTACCAAGTGCCGCACTGGCTATACCGCCAAAGCATCCGATTAAAGAAAAACCAAGCATTTTAAGTCCTGTTATTACAACATAGCTTAAATTACTTGCCGCGTCGCCATCGCCTAAAATACCATTGTTAATGATATCCGACATCAGTCTCGGCTGAAGCAGATCCATTGACACTTCAAGTATCATCGCCAAAGGACACAGCAACGCTAAAATCCAGTAGGGCTTTAAATATTTTAAAACCTTCATTCTTTTACTTTTCACTTCCTTTTTTATTTTCAGACAAAATAATAAACATACCCTCCTTGGATATGTCCGAATTTCCTCTATCCTGATAATTATACTACTAAATTCAGGGTAAAGTCAATAATTTTAGCAAGCCGCCAATGAAAATTTCACAATAATTTCATTTTTCTATTGCAATTAAGAGAAAATTTTAATATAATTGTACTATACAATAATCAAAAGTGAAAGAAGGCTTTATCTTGAAAATAGCTGTAGTAGGTCTCGGTCTTATCGGAGGCTCTATCTGTAAATCACTTAAAAAAAATACATTCCATTATGTAATGGGTCTTGATAACAATAAGGATGTTACTAAAAAAGCTCTTGAAATAGGTGCTGTTGATGAAATCATAGACGATAACAACAAGCTTCTTGAAGCGGATATGACTATAATTTGTCTTTACCCCGAAACCATTGTAGAGTTTGTAAAAAACAATGCCGATAAATTCAAAAAGGGATCTATCGTCACAGATTCCTGCGGTGTAAAGGAATATGTTGTTTCTCGTTGCACAAAAATTTTAGAACCTTCAGGCGTTATTTTCTTAGGCAGTCACCCTATGGCTGGCAGAGAATTTTCCGGCTTCGACTATTCAACAGATGATTTATTTGTAGGTGCAAGCTATATTGTAACTCCCACAGAAAACACTCCCAAAATGGCAATAGATCTTATGTCTACCCTTGCCTGCTGTATGGGATTTGCAAAAGTAGTTACTGCTACACCTAAACAGCACGACATAAATATTGCATTTACTTCTCAGCTTGCTCACGTTGTATCAAACGCTTATGTAAAAAGCACCTCTCTTTTCAACGCAGACGGCTTCTCTGCAGGAAGCTTTTTAGACCTTACAAGAGTAGCAAAGCTCAATGAAAATATGTGGAGCAGTCTGTTCTTATGTAATAAAGAAGCATTGCTTTACGAGCTTGATTCTATCATAAACAGTCTTGGTGAATACAAGTCTGCTATTGAAAAGGATGATATCGAAACGCTCCGTAGCATTTTAAAGGACGGCAGAGAAAGAAAAGAAAAGAGCATAGAGCTTTACGCTGAGCATAACAAAGGAAAGCAGGTTTAAATGTACTCAAATAAAAGTAAGAGCTTTTGTATTGCACTATGCGGAATTTTAAGTGCAGTCTGTGTTATACTTATGTTCTGTACAGGCTTTATCCCGATAGGAATATATATTCTTCCTGCGGTTGCTGGGCTTGTTATATGGCTTATCTACAGAGAGATAAACAGAAAATGGGCATTGCTCAGCTTTGGATGTGTGGCGTTACTTACAATGCTGCTTACTCCCGATATGGAATCGAAGCTGTTATTCGCAGGATTTTTTGGCTATTATCCGATTATCAGAAGCTTTTTAGTAAAGATAAAGCCGACAATCCTGTCACTTATCGCAAGATTTGCAGTATTCAATATACCCGTTATTGTAATTTACGCTATTCTTATCAATTTGCTTGGTATGGGCAAGCTTTTAGAAGACTTTGCAGATTTCGGACAGTTTGCTACCCTTGTATTCTGGGCTTTCGGTGCTGTAGCCTATATCTGCTACGATATCTGCCTCGGACAGCTTGAATACGGATATGATAAGTGGCTAAGAAAAAGGATTCATAAGATAACAAAATAAAAACATCACCGCCCCTGCCGATTGGCAGGGGCGACTTTAGTGGCAATACCCACATTCAGTTATTTTTTCTTTTCATAGATATTTTGTCATTTCATACTTACTTTATCTATTGTGCCTTCAGCAGCAATATAAGCGAAACTTTCTTCTTGAGAAAACTTTACATCAAAGACAACCGAATTATACTCTCTTTGGACTATCTTTTCACTTGTTTCAAAATCGTATATATTAACGATTATCTTATCCGAGTCATTAACGTTGCCAATAACGGCTATATATTTTCCGTTTTCTGATAAATAGGCGAAACTATTAAAGAAATCCTCGCACACAAAGGTTCTGATTTCACCGGCATCATACTTATAAACTGTTGTTTTGCCGCTTTCTCCTTCATTTGAATATGAACTTGAGCCTTTAGTAACAACAAAATAATTTTTCTGATTTGTATAATTAGTTGAAAGCATTTCATATTCATCTAATTTCATAATATTTTCTATGTTACCATTTACATCAGCAACCGCTATACCGTTTATCACTTTTAACGATGGAGAAGTTTGCTTTAACAAAATACTTTCTATGCTAAGATTTTCACCGTCAAAGCTTAAAATTTTCCTGATACCTATTATAGAATCAATTACATCATTCATAGGAATTTCTGCTATAAGCTTTTGGTTATCAAAATCAATACTATCAACGTACAGATAGGTCGTTCCGCTATCTGTGTCCTGGTAAGAATAAGCAATCTGTGTGCCATCATCGGAAAGACAGTAACTACCATTATCATAAACAGGAGGTGATATTTCCTTTATAAAATTACCGTAAAAATCATATAGCTTTATATAACTGCCATTCATTGCATAAACTACAATGTTGTCATCTATGACATCAAGTCTGTCTCCATTGTCAAAGGCAAACTCGCCCAAAACCCCCGTAAAATCGGAATCATAAATAAAAACTGAACGAAAGCCCCTTGCAATGATTTTGTTATCCCTTTCCGCAACAAGTCCATTAATATAAGCGTTTTCCGCTTCGGGTACACTTGTATCATCCATAGCCGTTGTGTAGTCACTTCCGGAAGCAACAGTGGACTCATATAAAATTGTATTATCATCAACCTCACTTTCGATAATCTCATCCTGTGATATGTGAGTAATATAATCCCCGCCACTCTGAGTCACCGAAACCTCATTACCCTTAGTTACCGCAAAAGCGGCAACCGACACAACGCACACAAGTACCGCCGCAACGGCAGATAATCCGATAAACATATTGCCCGATTTCTTTTTTGGATTTTCCTTTATCTCTATAAAATCCCCTGACTCAAAGCTATGTTTTTCATTTATGTTTAATTTTTCATTTTGCATACTTTCGGCACTTTCAGCGATAAAATCCTTATCAATGCCGTCAATAACCTTTTTTAAATAATCAAACTGCTGTGACATTTCTTTTCCTCCTTATACATTGTAATCTTTGCTTCGAAGAAAACTTCTCAGCTCTTCTCTTGCCCTGTGAAGCTTTGTTTTGACAGTCGCTTCCTTTACGCCAAGACGAGCACCGATATCCTTTACAGAAAGGTTATAGTAGTACCTCATAACGAATATCTTACGATCAAGCTCTTTTCTTGATGCAAGAAACTTATTTATGTACCTGATAAGCGTTTTACAATCAAGCTCTGACTCAGGACTTTCGGTTGCCGGCAAGATTTCTGCCAGTTCCATAAAGTATATCTGCTGATGACCTGTGCGATTTCTGCTTTTAAGTATCGCAAAGGCTGTGTTACGTACCACCTCGCACAGATATGCTTTAAGTGATTTTGGTCTTGTGGGTGGTATAGCGTTCCAAAGACTGAGATAGGATGAATTGATACATTCTTCTGTATCGGAGTTGTTTTTCAGGATGTTATAGGATATACACCTGCACAGATCTCCGTATTTTCTGTTCATATCATCTATCGCTTTTTCATCTCTGGCAAAGAATTTTTCTATGATGAGCTCATCTGTTATTTCCATACACATCCCTCCCTTTGTCCTATAAGAGTGATTTTTTTAAAAAAGGTTCCCGATTTATGATAACATTTTAAATATTTTTTGACAACAGTTTATTTAAGTGCTATACTATAAACAGCAAATACATAAAGCGAGGAATTATAATGAAAATTACCTGCCTTGCAGAAAACACATCTATAAATGATAATATTGGTGCAGAGCACGGTCTGTCCTTATTTATAGAAACGAAAGGACGCCGTATACTTTTCGACATGGGGCAGACAGAGCTTTTCTCTTTAAACGCAAAGAAGCTTGGTATAGATCTTAGTTTGGTAGACATAGCCATTCTATCACACGGTCATTATGATCACGGCGGCGGAATATCCGAGTTTTTAACGCTTAACAAAAAAGCACCGTTATATATAAACGAAAACGCCTTTGGCGACTATTATAACGGCACAGAAAAATATATAGGACTTGATAAAAGCTTAAAAAATAGCAGTCGTATCATCTTCACCAAGGATGAATATAAAATTGATGAAAATCTATCACTATACTCCTGCAACGAAAAAGAAAAAAGCTTTGAGCTCGGCAGTTTTGGTCTTAATATGAAAAAGGGTAACGAATTTCTGCCTGATGATTTCAGTCACGAGCATTATCTGCTTATAGAGGAAGATAGCAAAAGAATTCTTATCAGCGGATGTTCACATAAAGGGGTACTTAATATAGCCCAGTGGTTTAAACCCGACGTGCTTATAGGCGGATTTCACTTTTCCAAGCTTCCTCTTGATGATACTCTTAAGGGCTATGCCGAGTACCTTGACAGCCTCAACACAGATTTTTACACCTGTCACTGCACAGGAACTGAGCAGTACAGCTTTATGGAAAAATATATGAATCGCTTATCTTATCTTTCAGCAGGTCAGGAAATAGAAATATAAAGGAGCTTTTAATTTGAAAATTGCAGTAACTTATGATAACGGAATGGTATTTCAGCACTATGGTCACACAGAACAGTTCAAAATCTATGATATTGAAGAAAACAAGATAGTTTCTACTGAAATTGTCAGCACAAACGGAAGTGGTCACGGTGCGTTAGCAGGACTTCTGTCCGCTTTACAGGTAAAAATTCTTATCTGCGGCGGTATCGGAGCAGGTGCAAAAAACGCACTGAAAGAGGCAAGAATAGAGCTTTTCGGCGGCGTGACGGGTCTTGCCGATCTTGCGGTACAGTGTTATTTAAACGGAACTTTGTTATTTAACCCTGATGTAATGTGCAATCATCACGGTCACGAACATAACAAGGGTCATAGCTGTGGTAGTCACGGATGCGGGGATAAGCATAATTAAATCCGAATTTAATTTTATAAATAACGGAATATTTTTATCATAAATCAGTCTTATTATATAACCGGCTTACAAATCAGTAAAAGCAAAATTAATATACTTAAAGGAAAACGTTATAAAAAAAATTTATTTATAGCAACACCCACACTTAACGGTCCTTGTTGCCGTTTCATTATAGGGCAACCGATTGTAGAAGCAACAGGCAAAGAAAAAACAAACACAAAAACAATGCTTTACGTAACGATAAAGCATTATAAAAAAAGCAAAATGTATTATGAAAGGAATTGAAAACAATGGCATTTATTTTTGAGAAAATCCCAAGTGAAGATATTGAATATGTAAATTCTTTAGGGATAAAAAGCTGTGTTGGTAACCGTTTATTCCAATTTTTAGAAGGGTATAGTGAATGGAGTATCGACAGGAGTCGTCAGGCTTTTTTAACCGCTTTAGGCGGAGGATATAAAGATATGCCTTATTTTTGGGCGTTTCTGTATAAGGGTATAGAGTGCCGTGTTGAAGAAGAACAGGAAATCAAGCAAACCCCTGAAGGAAAAAAATTCAACAGAATTTCAAGGGTTATTATACCGTATGAATTATCTACACAGAAAGATGATATATTGACAATGATTTTAGAAGCTTTTG
>JAZSHW010000028.1:0-7499 GCA_045533495.1 Ruminiclostridium sp. | reverse complement strand
CCCCCGTATTTTCCCACTTTCCTCAGGGGAAAGGGGGTTGGGGGGATTGGGGCTACAATAACCACAGCGGAGCGATAAACAGCAATTTATCTTATAAATGAACGAGCCATTGCTTTTGGCAATGGCTTGTTATATTATTTTTCATCTTTTTCTGCAAGCTCTTCTTCCTTGCAGGGTCTTACTATTATCTGTTCGATACAGTTGTTTTCAACGCTTTTTACCTTGAACATAATATCCTTGTATCTTACCTTGGGATGTTCTCCCTCTTCTTCGGGGATATAGCCTAAAAGGTCTGTTACAAAGCCTGCGATGGTATCATATTCATGGTTTTCTTCAAGCTCGTAGCCGAAAAGCTCTAATACTTCTTCGGGATCAGCTTCACCGTTTACTTCGTAAGCACCGCCGTTTCGTGGGATGATAAGTTCTATCTCTTCGTCATATTCGTCCTCAATATCACCCATTATAGATTCAATGATATCTTCGAGGGTGATGATACCTGCTGTACCGCCGTATTCATCAACTACCACACCCATACCGGTTTTAAGATTGGTCAGGAATTTAAAGGCGTCAGAGCAGGAACAGGATTCCGGAACATAAACTACATCACGCAGAAAATCTTTTATTTTCAGATTATCCTTGTTTTTATTTCCCACAAGACAAAGCAGATCCTTTACAATAACTATACCGATGATAGCATCGATATTTTCTTTATATATGGGTATACGTGAGAAACCCTTTTCAAGTGCGATGTAGACGATATCTTCAAGAGGAGAATCTATTTCCACACCTACAATATTTGTTCTGTGCGTCATAACGTCAGAAGCTACCATATCGCCGAACTCAAAAACATTGTTTATCATCTGGGCTGATTCATCTTCGAGGCTTCCGTACTCGTTGCCTGCATCGACCATTGACATAATATTGTCCTGAGTAACATTATCCTTTCCGTAATAGCCTTCGCCAAGAGCCTTTGAAAGCATCTTGTCAAGTCCTTTGTTCAGCAGTATAAATGGGTAGAGTAACGCTCTCGTTACTTTACTCGGTTTTCGGGCGTCAGATTCCATTATAATAAAAACCTTTCCTTTTTGTATTTATTGTGGCATAGCCGTTATCTGTTATTTTAGCATATATCGGTAATTAAATCAAGCTTTGATATCAAGACCGAAAAATCTGATTGCGTTGTTGTTGCAGATTTTTATAGCGTCATCCTTTGTTATACCTTTTATCTCTGCTAATTTTTCTGCAGTGACGTGAGTCATTGAGCTGTCGCAACGCTGTCCTCTGTAGCCGTTGGGTGCCATATAGGGACTGTCAGTTTCGAGCATAAGCATTTCTATCGGGATTTCTTCGCATGCCTTTACCGCTTTTTTAGAGTTCTTAAAGGTAAGCACACCCGTAAAGCTGATCATAATTCCCATTTTAACAAGCTCTGCGGCTGTTTCAGCACTGCCTGAATAACAATGCATAACCGCCTTTTCAGGTCTTAGCTCACGGAGAATATTCATAGTATCCTCTGTGGCGTCACGGGAATGTATGACTATCGGCATCTGAAGTTCCTTTGCGAGTAATATCTGATTTTTAAAAAGCACTATCTGTTTTTCTCTGTCATAGCCCTCATAGTGATAGTCCAGTCCTATCTCTCCTATAGCTACAACTTTCTTCCTTTTGCAAAGGTTTTTCAGCTTTTCAATGTATCCGTCTTCTATGTCGGATGCCATTTCGGGATGAATACCTACTGTGGCAAATACATTATCATATTTTTCAGATAGGTCAGCGGAAAAATTACTGCTTTCTATGTCGCAACCGATATTTATGAATGCGAGAACATTGTCGGACAGAATTCTTTCGATAAGCTCGTATCTGTCCTCATCAAACCAGTCTGCATCATAATGTGCGTGAGTATCTATTATCTTCATTTCTTTATCGCTTTTACGCTGTCTCTGAAAATTATCTTGCCTGTGACTAAGGTTCTGCCACGGGAGTAATTCTTGTCACGGATCTTCTTTATAATAGTTTCAACAGCCTCTGCCGACATTCTCTTACTGTCAACATCAATAGTTGTGATTCTCGGATTTGCTATAGTTGAATATATGTGGTTATCATAACCTACTACAGAGATGTCATCGGGCACGTTGTAACCTTCGTTCTTAAGCTGGTTTAAAAGAATATACGCCGCCTCGTCACAGTTGCAGACAAAGGCTGTAGGCATTTCTGCGGGGAGGGCATAGGAGGCATATCCTGTTCCATCCGTTCCTCTGTCTTCAATGATCCAGTCACTTCTTAAAGGGATATTCTTTTCAAGAAGTGCCTTATAGTAGCCTAAATATCTGTCCTGAATACTCGAGGTAGAATTTATCGAGCCTAAGAAACCGATGTTTTTGTGACCGTTAGCAATAAGGTGATTTGTCAGCATATACGAGCCGAAGAAGCTGTCTGATAAAATGGTATCTGTACGATTGTCACTGCTGTAGAAATCAAGGAATACCACAGGGATGTTAAGATCAGACAGTTCCTTTACATAATCATCCTCAAACTGTCCGAGTACGATTATACCATCAACCTTTTTATCTGCAACAGAATTTGGGATATTCTTTTCCTTTACATCCTTTTCTGTTATAACATCAAGTATGCCATAGTAATTCTGCTTTTGTAAAAGCTCTACAATGTGACGGTACATTACCCAGTAAAAAGCACTGGCGTCACTTATAAAATGTTTTGCTACAACTATGCTTATATTAAATGTAAAGCCTTCTTTAGCTGCCTTTGATGCATAGCTGAAGCGGTAGCCCATTTCATTGGCCTTCTGCTTGATCTTTTCTCTGAGTTCTTCGCTTACTCCGTCCTTATCGCCAAGTGCCTTTGATACAGTAACTGTACTGATATCCATTGACTTTGCGATATCGCTCATAGTTACGCTTTTCTTTTTCATCTGTAATTAACTTCTTTCCTCTTTTATTTGTCTTTAAGTAATAACCTTAAAGACCCCCTACAGTATATTGTAACCTAAACAGAAGGATTTGTAAAGTACTTATTTACACAAAAACAAAATAAATTTTATATTTTATAAGTTAAAATTAAACAAATCAGCTTATTTCGGCTGTGTAGCTTAAAAATACAGAGTAAATTATATAAATATTACTTAAATTACGATTCTTGTGTCAAATGGTAAGATTATATAAAATTTAAAAGTGAATTTTGTCTATTTGTCACATTGAAAAGGTTTTCATAATTTAGTATAATTATACTATAATAGGTATTAAGACTGAATTGGGGGGTCAATAATGAGTGTTACTATAAAGGATGTTGCCAAAGCTGCAAATGTTTCTGTTGCAACAGTATCACGTGTGCTTAATAAAAAGTCAAACGTATCTGATGAAGCAATAAGAGCAGTAAATGCGGCAGTTGAAAATCTTGGCTACAGTCCTAATTTCTTAGGCAGAGATTTAAGAAAGAGCGAAACCAGAAGAATACTTGCTATTATTGCGTCTACAGAACAGAGCTTTTATTCCGATGTAATAAGAGGTATGGAGGCGGCTGCTTACGCTCAGGGTTACGATGTACTTATTGCCACCACCCAGAATGATCCCAATCACGAAATGCATCTGCTTGGTATGCTCTTTTCAAGAGCGGTTGACGGTGCGGTGCTTTTAGGTCCGAAGCTTGACGCCAACACAATAAATGCACTTGGCGAAAAGCATAATATCGCAATGTGCCTTGAAAGACTTGATAACTGTAATGTGCTTACTGTTACAATCGATAACGTCAAGGCAGGAAGAGATGCGGTAAATTACCTTATCAGAAAAGGACACAGAAAAATCGGTCTTATCACAACCCTTCAGAGAAGCCAGTCAAGTATCGACCGTGAGATAGGCTACAAGCTGGCACTTAAGGATAACGATATTCCTTATAACGAAGAATATGTTTATTTCGGTAGTTATGAAACTGAGCAGGGTATGAGAGGCTGTGAATACCTTATGAATCTCCCCAGCCCTCCTACAGCTATCTTCTCTATTTCTGATATGATTGCTATAGGTGCTATGAATTATGCACTTTCAAAGGGCTACAGAATAGGCAAGGATCTTATGTTTATGGGCTTTGATAATATCGCTTATTCACATATGTTTGTACCTCATTTATCAACAGTAGAACAGCCTTGTTACGCTCAGGGCAAGCTTGTAATTGAAAAGCTTATCGAAAATATGAAAGCGACAAATCCTGATCACAACCTTTACACCCTGTCACACAGCCTTGTACTGCGTGACTCCACAGGAGACTGATATACATGATCCCTGCCATAGTGCAGGGATCTTTTGTTTATTCTTTAACGATCGCCGTTCTATTGACATAGATATAAAAAAATGGTAAAATTATTATATATATAAAAAACAACAAAAGTGTAGAAAAGTAAGGACAAATATGGAAAAAACAATCAACAGCGGCAGATTCTTTAAAAGAACTCTGCTTATAGCTGTCCCTGTAATGATACAGAATCTTATAACAAACCTTGTTGCCCTCATAGATAATATAATGGTAGGGCAGGTCGGAACAGAGCAGATGTCAGGTGTTGCTATTGTAAACCAGCTCTTTTTCGTCTTCAATCTGACAGTATTCGGTGCGTTATCAGGTGCAGGTATATTCGGGGCACAGTTTTTCGGAAAAAATGATGTGGAGGGTGTAAAAAGCACTTTCCGTTATAAAACAATAGCCTCAATTGCAATAATAGGTATAGGTATACTGATATATTCACTGCTTGGTGATAATCTGATAACAGCGTATCTGCATACAGCGGAGGAGGGTATAGATTTAGAGCTTACCTTCAGGTTTGCAAAGCAGTATATGTGGATAATGCTGATAGGACTTGTCCCATTTACAATAGAACAGGCATATTCAGGTACTCTTCGCGAGGGCGGAATTGCCACTGTTCCGATGGTAGCAGGTGTTGTGGCGGTATTCACAAATATGGTGCTGAACTATCTGCTTATTTTCGGAAACTTCGGTTTCCCGAGGCTTGGAGTAGAGGGTGCGGCAATAGCCACTGTCATTTCAAGGTTTGTGCAGGCAGGCATAGTTATTTTCTGGTCACATCTTAACAGTAAAAAGCTTGGTTTTATAAAGGGAATATACCGTACCTTGAAAGTACCAAAAAAGCTTGCGGGCAGAATAACGATAAAGGGTCTTATTCCCCTTACCGCAAACGAATGTCTGTGGGGTGCAGGTGTATCAATGCTTGTTCAGCTTTACTCTATGAGAGGCATTGATGTCGTTGCAGGCCTTAATATAGCAAATACAGTTATAAATCTGTTCAACGTAATGTTTATATCCTTTGGAGCAGGTGTTTCTGTTGTAATAGGACAGTTACTTGGTGCAGGTGAGATGGAACAGGCAAAAAAAGCGGCACCAAAGCTTATTATGTTCTCAGGTGGTATGTGTGTTGTTGTCGGTGCTGTAATGGCGGCATTTTCGGGACTTTTCCCGCTTGCATACAATACTTCTGACAATGTACGTTCCCTTGCTACAATGTTTATTATAATCAGTGCTGTGCTTATGCCGGTACACGGCACGCTCCACGCAACATATTTTACCATCCGTTCGGGAGGAAAAACGCTCATAACCTTCCTTTTTGACTGTGTTTTTTCCTGGGGAATAGTAGTTCCGGCGGTTGCAGTTTTAGCACACTTTACAACACTTCCGATAATGTGGCTTTACTTTGTCGGACAAGGACTGGAAATAATCAAGTGCATTATAGGTCTTATACTCGTTAAAAAGGGTGTATGGCTTTCAAATATCGTTTCAGATAGCAATTAAATCCGCATATACGGAGGAGTTTTATGGCAAGTAGTTGTTTACTGCAGGTAGGGTGTTTAGTGATACTTCTTTACATCACTATGATATACTACCGGGACTTAAGAAAGTACAAAAGAAAGCTTCAGGATACGTTTTTTGATGAGTTGCTCGCTGTCGGTACAATAACCATCATATTTGACGGCTTGCATACTGTGCTTAAATCCTATTCTGACATTGTGTCAACGGATATTATCAGCGTATTTCAGATGATATTTCTTGTCTGTTTTGACGGAGTTATCTTTGTGCTGTTTCTGTATATGCTTCACATTACAGGCTCATTGCCGAAATCCTTATTTGCAAAGATAGTGATATTTATCCCGATTGTTATAAATATTATTCTGGTTGTACTTAATATTCTTACAATATGGATATCAGAATTTGCTGTCAATATGCAGATATCGGTATATAACTGCTTTATTATGGCGGGACTTTACATTGTGTTCGCAATAGGCACGTTTATCAGAAGCTGGAGATACATAGAAAATAACAAACGCACCAGTGTCTTCACATTTCTTTTCGTTCTTACCTTAGTTACGGTGATACAGATATTCATTCAGGATGTATCCGTTTCAAGTATCGGTGTTACAGTAATAATTCTTGGTATCTATATGAATCAGGAAGACCCTGCTTTAAGAGAGGTTTCTCGTTATCATGACGAGATGATAATGGGCTTTGCAAATCTTATTGAAAACCGTGATGATAATACCGGTGGTCACGTAAAGCGTACAAGTGCTTACGTAAAACTCATTGCTGAAGAAATGGCCTCTAAGGGACTTTATTCAAATGTACTTACAAAGGACTATATTGACAGCCTTTTAAAGGCTGCTCCTATGCACGATATAGGAAAGATATCGGTACCTGATGCGATACTCCAGAAACCCGGAATGCTTGATGATGATGAATATCTTAAAATGAAGCTGCACGCTATAAAGGGTGGACAGATAATTCAGGAAGCGTATAAGAATCTTGGCAATGAAGACTTTCAGCAGATGGCCTTTGAGGTTGCCCGATATCATCACGAAAAGTGGAATGGCAAGGGATATCCCGATGGCCTTACAGGAGAAAAAATCCCGCTTTGTGCAAGAATTATGGCGGTAGCTGATGTATTCGATGCAGTCTCAGAAAAGCGTTGTTATCGTGATGCAATGCCGCTTGATAAGTGCTTTGATATAATCAGAAGCGGTAGCGGTGACGCCTTTGATCCCGTTGTCGCCGATACGTTTGTTGCAATGCGTGACAAGGTTGAAAAGCTTCACGCTGAATTTGCGGATATAGAATAAACAATAGCATAAAACTGACACCTGCATCTGTCGGATGCAGGTGTTTTTATAACAAAAAGGACATCGCCTTAAACTCTATTGACTTTACACGTTTACAAGTGATATAATTATTGTAATTGGAAGTAACCCCTTTAGTTTAGAAAGGTATTTTATGAAGAAAAAAATTTTAGCGTTAGTTTTACTGTCAGCGTTATTGCTGACTTCCTGCTCAAATCAGCAGGTACAGCTTCCGTCACCGGAAAGTGTGACCTCAAGCGGTACATCAAGCGATGAGGGAACATCATCGGAAAATTCATCCGATGCAGAAACTTCAGCACCTGAAACAACTACTACATCTACATCTACATCTGCTACAACAACTACAACAACTACTAC
>JAZSHW010000067.1:0-17838 GCA_045533495.1 Ruminiclostridium sp. | reverse complement strand
TTCAGACTGAAGACAAACTCACGCACCGCAAAAATACACAAAATTTTGCAGTAAAATTACAGATATACAAAAATAGCAATACATAAAGTTTAGGGGAGCCGTTTTCGGCTCCCCTAAAGCATTTTTGCTTACTTCGTCAACCGCCCCTCAACGTACCACCTGTACGCCTGTCGGGGCGGTTTCCTCGCCTGCGTGCGTTTTTCTTCGTCTGCCAGCGTGTAGACAAAGACTTTGTCTACACGCTGAACGCTGTGTCAGATGGCACAGCGTTTTTCTCACCTAAATTTCCGTAAAAAATCACATTTTTTTGATATTTAACTATTGAAATCCCGCCTCATAAATGGTACAATATAATTAGTTATGGAGTAATATAAAAAGGAGGTCTGTCTGTGATACAGTATCTGACGGATATATGGGAAAATCTCATCAGCGTATGGCGTACGATGGGCATCATCGACTATATTGACATACTGTTGCTTGCTTATCTTATATACAAAGGCATAAAGATCGTAAAGGAAACAAGAGCGGTACAGCTTGTAAAAGGTATCGTTGTTATTGTTGTGCTTTTCTTTGTGGTAAATCAGTTGCAGCTCAAAGCAATGGGCGTTATTATGGAGACCTTCATAAATGTGGGTATCGTAGCTATACTTATCGTGTTCCAGCCTGAATTACGCCGAATCTTAGAGCGTGTGGGCAGAACAAAGGTAAAGGGCATCGCACTTGGTTTTGATAACAGAAACGACTCCACAAATACAGATGTTGTAAACTGCATAGAAGCGGTATGCTCAGCCTGTGAACAGCTTTCTCAGACTGCAACGGGAGCACTTATCGTATTTGAAAGAGAAACAAAGCTTGGCGAACAGATAGACACAGGTACTATTCTGAACGCTG
This sequence comes from Ruminiclostridium sp., assembly GCA_045533495.1. GTDB lineage: Bacteria > Bacillota > Clostridia > Oscillospirales > Ruminococcaceae > Ruminiclostridium_E. The sequence goes on along the minus strand of JAZSHW010000067.1, from coordinate 16,947 downwards.
TACCAAGTACAGAAATGATAGGCAACATATTCTTCCCGAACACCCCTTTGCACGATGGTGCTATGATCATCCGTGACAGTAAGATATATGCGGCAGGATGCTTTTTGCCGAAGCCTCAGAAGGAGGAGCTTATTTCAAAAGCTCTCGGTTCACGACACAGAGCCGCCATTGGTATGAGCGAGGTATCGGATTCGGTTGTAATTATCGTTTCTGAGGAAACGGGTACTATCTCAATTGCAGAAAACGGCAGTCTAACCCGTTTTTACACAAAGGATACACTTCGCAAGTTACTGACCGAAAGACTTATCCCCGAAAAGCCTGAAGGCAAGAAAAGGGATAAGAAAAAGAAAAAAGCAAAGAAGAACGCTCCTACGGAAAAAAATGATAAGGGGGCGACTGATTAATGGGTAAATTTTTAAAGAGAACTCTTAACAATTTTGTTAAGGAGCTTAAGAACATTATAATTGCACTTTTAGTTGCAATAATCGCCTGGTTTGCAATTTCAATGCAGATATTCCCTGATATCTCATCACATATAAGCGATATCAAGGTATCCGCCTCCCCTACCGAATATATGACAGAAAACAATCTGAGTATAGCAGAAGGCTATGAGGATGTTGTATCCGCAAGAATAAGCGGTAAGAGATACGATATCGGTAATTTAAGTGCAGAGGACTTTACCGCAACTCTTGACCTTTCAGGAGTAACCGGGGTAGGCGAGTATGTTGTAAATGTCATTGTAACACCAAAAAGCAATGTAAACTGCAAGGTTATCGGTGACAATATCACGGTAAAAATAAAGGTAGAAAAGATAATCTCCAAGACCTTCAGCATAACTGACGGCAGTATGATAGTTACTGCGGATGATGTTACTGCTGCTGAAAATATGAAGATAGACAGTATTACTGTAAATCCCGCTACCATCACTCTTACAGGTGATGCAGCTGACATCGAAGCTATCAAGAAGGTGGAAATACGCTCTAACTTTGCAGGCGAAACAAACACCTCTATAAGCACAAAGGGTCAGGTAGTGATGCTGAATGCCAACGGCAAGCCTGTTGAAAATCCCGATATAAAGGCTGATAACACCAGCTTTACTGTAGATATAACATTATTCAAGCAAAAGACTCTGCCTCTTACAGTGCAGTTTACCAATGTTCCTGCGAACTTCGATTTAAGCAGTCTTAAGTACAGCATTTATCCCGAAACACTTACTATTTCTTCTCCTGACGATTCAGTTGACGCACAGGAAAAGTTTGAAGTAGGTATAATCGACTTAAGTCAGCTTACAACAAAGTATCTGCAGAAGGTTACGTTACCTATAACCCTCCCCGAAGGATTCAAGAATGTAAGCGGCAACAGCTATGCAATGGTAACCTTTGAAAATGCCGATGAATATACCTTCCTGAACTTTACGGTACAGAAGGAAAATATCAGAATTGTAAATGCTCCTGAAAACTTTGATGTAGAAGTTCTTACAAATGAGATCTCTGTAAATGTTACAGGGCCTGAATCTGAAATTTCAGCCCTTGCATCAAAAGACATCTATGCAACAATAGACCTTATGGGTACAACTCTTACAGAGGGTCTTAAGGATGTTACTCCCGAATTCATTGTAAGAGGTTCAAACGTGAAATGCTGGGTAACGGGAGAATATAAAATAACCTTGCAGGCTACAGAAAAAACAGAAAGAAATACAGACAGCGAGCCTGTTATACCATAACCGTAAGGTTATGGTATAACCGTCCGATACGCAGGAAGCAAATCTTTGATTTGCGTATCTGCGAGGACGTTTGAAATAAATGTATAATAACCACAAGTGGTTATTATACCCTGAAATAAAGAACAAAGGTAAGGAAACAAATGACTGAAAATCTGTTTATAAAAGTGCTGACGGAAAATGCTCCTGTAGTCGGCGAGAGTACAGACATAACTTTCAAGGATTTTTTCGGAACACTCGGGCAAAATTTTGTTGATGCTATTCCATCTATCATTACCGCTGTAATTATTCTTATAGTGGGACTTATAATATCAAAACTGATATTACGAATAATGCAGAAAGGTTTTGAGAAAGGCTACATAGATAAAACGGTATCACGCTTTTCCTACTCACTTGTAAAGATACTGCTTTATGTACTGGTAGTGACAATCGTGCTTGCGGTGCTCGGTGTACCGATGTCATCCATGATTGCAGTAATAGGTACTGCGGGTGTTACTATCGGACTTGCCTTAAAGGACAGTCTTTCCAACGTGGCAGGAGGATTCAATATCCTTATCACAAAACCCTTTGCAATAGGTGACTATGTTATGATAGACAGTGCCGAGGGCACAGTAGAGCTTATCAGCATCTGGTATACAAGAATACTTACTCCTGATAACAAGACGATATTTATTCCTAATGGTCAGATAGTGGCTTCAAAGATCATAAACTATACTCTCAAAAAGACAAGAAGAGTAGATATGACCTTTCAGATATCCTATGACAATGATTATAAAAGGGCTGAACAGATCATTACCGATATAATAAGCAGACATAAAAAGGTGCTGAAAGAACCTGAGGCTACAGTAAGGCTATTTTCTCAGTCGGAAAGCTCTCTTGATATTGTCTGCAAGCCCTGGGTAAATAGTGATGATTACTGGGATGTATACTATGATATCACCGCACAGGTAAAGGATGCATTTGATGAAAACGGTATTGAAATACCATACAGACAGCTTGATGTACATGTAAAATAAAAAAAAGACTGTAAGTTCATAAATAGCTTACAGTCTTTTTATTATCAGTTATACCCTTCTATACGGATAAGTCTGATATTCGTGTATCCATAGGCAGTAAGGGGGAAATCAATGTGGTCTGTTGTATTGCTGTTTACGAGTATTTCTACGATTTTTCCTTCATCGTCATAAATCACCTTTGAAACTATAACACTGTGGCTTGCCCAGTTATCCACCACATACTGCATAACATCTCCGGGTTTTGCAGTGTAGATGTATTTTGTGTTTTTCGCCACAAGTCCGTTGCCGGTATTTGATTTAGTATATTCGTAAAACGCTTCTGTGCCTGCCCAGGAGGGTACTCTTCCCCAGGCGGTCTGGGAGTGATTTAAATAATCGGAATACCATTTCCATTGTTGCTCATAGCTTCCTTCAATGTCCATTGGTATACCGCCTGCCAAAAGGCACTGAGAAACATAGTTCTGACAGTTACCACCATAAATTGAGTAATCGGAATAATAAGGATTGCGGATAATTTCCGTTCTGCCTGCCCATTCATAAGAATAGGCTACCGCCTTTTCTGCATCATATTTATTTTTTGCCGATGATGTAAGGTTAAGCATTCCCGGGTTTTTGTTCACCTGCTGCAATATCTTTTTCTGAAGCTCTATATCATTATTTGCGAGATATTTCTGCTTTTTTAAAAGGGAAAGCATCATACGGTTGCTTTGCAAGGATGAGGGTATCGTCATATCCTTAAGATAATGCTCCTCATAATCATAGCCGAGATAGGTCATCACCTGCTCTTCAAAAAGAAGATTTACATCGGTGTCTTCAGCATACTGAATAAAGCGATAAGCTCCGTCCTTGCTCTTTTCTATTACAACTTCTGCCTCCATATAGGCTGAGTAAGAGGTAACATCAGAAAAGGCAAAGCTTATAGCGTCATTTATCATATATGTCAGCTTATAGCCTTTGTCGGTTTCTTCCGCTTCGTTTACGGTAATGCGGAACATTGCCTTTTTATAGGAAAGGTCGGCGGTTCTGTTTTTACGTACAAATATAAGATATTCGATGACTGTATCGTTAAAAACAGAATACAGCTTTCCTCGTATTGTGCTGGTATCAAAATACTGAGAAGTCGAAATAAACTTCAGTCCGCCAAGAGACGCATATCTGTCAGTATGGTAATTCAGAATCAGCTTTTCCACTTCTTTCGGAATTTCAAGCTCTGTATTATTGACAAGGCTTGACGCTATCTTGACATCGGGAAACTCTGTCATAGCCTGAGGGTTAATTTCTAAAAGCTCCGAAGATGTAAAAGCTTTATTCACCGCCTCTACATATTCTTCGTCATCAGGTGGGACTAACTGCTCTGTTTCGGGAGGTTCAAGTGCAGGCGGTATCGTTACATCGTCAGACGGCGGTATCACATCGTTGCTATCCGATGTGTCGGAAACTACGTTGCTTGTTTTATCATCTACACGGATTATTTCAAAATTACAGGCTGTACATACGAAAGTGAGGGCTATAACAGATACTACCGCTATAACCCGTGATATATTCCTTTTTAAAGCGAACATATTCATATACACAGTCTCCTAAAAGTAACTAATCCGATTATACCATAGAATTACAGCTTTGTAAACTTAATTTTACATTAAAATTTTATTTATTATCTGTATTCTGATAGAATTTTTACAAATCTTATGACATCGTTCCTTGTATTGAATACAGAAGGTGCAAAACGTAATGCTCCGCTTTTATCTGTGCCAAGTTTTCTGTGAGCGAGGAAGTTACAATGAAATCCTGCTCTTAAATATATTCCTTTATCAGAAAGATACTGGGCAACTTCAGAAGAATCTCTTCCTTTTACATTGAAAGCCACAACAGGAAGGTAGCTTTGATTTTCACTGCGGTATATAACAATATCAGAAAGTCGTGACACACCTTTTATAAACATATCACACAGCATATTCTCGTGATGGCGGATGTTATCTATACCCTTTGCTTTTATAAAATCTATACCCTTTGAAAGAGCTATTACACCTGAAGTATTTATAGTTCCGCTTTCGAGCATATCAGGAAGAAAAGCGGGCTGGTTTATTTCAAGACTGTTGCTGCCCGTCCCGCCTTCTATAAGTGAAGAAAGCGGATATCTGCCATCTGTACAAAGTATTCCTGTACCCATAGGGCCGTATAGTCCCTTATGACCCGGAGCACATATAATATTTATACCATCCCTGAGAGTGAGAGGTAATATTCCTGCCGTCTGAGCCATATCTACTATAAAGCAGATACCGTATCTTTTAGCAATAGAAGCTATATTTTTTATGGGAGTAATTCTGCCGTTTACATTACATCCTGCGGTCATAATTATAACCTTTGTATTTTTTCTGATAAGTGAAGTTACTGCTCGTATAAGCTCTTCGTCACTATCCCCAGAATCTGCGATGCTATATGATATCTTACGCTGAAGAGCAAGTCTTTCAAGCGGACGGATAACGGAATTGTGTTCTAAATCCGTAGTTATCACGTGACAGAAGCCTGCCTTTTCTACTACTCCTTTAAGTGCAAAATTAAGTGCCTCAGTGCAGTTAAGAGTGAAAACGGTGTTTTCTGTTTCTGCTCCGAAAAATTCTGCACATTTTTCTCTTGTTTCGTAAACCTTAAGAGAAGTCATGGCAGAAAGTCTGTGTCCTGCTCTTCCCGGATTTGCTCCGTAATCAAGCAGAGCAGTCTCTGCCGCTCTTACTACCGTCAAAGGCTTTGGGTAGGTGGTTGCCGCATTGTCAAAATAAATCATCTTTTATCACCTGTCCTTTGTATCCGTACACATTCGATACCATGAAGCGAGAGCATTCTGCAGAGCTTTTCGGCATCGTAATCAGTAGCGAGTCCGAAATGGCAGCCCTGCTTGTCAGTTCTTTTTGTGTATACTGTATTTATTTTCATACCCTTTGCTGTACGCTGAGCTCTCATTGCAAGGGTCGAGGATTTCATAATTATAAAATATTTCATTTAGGTTCTCCATTCTGTATGTCGCAATCGGTCTTTTTTAGTAGTATATGCCGCAGAAGGTCTGTAAGTGAAAGTAATAAAGGCTGTACATCTGTCAATAATATCTTCACTAAGACGGAATTTTGTATAGGGTTTATTTTTTGTTTCACTTGACAAAGGAGGCATTTTGGGGTAAAATATACTATGTATCTTTATGTACTTTAAGCGAATATCTGCTTTTTAAAATCAGCGGATACGCTCTATATATAATCAGAAAAAAATGCAGAAGTGAAACGGGATTTGTGTATTATGAACTTCGCCAAAGCTATGAATAAAATTCCGTATATATGCTATAGCTGTACATAAATCACTTTTGCCCCAAGAAATGAAAGGATATTATATGGGAATATTAGACTCAAAAAATCTGCTTGCTTCGCCCGAACAGGCAAAACAGAAAAGTAAAGCAAAGCAGAACGTAAAAAGCAAAGGAACGAAGAAGATAAGCAAGATCGGCGGTCAGTTCAAGCTGACAGACAGAAAAAAGACTGTTGCCGATACTTCATCAGACAATTCCGCAGAAAAAATACAGAAGAAGATCTCTTCTGCTTCTAAGCCTCAGGGGACTCCCGTGCTAAAAAATAACGCTGCAAGGAAAGCCGTTGCTGCACCTGCACAGCCTGCTGTACCACAGAAGAAAACACCTGTGCGTATTATGGCTCTTGGCGGTATAAATGAGATAGGAAAAAACCTCTATGTTTATGAATGCTCAAATGATATGTTCATCATAGACTGTGGCCTTGCCTTTCCTGACGAGGATATGCTTGGTGTCGACCTTGTTATACCCGACTTTAATTATCTTGAAAAGAACAGAGAAAAGTTCCGTGGTGTTATCCTGACCCACGGTCACGAGGATCATATCGGTGCACTCCCCTATCTTTTAAAGAAAATTAATGTACCTGTTTACGGTACAAGACTTACTTTAGGCTTAGTGGAAGGCAAGCTTAAGGAACACGGTATGCTTGCTGACTGTAAGCTTAACGTGGTAGAGCCAAGACAGAATGTAAAGATGGGCTGTATGGCAGTAGAATTCATCAGAGTTAATCACTCTATTCCCGATGCCTGTGCTATGGCTATCCATACTCCTGCAGGTATTATCGTGCATACCGGTGACTTTAAGGTGGACTATACCCCTATCGAAGGCGGAATCATAGATTTAGCACGCTTCGGCGAGCTTGGCAACAAGGGTGTTCTTGCACTTTTATCTGAAAGTACAAACGCTGAGCGTCCCGGCTATACCGCTACGGAGCGTAAGGTAGGCAAAAAAATCCGAAGTATGTTTGCAAGCGGCGAAGGAGAGAGAATCATCGTTGCGACCTTCTCAAGCAACATTCACAGACAAAAGCATGGAATAAACAGTGCAAAGCTCTGGGACAGAAAGGTTGCTGTATCGGGAAGAAGTATGCTCAATGTTATGAATACCGCAAAGGAACTGAATTATATAAAAATTCCTGAAGGTATGCTTATAGATATTGAAAATGTAAACAGCTACCCTCCTGAAAAGGTGGTTATTATCACAACAGGAAGCCAGGGCGAACCCTTGTCTGCCCTTTCCCGTATGTCTTCGGGAGATCACAGGCAGGTATCCATTACTCCGAAGGACCTTATCATCATCTCTGCTACTCCTATCCCAGGCAACGAAAAGTTTGTCGGAAAGCTTGTAAACGAGCTTATGAAGCAGGGTGCTGAAGTTGTATACGAAGCTATGTACGAGGTACACGTTTCAGGCCACGCTTGTCAGGATGAGCTTAAAATGATGCTGGCTCTTACAAAGCCTAAATTCTTTATTCCGATACACGGCGAATTCAAGCATCTTATGAAGCATAAATCCCTTGCTATGCAGATGGGTATTCCCGAAGAGAACATCTTCCTGCTGAATTTGGGTCAGGTAGTTACTACAGACAGTATTGAAATGAAGATAACCGAGCAGGTTCAGGCGGGCAAGGTGCTTGTTGACGGACTTGGCGTCGGCGATGTAGGTTCTGTGGTACTTCGTGACAGAAAGCATCTTGCAGAGGACGGCCTTATCATCGTTGTTGCAACAATGAACCGTGAAAGCGGTACCGTTGTAGCGGGCCCTGACGTAATATCAAGAGGCTTTGTATATGTAAAAGAATCTGAAGAGCTTATAGACAATGCTAAGCAGGTAGTAATAAAGAGCTTTAAAAAGTGTGCTGACAGAAACATCCGTGAATGGGGTAACATAAAGTCAGCTGTAAGGGATGACCTCAGCGATTATATTTATCAGAAGACAAAGAGAAGTCCTATGATACTTCCTATAATAATGGAAATATGACATCTTGAAAGGAGGCGACAGCCTTGAAAAACTTTTACCGTGACGGCGGCCTTGTAATATCAATCACCGCTCTCATCGTATCTCTTGCCGCATTACTTGTGTATACCTACACCTGTAATGTAAAGATATTCTGGCTGTCTGCACCCTTTATCGTGCTTATCGGCGGATTTGCCATAGGTAAGCTTATACAGGTTACACGAAAGACCTTTCAGTATTATGCAAGAGTAGAGGAAGAACTTGATTCTAAAAAGCATTTAAGTGTTCAGACCTTCCCTATGTCAGCAGTGGTTGTAGATACAAAGAGCAATATTGTATGGTGCAACGAAAAATTTTCTGAGGAATTTCAGGGCAGTTGTGAATACGGCAACCCTTTAAGCATGATAACCGATATTTCGGTAGAGGAATTTTTCAAAAAAGACGGTATCACAATAAGCTACAACTCAAACATCTACAGCATACACGCAAGAAAGATTGACGAAGACGAAAAGGGCGAGTTATCACTTCTGTTCTTCAGAAATATAACAGAATTCAAGACTCTGCAGACTGAGAAAAAGCTCTCTCATCCCGTTGTAGTCCTTATAATGGTAGACGGTTACGAGGAAATTATAAGCGGTGCACTCGAAAGTGAAAAAGCTCACGTATCGGTACAGATAGATAAGCTCCTCGAAGATTTCGTGTCACAGACTTCAGGCATACTGAGAAAGAACTCCTCAAACAGATTCATTGCAGTGCTTGAAGAAAGACATATTGCAAAGCTTATTGAAAGCAAATTTGAAATACTTGACAAGGCAAGAGAAATAGCAATTGATGACAGAATTACGGTTTCTCTTTCCATTGGTATCGGCAGAACCGGTAAGACACTCCGTGAAAGTGAGCAGTTAGCACAGCAGGCTCTTGAAATGGCTTTAGGCCGTGGCGGTGACCAGGCGGCCATCAAAACAGAAAGCGGTTTTGAATTCTACGGTGGTGTTTCTAAGGGCGTTGAGCGTCATACTCAGGTTAAGACAAGAATCATCGCAAACTCTCTGCTTGATTTAGTCGCAGGCTCTGATAAGGTCTACATAATGGGACACAAGCACAGCGATCTTGACAGTGTTGGTTCATCGGTAGGTCTTACCTGTGCAATAAGAAATCTTGGCAAGGAAGCTTATGCAGTATGCGATGTAGAAACTTCACTTGCAAAAAATCTTATTGATATGTTCCCTGAAACAGAAAATGAAGATCCTGTATTCATTTCTCCTGCAAAGGCCCTTGAAAATATCACATCAGATTCGCTGCTTATAATCTGTGATACTCATAATCCTCAGATAATCGAAAGCGAAGAACTGCATGAAGCGGCTGAAAAGGTGGTAGTAATCGACCACCACAGAAGAATGGTAAATCATATAGACAATGCGATAATATTCCATCACGAGCCTTACGCTTCTTCAGCATCTGAAATGGTAACAGAGCTTATCCAGTATTTCGGAGAAGCAGGAAAGCTGAGAGCTGTACAGGCAGAATGTCTGCTTGCAGGTATTATGCTTGACACAAAGAATTTCATTATGAGAACAGGTGCACGTACCTTCGAAGCGGCGGCATACTTAAGAAAGCTTGGTGCTGATACCGTTACAGTAAAGAAGCTTTTTGCAAGCTCAATAGACGGCTATAAGAGAAAGACACAGATAGTTGCGGACGCTGAGATATACCGCAAATGTGCTATCGCTCCCTGCGATTTTTATGCAGAGGATATGAGAATAACAGCTCCTCAGGCGGCAGACGATCTGCTGACGATAAACAACGTAGACGCATCCTTTGTACTATACAAGACTATGTCAAACGAAGTGTCTATAAGTGCAAGAAGTATGGGTGCACTTAACGTTCAGCTCATTATGGAGGCTTTAGGCGGTGGCGGTCATCAGACAATGGCAGGCACACAACTTAAGGTAGACAATATAAAACAGGCTGAAGAACAGCTGAAAGCGGCTATTGATGATTATTACATCAATATAGTAAAAGTAAATTCAAACGAAAACACATCCAAATAAAAGAAAGGAAGATTTATAATGAAGATCATTTTATTACAGGATATTGCCGGTACAGGTAAAAAAGGCGAAATAAAGGAAGTTAAGGACAGCTATGCAAGAAACTGCCTTATAAAGAAAAAGCTTGCAGTTGAAGCTACAAATGAAAACTTAAACCACCTTGAAGGACAGAAGGCTTCTGCTCAGCACAAGCTTGACGTTGAAGCGGCTCACGCTCAGAAGATAAAGGATACAATTGACGGTAAGACTCTTAAGATCACTGCCAAGGCAGGTCAGGGCGGAAAGCTCTTCGGCTCTGTTACAGGTAAGGATATCAGTGCTCTTATCAAGAAGGAATTCGGCTTTGACGTTGACAAGAGAAAGATAAGCACAAGAACAGATATCAAGTCCTTTGGTACATTTGAAGCAGAAGCAAAGCTTTTCACAGGTATCGTTGCAAAATTTAACGTAAACGTAGTTGAAGAATAATAAAAAAAGGAAGTGGCATAAGTGGCAGAGCTTGAACTTTCGGGTATAAATAAGCCCTATAATCTTGACGCCGAACAATCAGTGCTTGGTGCAATTCTGCTGGATAGTCAGAATAATATGCCCAAGGCGTCAGCAAAGCTGCACCCTGAGCATTTCTATATAAAATTACATAGTGAAATCTACACCGTTATGTCACAGATGTTTGCCGCAAGCGAAACCATTGATATAGTAACGGTGCTTGAAGCCTGCAACAAAAAGGATGAACGCACAAAAAAGGCGGTCTTTGACACTCCCGAAGAAGGTAAGGTATATCTTGTAAAGCTTATGGAATCAGTTCCGAGTATTTCAAGCATTGACAGATATATCGAAATAATTGAAGAAAAGTACACAAGAAGACAGCTTATTGAAATAGCTGAAGAAATATTAAACGAATCCGCAGACAGTGGTGCTTCCACCTCTAATCTTTTAGAGCTTGCCGAAAGACGAGTATATGAGATCAGAAACGAAAATCAGGTAAGAGGTCTTGTAAAGATAAACGGAGTTATCGTAGACATTTTAAATGACCTTTCGGCACTTGCCGCTGACCCTGAAAGACAGAATGGTAAAGGACTTAAATCAGGCTTCCCTACTCTCGATAAATATATTTACGGTCTTAATAAATCCGACCTTATAATTATTGCAGCCCGTCCCGGTATGGGTAAAACATCCTTTGCAATGAATATTGCATCAAATACTGCAAAATATCATCCCGGCAAAGCGGTTTGTACCTTCTCTCTTGAAATGTCAAAGGAACAGCTTGTTACCAGAATGTTATCAAGCGAAGGCAGACTGCCCAGTGAGGTTATGAAAACAGGCAGACTTACAAGTGCTCAGTGGAAGAATCTTGCGGATACTGCGGCTATTCTGTCAAATTTCAATATGTATATAGATGACAGCTCTGTAAGTACTGTTAATGAAATGAAGGCAAAGCTGAGAAGAATAGACAATTTAGGCCTTGTAGTAATCGACTATCTTCAGCTTATGTCATCCGGCAGAAAGGATCTGAACCGAGTAAACGAGGTTTCTGAAATCACAAGAAACCTTAAGATCTTAGCTAAGGAGCTTAACGTTCCTGTTATCTGTCTTTCACAGCTTGCCCGTTCTGCCGAAAAGAAGGAAGATAAGACCCCTATGCTCTCTGACCTTCGTGACTCAGGTTCTATCGAGCAGGACGCAGATATCGTACTGTTTCTATACAGAGACGGCTACTATGAAAAGGACAAGGAAGACCAGCGTGCCTGCAAATGTATTATTGCTAAAAACCGTCATGGTGAAACAAGAGATATCAATATGATGTGGGACGGACAGTTTACAAGATTCACCGATGTGGAGTATGTTCATAAAGATGAAAGACAAAGTTAAAAACGCTGTTCTTAAATTTGATATGATAAAGGAACGCCCCTGCAAAATAACCGTTGCTTTAAGCGGTGGTGCTGACAGCGTAGCGTTGCTTTATTCGCTGTGGTTTTTAAAGGATGAGCTTCAGATAGAGCTTTCTGCCTGCCATGTAAACCACAATTTACGAGGAGACGAAAGTGACGGAGATGAGATGTTTGTAAGAAGAATGTGCAGACTTCTTGATATTCCGCTTTACGTAAAAAATATAAAGGTATTGGACTATGTTTCAAAGCACGAAAGTGTTGAGCTGGTGGCAAGAAAGATAAGATATGATTTCTTTTCAGAGCTTGGAGCAGACAGACTTATCGCTACTGCCCATACAGCCTCAGACAACTGTGAAACGGTACTGATAAATCTTATAAGAGGTACGGCCCTGTCGGGTATGTGCGGTATTCCGCCAAAAAGAGATAATATTATAAGACCGCTTATTGACTGTACAAGAGAGGATATCGAAGAATTCTGCAAAGAACATTCTTTACCCTATGTTACAGACAGTACAAATCTTTCTACCGACTATACAAGAAACAAGCTTAGAATAAATATAATCCCTGAGCTAAAAAAAATAAATCCGTCGCTTATAGCATCCATCGGCAGAATGAGTCAGTCAGTGGCTCTTGATGACAGATATCTTGATGATATTGCCAAAAAAGAGCATATAAACGCCAAAAAAGACGGAAAATACAGTGTCCCGGCGTTGCAAAGCCTTGACGAATGTATATTAAGACGAGTGGTGGCGATGATCTTTGATGAGAATGATATTCCCATAGGGTCGCTTGCCCTTTCAAATGCTGTACAAATAATAAGGGATGGAAAGGGTAAAATAAACCCGTGCCAGTATAAATTTGTACAGATACGAAAAAAATATCTGTCTGTTGTTACAGATACAGAAAAATTCAGGAGAAACTGACAGAAAGTATGTTGATATGGTAAATATAATCTGAAATTAAACCGTTTTTAGTTGCAATTAAAACTGATTTATGATATACTATATTGGACTAATCCGAAAACCTGTGAAATATTTTCTGTTTATTTATATTTAATTCATAAAAACAAATTATGATATGATAAGGAAGAAAAAATGCATAAGGATATAAAAGAAATAATCTTTTCCGAGGAACAGCTTATCAAGAGATCAAAAGAGATCGGCGAACAGATTACAAAGGATTTTAAAGGTGAGGAAATACTGCTTGTAGGTATTTTAAGAGGCTCTATACTGTTCTTTGCAGATGTAATGAGAAACATTGATCTTGACTGCAAGGTTGATTTTATGGGCGTAAAATCCTATGACGGTACGATATCAAAGGAGCTTACAATCACTAAGGATCTGTCCGAGAATATTGAGGGAAAAAACATTATACTTGTTGAGGATATCCTTGATACAGGAAAGACACTCGCTTTCATCAAAAGAGAGCTTGCAAAAAGAAACCCGAAAAGCATAAGTATATGCACATTACTCGATAAGAAGATTGAAAAATCAGAGGAAGTCAAAGCACAGTACGTAGGCTTTGAAGTAGATAATGTATTCGTAGTAGGCTATGGTCTTGACTACTCACAGAAATACAGAAATCTTCCTTACATAGGTGTTATTAAAGAAGAAGCTATTTAACAAGCTTTTGGTATAAATGTGAAGAACACTTAAACAGACGAAAGGAAACAACCAAAGTATGAATCATAGCAATAACAAATTCAAGGGCGTATTTATCTATGTTGCGGTAATTTTACTGCTTGTCATAGGTATGGTTACAATGCTCAGAATGTCAACGCCCGGAGCAGTTCCAAAAAGATATTCGGATGTTATCTCCCAGTTTGATAATTACAATGTTACCGAATATACTCTTGATTTAGGCTCAGGCGAGCTTATCTACAAGACAAAGGATGGCAAACAGGAAAAATATACTGTACCTAATGTAAACCTGTTCTTACAGGATACACTTGAATACAGAAAAAATTATAACGAGAAGAACCCCGGTGCTACTCTTATCGAGGACTTCTACCCTATCTCCGATAATTCCTTCCTGCTCAGCTTCCTTCCCTACCTTTTAATGATTGCATTAATGATAGGCTTTACCTTCGTTATTATGCGTCAGGCGGGCGGTGGCGGAAAGATGTCACAGTTCTCAAAGGCAAATACCAGAAACCAGCCGTCAAACGGCAAGAAGATTACCTTCAAGGATGTTGCAGGTGCTGATGAGGAAAAGCAGGAGCTTGAAGAAATTGTGGATTATATGAAAAATCCCAAAAAGTATCAGACCTTAGGTGCAAGAATTCCCAAGGGCGTACTGCTTATCGGCCCTCCCGGTACAGGTAAGACCTTACTTGCAAAGGCTGTTGCAGGTGAGGCAAATGTCCCCTTCTTCTCAATAAGCGGTTCTGACTTCGTTGAAATGTTTGTCGGCGTTGGTGCTTCCCGTGTAAGAGATCTTTTCGATCAGGCTAAAAAGAACACACCTTCTATTATATTCATAGACGAAATTGACGCTGTCGGCAGACAGAGAGGTACAGGTCTTGGCCGTGGTCACGACGAACGTGAACAGACATTGAACCAGTTGCTCGTTGAAATGGACGGTTTCGGCGATAATCAGGGTATTATTGTTATGGCGGCTACAAACAGAAGAGATATCCTTGACCCTGCTTTACTTCGTCCCGGCAGATTTGACCGTGAAATTATGGTAAACTATCCCGATGTAAAGGGCAGAGAGGAAATCTTAAAGGTACACGCAAGAAACAAGCCTTTAGCTCCCGATGTTGATCTTAATGTAATTGCTAAAACAACTCAGTATTTTACAGGTGCAGATCTTGAAAACCTTCTTAACGAAGCGGCTTTACTTGCGGCTCGTGAAAACAGACACGCTATCACAGAAACTGATATTGAAGAAGCAACCTTAAAGGTTATTGCAGGTCCTGAAAAGAAGTCACACATCGTTACAGACCGTGACAGAAAGATCACAGCATATCACGAGGCAGGCCATGCAGTTGCGGCATACTATCTGCCTGAATGTGAAAGAGTTCACCAGGTTACAACTATACAGAGAGGTCAGGCGGCAGGTCTTACAGTGTGCCGTCCCGACAATGACGATAACCACGTTACAAAGGGCAAGATGTATCAGAACATAGTAATGACTATGGGTGGTCGTGTTGCTGAAAGCATCAGCTTTGAGGATGTATGCACAGGTGCAAGCGGAGATATCCAACAGGCTACAAAGCGTGCAAGAGCAATGGTTACACAGTACGGCTTCTCAGAAAAGCTTGGACCTGTACTATACGGCGGTGATCAGAGCGAGGTATTCCTTGGCAGAGATTACGGTCATACAGCACAGTACAGCGAGGAAACATTAAACCTCATTGACAGTGAAGTAAAGAGAATCATCACAGAAGCTTATGACGAATGTAAGAAGATACTCACAGATCATCAGGATCAGCTTATCAAGGTTGCTGAATACCTTATCAAGCACGAAAAGATCGACGGCGACGACTTCTACAAACTGATGAGCGGAGAGCTTATTGAAGCTGATGCGGTAGTTTCAGAAGCTACTGAAGAAGTAACAGAAGCTGAAGAAGATGTAAATTCTTCCGAAAATGGCGATAATATCGAATAAAATACACAAAAAAACCTCATTTTACTGTAGTAATTTGTAGTGTTAAAGTATTTACAAATCGTCAAAAAAATGGTATAATGTAAAGTGCTATATTTAGATATAGCACTTTTACTTTTTATTTCAAGGACAGTAAAGATGGATTATTCAAAAGTTACTATAGTAACGGGTCATTACGGCTCAGGAAAAACAAACATTTCCGTCAATATGGCTTTAGAGCTTGCGTCAAGAGGCGAAAAGGTAACGGTTGTAGACCTTGATATCGTAAATCCTTATTTCCGTACAGCAGATTTTGAAGAGCTTTTTAAAAGCCACAATGTGACTCTTACTGTACCGATGTATGCAAACTCAAACCTTGACATACCTGCTCTTAACTTTGATATCCGCAGTATTGCAGATAAAGAGGGTTACATCATAATAGATGTAGGTGGTGACGATGAGGGTGCAAAAGCACTCGGCAGATATCTACCTGTATTTAAAAATCACGATACCACGATGCTTTACGTAATAAACTGCTACAGATATCTCACAAAAGAGCCTTATGAAGCATTACAGCTTATGAAGGATATCGAATATTCTTCGGGTATGAAATGCGGCGGCATTATCAATAATTCCAATTTAGGAAACGAAACGGATGCTGACACTATCAGAAATTCAATCTCCTATGCAAATGAAGTTGCAAAGGCGGCAGGACTTCCTCTTGTAGCAAATTGCTGTAAAAAGGAATTTTCAGAGGGTGTAGAAAAGGCATATCCGGTAGAGGTATATGTAAAGAAGCTCTGGGAAGAGTTTGAAGGTTAATTTCGATTTTAACCGTAAAGGTTAATATAAATTTTGCAAATCAAATGTTTTCCGATAACACGGAAAGACTTAAATTATGAAAGGACAGGTCAGAACAATGGCTAAAATGAAGGTTGACTTTGACCGCTGCAAGGGTTGTGGACTTTGCACCACATCCTGCCCCAAGAAGATTGTGGAACTGCAGACGGAAAAACTGAACAAAAAGGGCTATTATACAGCAGTATGCGTGGACGATGACGCTTGCATCGGCTGTGCATTATGTGCAGTTATGTGTCCCGATTGTGCAATTACAATAGGAGGTGACAACTAATGGCAGAAAAGAGCTTAATGAAAGGTAACGAAGCGTTAGCAGAAGCTGCCATCAGAGCAGGCTGTAAGTGCTTCTTCGGCTATCCTATCACTCCTCAGACAGAAATCTCAGCATACTTATCAAAGAGAATGCCCAAGGTTGGCGGTGTATTCTTACAGGCTGAAAGTGAAGTTGCGGCTATCAACATGGTTTATGGCTGTGCAGGTTCAGGTATCAGATGTATGACATCCTCCTCTTCTCCCGGAA
>JAZSHW010000075.1:0-15591 GCA_045533495.1 Ruminiclostridium sp. | reverse complement strand
CTGCCAGCGTGTAGACAAAGACTTTGTCTACACGCTGAAAGGAACTGTTTTTACAGTTCCTTTATAATTTAAATTACCAAATTAAAATAATGGTTAACAAGAATCAAACCAAGAACAATATTGAATAAAAATCCAACAACGATATAAGGGAATTTCATTCGCTTTGTATGAAGCATTGTAGATGCAATTCCTATCCAGATACATGAAACCATTGCCGCGATAAGTATAACGGCAATCGCTACTTCTTTAGGCATTTCAATACCGATAAACTGTGTATAAATAACACTTGCAAGACTGTTTGCACAAGGCAATATTGCTATCGGTACTGTTGCAACGACCCATCTGATTCTGTTTGCATGTGCAAAGGAAAAGATTATTGCAAGTAGTATAAGTGTGATAACAACGCATTCTATAGCCATAAAGATTCCCTCGCTTTCTGTATTTGTTAAAGTATTATTTTACTTTGTCATATTGTTGAATGTATCTGTAGCACCTGCATTATCTGAACAGATAATAAGAGCAATATAATTTCCACTTACAATAATGTTTTTGCCATCAATCTTGTACATTTCGTCAGGTGTGTAATCTTTGAAGGTTGTTGTCTGCTTTTCAACTCTGCCTTCTAAAACAGTTTTTGCAGTCTTAACATCATCAGCGGTCTTCATCTTGAAGATTGCAATTTCATCAGGATATGCACCTGAACCACAGATAAACGCTGAGAAAGAATCTATCGTCGCTGAATCAATATCATAATAGCTTGCTAATCTGTCTTCCTTTATTTCAGCCATTGAAGGGAACTTGATATCTGTCATTATCTTTGATGTGATATCAGCAGGTGCAGATGCATTCACACTGCTCTGTACTGAAGAATTTTCAGTAGCAGTGCTACTTGTATCGCCGCCACAAGCGGTAAGTGAAATAATCATTGCAGGCACTAAAAGTGCTGCTAAAATTTTTGTTATCTTTTTCATAGTTTGTTTTCCTTTCTTATATTACTGTGTTGTCTTCTGTAAATAGCTTAACATAACCTGATATGTTGAACCCATAAAATGAATACCATCCATTTCAGCGTAATCTTCATTGAAATAACCATCCGAATCAGATAAGACACTGTTAAAATCAATAAACTTAGCCTTTGTTCCTGAAATAGCTGTCTTAAGCAAGCCGTTGTATTCATTTATTGCATCAATTGTAAGGTAGTTATCCTGTCTTGCCTCGGCATCTCTTGTAACCGGAGGAATCGACAATACATAGATTTCAGACTTACATGTAGATGAAATACTGTCAACAAGAGTTTTCATACTGTCAACCAAATCTTCAGCATCTCCGTATCCGACGCTGTTTGTGCCAAGCATTATGAATATTTTTTCTGGCTTAAAGGATGCGATCTTATCAGAGAATGTCTTGCCATCAATTTCAATAGAAAGAACTGTGGAAGGTGCAAGTCCCTGTGTCGCAAAGACATTTTCCGCATCAAGGAAACCATACAAGCTAAGACCTGTTGAAATACTGTCTCCTATAAACAATGAGCTATCAAAGAACTCTCTGTCAAAATAAGTATCTGCTGATTCGCTTTCTGATGATGTATCCTCAGAAGATGTTTCGTCAGATGAAGTTTCATCTGATGTAACATCGGAGGAACTTTCGCTGTCTGTTGTCTCAGGAGATAACGAGCTTTCATCCTTTGATTCAACAACAGAGCTGTTATCAGGTTCTGTAGGTACACTTTCAGGAGTTGATATTTCCTGCTCCTCTGTTACCGGAGTAAACGGTGCTGAAGTGGAAGTCATTTCATCGTCACCCTTTATAACATTGTAAGCAAAAAAGAATATAATAACAAGAAATAAAATAACTGTAAGATTTAAAAATATCACCGACGGAGTTATACCGAATTTATTTGTTTTTTTCTTTTTAGTTGCCAATATCGACACCTCACATTCATACTGTAATATTATACAGCATTTTGAGGAAATAATCAAGTATTATATAACAAAAAATCGCCACTTTTTAAGTGGCGATTTCTGAAATTTCTTTAATTAGTCAGAAACATAAGGGATAAGAGCAATCTGTCTTGCCTTCTTGATTGCTGTTGTGAGCTCTCTCTGGTGGTAAGCACAGCAGCCTGTTACTCTGCGGGGCAGAATCTTATAACGCTCTGTCATGCACTTTCTGAGCTTTGCAATATCCTTATAGTCAATGAATTCAGCTCTGTCTGCACAGAACGCACAAACCTTTTTTCTTGCACGCTTTACAGGACGAACTGCAGTCTTTTCATTCTTTTCTCTTTCAGACATTATATTTTTCCTCCTTATTTAATTTAGAACGGATAGTCGTCATCGTCAGCTGATTCCATAAAATCGCTTGCACTACCCTGTGACACTGCCGGCGCAGTGTTCGAATTTTCGGCCGGATGAGCAGGTGCTGCGGGAGCAGCATTGCCGGGGTAATCCTGATAAGGAGAGTTTTGAGTAGCACTCTTCTCACCTGTGAATGTTGCACGATCAGCAATAATCTCTGTAATATATACTGTGTTATTATTCTTATCTACATAAGATCTTGTCTGAAGCTCGCCTTCAACTAAAATCATTCTACCCTTTGAAAAGTATCTTGATATGAATTCAGCTTCATTTCTCCATGCAACAACATTAAAGAAATCAGACTTTCTCTCTTCACCCTTTGTCTGGAATCTACGGTCAACCGCAATTCTGAAGGATAAAACAGATGAACCCTGAGGTGTTGTTCTGAGTTCAAGGTCATTTACTATACGACCCATCATAATAACCTTATTGTACATATTTTCGTGCCTCCTTAACTTAGCCGATTACTTGCGAACTGTTACTAATGAACGAAGAACGCCGTCTGTGATGTTGATAACACGCTCGAATTCCATAGGGAAATCAGGCTTTGAATCGAAGCTGTAAACTACATAGTAGCCATCTGCTTCATAGTTGATTTCGTATGCGAGCTTACGGTTGCCCCATTCGTCAACATCAACTAATGTGCCGTATTCCTTGATTAAATCAGAGAACTTTGCAACGAGAGCCTTAACTGCATCCTCACCATTCTTTAATGAGAATACAACAACTGCCTCGTACTTTTCACTAAGCTTTGCCATTGTATAAGCACCTCCTTCTGGACATAGCCCACTTGTGTGAGCAAGGATTATAGCAAGGGATAAATTTACCCAAGCTCAATAATTATAGCAGACAAACCTTTATTTGTCAAGCATAATTTTCAGATTTTTTTAAATTCTTCCGAATATCAGGAAAAAGATACCCATAGCTATCGGCTGATGAAGCACATAAATCCATAATGTGTATCTTCCTGCGATTGCAAGCGGTTTAAAATGTGTCTTATAGAAAAATGCAGGCATTTTATTTTCAACCGCATATCCACCGACGTATGTTCCTGCAAGAAAAACAAAGATCCATGGCAACAACGGAAAATAATCCAATGAAGAAAAGCCACCACCTATAAAGCCGAGCGGGAATAAAAGCTTTGCATCATATAAGAGCTGTGGCAGACGTATGCTGAAGCCCTCAAACAGTCCGAGATAACCCCACATTACCCCGTATGTGAGCATAAAGAGAAATACACAAACAGGTATCCCAATCTTAGCAGGTATTTTGAGGATCACTTTTTCACCTATTGCGTATATCATCATAGAAACACCCATAAAATGAAGAATTCCAAATAAAACGGGTGCATTAGGTGCAAAGAACGCAAAAACAAAAGTGACTATCATGCCTATGAAAAAGCACTGTATTCCCCTTTTGGCATTGTTTCTTGAGTATCTGGAGCTTATGCCTGATATAAATATGAACATACCTGCAAAAGCCTGAACTACATATTTAAACCAAGACTCAAACATTATCGGAATATCTATACCGTAGCTGTACTGAAGATCAAAGGCTACATGATAAATGACCATACATATTATACAGAAGCCTCTTACTTCGTCCATAAAGCCTGCCCTTTGTTTTTTTACTTGTGCAGGCTGTGAAAGAATTTCACTCATAATTAAATTACCTTTCAATTAGTATAAATTAATTATATCATTTTACAAGCTCGCCTTCACTATGCAATATAACCAATTTTACCAAAGAATTTATATACATTTTCTACAAACAATAAATTAAAATACATATTGCAATACAGAATGCTTTGTGTTATTATAGGGTAAAAGAACAGACATTACGGAAAAGGAGCGTTTAAAAGTGCTGATAGCAAAGATAACAGACAGTGACTTTTTTGGTGGAGAACCACAATACATCGAAGACAATGCAAGATATAACGTAAGAGGCGTTGTTATCAACAAAAACGGCGATATCGCCATGATGAAAGTAGAAAACAGCGAATACTATAAATTACCCGGTGGTAGTGTTGATATAACTGAAACACCTGAACTTGCTTTTTTAAGGCAGGCATCCGAAGAAACCGGTCTTCCTGTTGAAAAGATCGGGTATATCGGTTGGATCGAAGAACATAAGAACAAGCGTAAATTCTGCATGGTTTCTCATTGCTACGCTGTCAGAACTACCAGCGAAGAAACAGATGCAAATCAGCTTGCTTTATCTGAAGAAAGACTCGGCTATAAGCTTGAATGGATTCCCTATGAAGATGCTATGACAAAATTAAAAGAGCTCTCAAAGGATTGCAAGGAATATCAGATGAGTTTTATATTAAAGAGAGAATACCTGATTTTAGAAAGTGCTAAAGCCGTTATCGAAGGTGCAAACGGAGAAAAGGAAGAATAATGCAGGAGCTTAACGAAACAAACCTCACAGAAGAAATCGACAACAACGATGATATGATAGCTAAAGAGCAGGATATTGACACTTACGTTTCCTTCAAGGTTTCTGAAAATGCAACCCCAAAAAGAAGCTGGACAAAAAGCCAGATACGAAGCGTCTGGATAACAGGAATTATCGCAACTATCATTATTGCTATATTATCTTTCTTTTTAAAAGACGTAAACATATTCGGAATATTTGCATAATTTAATCCCTTAACCCTTTTAACAAGGAGTTAAGGGATTTTTTATACCGTTTTGCAGGAACATATTTTCAGGTTGTAACCATCGTCTTTGCTATAGTCTATTTCAATAATATCTCCCTGACATATTCTACCTGATATGATCTCCCATGATATAATATCCTCTATAGTATTTTTTATCTTTCGTCTGATGTCTCTTGCACCGCTTTTACCTTGTTTTATATCTTTGCACAAAGCAGGCAAAATTGTTTCTGAAAATGTTACCGTCAACTTTTGTCTCAAACATCTTTCGGCAAGCTCATCCAATAGCTTTTGTGTAATAGCTTTGTAGTTCTCGTCACACAAATCATTAAATACAATTATATCATCTAATCTGCCCAAAAGCTCCGGCCTGAAGAATTTCAAAAGCTCTCTTCTTAACTTTTCATCTGATTCATCTGTTTCTGTCTGTACAGCAAAGCCTATGGATTTTTCAGATTTTCCTATAACATTGCTACCAATATTACCCGTCATAATAATTACAGTATTTTTAAAATTCACAGTTCTTCCGTGTGAGTCAGTCAGAATACCATCTTCAAGTATCTGTAACAGAATATTGCACACATCAGGATGTGCTTTTTCTATCTCATCAAATAACACTACGCTATAAGGCTTTCTTCTTACCTTTTCAGTAAGCTGTCCTCCATCCTCATACCCCACATAACCAGCAGGTGCACCTATAAGTTTTGACACGGAATGCTTTTCCATATACTCAGACATATCAAGCCGAATATACGCATTCTCTCTTCCGAATAACGCTTCAGCCAAGGCTTTGCAGCACTCTGTTTTGCCAACACCTGTTGAACCGAGAAAAATAAATGATCCTATCGGCCTTTTTTCGTCAGATAGCCCTGCTCGTCCCCTCCTTATAGCCGAAACAAGAGATTTTATTGCTTTATCCTGCCCAATCACCCTCTTTGAAAGCTGACTTTCAAGAGATAAAAACACATCATCTTTGGCAGAGTCTAATCTACCTACAGGAATACCTGTATGTTTTGAAATGATTTTTGCTATATTTTCTGCAGTAACTACAATATTGTTATCAATGCTATTCTGCTCACGAACATTATTTTTATGTTCTGTTTCTATTTGCTTTTCTTTTTCTCTTATCTTTATTGCCAATTGAAAATCACTTTCACTGACCGCTTTTTCTTTTTCTGCTTCAAGTTCCTTTAATAAAGTTAATGCATTATTTTGACTTTTATCATTCGAGGCGGACAGTTCAAGTCTTACGGATGCTGCAGCTTCATCTATAAGATCTATAGCCTTATCAGGCAGATATCTGTCGTTTACATATCTTTCGGAAAGCTCTACCGCTGCTTGTATAGCCTCATCTGAAATTAGCAGCTTGTGATGTTTTTCGTATTTTTCCTTAAGTCCTTTTAATATGATTATAGTATCATCTACTGTAGGTTCTTTAATCATAACGGGTTGAAATCTTCTTTCAAGAGCGGAATCCTTTTCAATATATTTTCTGTATTCCTTTATAGTCGTTGCTCCAATCACATGAATATTACTTCTTGCAAGAAGCGGCTTCATGATATTTGCGGCATCAATAGCTCCTTCAGCTGCTCCTGCACCTACTATGTTGTGTATTTCGTCTATGAAAAGATAATAATCATCACAATTCGAAATATCATCAAGCAGCGTTTTTATTCGTTCTTCGAAATCTCCTCTGTATTTAGCTCCTGCAAGCATTGACGCAATATCAAGAGAAAAAATTCTTTTGTTACAAAGCTCAGATGGTGCATCATTATTCGAAATTCTGATTGCAAGGCCTTCTACTATAGCGGTTTTCCCTACACCCGGTTCACCGATAAGACAAGGATTATTTTTTGATCTTCTGAGAAGAATTTCTATAACTCTTGTAAGCTCGTCATTCCTGCCTATGCAAGGATCGAGTTTTCCGTCGTGTGCAAGTTCTGTAAGATCTTTACCATATTTAAGCAAAGAAGATGGTATTTTGGGTTGCTTTTTATTATCCTTTTTCAAAGCAGATGTATAATCTTTTTTTATACCTTCCGTACAAAAGCTGTATAGAGTTGCTGTATTTATTCCTATCTCTTTAAGAAACACCGTTGCATAACAATCATTATCCTTTAAAACAGCCCTTAAAATATGTTCAGTGCCGGCAAGCTGTCTGTAATTAGCTTTAGACAGTGCAATCGCATTTTCAAGTATGCGTCTGCTTCTTGGAGAAAAATCCGATACTGTAAGCTTAGTCGGAAGTCCTCTACCTGTCAGAGCCTCCATCTTTGCAGTGATTTCTGATTCAGTTACGCAACACTTTTCGAGTGCTGTATATGCAGTACTATCCTTGCAAACAACAAGTCCGTACAAAATATGTTCGCTACCGACATAAGTATGCCCCATTTCCATCGCTTTTTTCAGAGCCGAGGTAAGAGCTTCGCTTGATTTTTCTGTAAATCCGTTAAACAACATAAATTTCACGCCTTTCATTATTCTATTTTACATTGTTGACAGTTAAATTAGAATTAAATCGAAAACTTTTAAAATTTTGTCACAGATTTAAAGCTTTGGCATATTATGTACTATGAGCAAGGCAAAAAGCTTTACTCAAATATAATTTATCGGAGGAAACATATTATGTTCTGTGGAAACAACTCTTGCTGGTGGATCATCATCCTCATTCTCTTATTCAGCTGCTGTGGTGGCAACGGCTACAATGTTGCTAATCAGTCTGACTGTGGCTGCGGCTGCAACAACAATAACAATGGCTGTGGCTGCTGCTGATTATGATGCAAAGCTGAAATAACAGCAAAGTGAAAGAGCACCGCAATCGGTTTTCCGATTGCGGTGCTTTTTCGTTTTGAGACTAAAACACTCTTTTTATGTCAAAATAAACAACAAAACTCGTTTACGCTTGTGCAAGATTATAAAAAAACAATATAGTAAACTGCAGTCGAAAAGTTGTATAATATATACTGGTGTAAAAAAGCAAAATAAGGAGAACAGAAATTGAAAAGAGAAGATTTAAGAAATATTGCAATAATCGCACACGTTGACCACGGAAAAACAACTCTCGTTGACGAAATGCTGAAGCAGGGCGGTGCATTCAGAGATAACCAGGAAGTAGAAGACAGAGTAATGGACAACAACGCCATAGAGCGTGAAAGAGGAATTACTATCCTTGCGAAAAATGCCGCTGTTCGTTATAACGACACAAAGATAAATATTGTAGACACTCCCGGTCACGCTGACTTTTCAGGTGAGGTAGAACGAATTCTTAAGATGGTAAACGGTGTACTTCTTCTTGTTGACAGCTTTGAAGGTACTATGCCCCAGACGAGATTCGTACTGCAGAAGGCTCTTGAACTTGGACTTCAGATAATTGTTGTAGTAAATAAGACTGACCGTCCTGACGCAAGAAACAAAGAAGTAGTTGACGAAGTATTAGAGCTTTTACTCGATCTTGATGCTACAGAAGAACAAATCGACAGTCCTGTCATCTTTTGTTCAGGAAGAAATGGCGTCGCATCCTATTCCCCCGAACACATGGGCGAGGACTTCAGACCTCTCTTTGATAAGATAATAGAGCATATTCCCTGTCCCGAAGGCGATGCAGAAGGCGATTTACAGCTCCTTGTATCATCTGTTGACTATAACGATTATGTAGGCAGAATTGCAATAGGCAGAATAGAAAGAGGTACTATAAAGCAAAACCAGGAAATTATGGTTTGCGACTATAATAACAGTATAAAGCCTTTTAAGGCCAAGGTTGTCAGCCTTTATACTTTTGAAGGTATGGGCAGAACCCCTGTTACTGAGGCTTCTATTGGCGACATTGTATGCATTTCAGGTATCGAAGGCATTACAATCGGACAGACAATCTGTGCTGTAAATAATCCCGAACCTCTCCCCTTTGTAAAAATCAGTGAGCCTACAGTAGAAATGACCTTTTCTGTAAACGACAGCCCTTTTGCAGGCAGAGAAGGTAAATTTGTAACCTCAAGACAGATAAGAGAAAGACTTTACAAGGAACTTTTAAAGGATGTTTCGTTACGAGTTACAGACAGCGAGGACAGCGATGCTTATAATGTAGCAGGCAGAGGTGAAATGCACCTATCTATCCTTATCGAAACTATGAGAAGAGAGGGTTATGAGCTTTCAGTAAGCACACCGAGGGTTTTATTCAAAGAAATTGACGGTGTAAAGTGCGAGCCTATTGAACGATTACTGATAGATGTTCCTGATAACTGTGTAGGCTCTGTTATGGAAAAGATGGGCACAAGAAAAGCTGAGCTTGTTTCTATGAACCCTATCGGCAACAGAACAAGAATTGAATTCTTAGTTCCCTCAAGAGGTCTTTTCGGTTACAGAAGTGAATTTATGACAGATACGAAGGGCGAAGGTGTGCTTAACACAGTATTTGACAGCTATCGTCCTTATATGGGTGACATCCCGACAAGAACAGTCGGCTCACTCGTAGCATTCGAATCAGGTACAGCAATGGCTTATGGACTTTTCAACGCTCAGGAAAGAGGCACCCTCTTCCTTGATGCAGGAGTTCAGGTATACGAAGGCATGGTAGTCGGTGTTTCTCCCAAAGCAGGAGATATCAATGTAAATGTCTGCAAGAAAAAACACCTTACCAATACAAGAGCCAGCGGTAGCGATGATGCATTGAGACTTATTCCCTATAAGAGAATGAGCCTTGAAGAAAGTCTTGAATTTATCAACGACGACGAGCTTGTTGAAGTAACACCGTCAAATATAAGAATCAGAAAAAAGATATTAAACAACGACCTTCGTGCCAAGGATGAGGCTAAGAGAAGAAAGCAGTAAAATATACACTTAAATTAAAGAAATCCAGAGAAGAGCAGACATCTTCTCTGGATTTTATTTTATTCTCTTATTTGTAACGATTCAATAAACGTATCTGCGTCATTACGATTTTTTAAAATGTGAATATCTTTATCTGAGTATTTGTTCAATAAATTTATAATTTCAGGTCGACTCTGTGAATTGTAATTTTTTACAAATTCTATAAATTCCGTATCTTCTTCATCTACACTTTCAATCCACGGCATATCAGTCCGTGCTTTTCCTCTTCTTTCTCTGATACCTTCAAGGCAAATATCTGTCGGATAGTCAAGAAAAAAGACAGTATCGCAGGCTTTCAACCGTAATTCTATTGTAGAGCCGTAATTACCATCTATTATCCATTCATTTTTTTGAATTACAGTTAATAGGCGTTCACGAAAAACAGATTTGTCAACGGTTGTTCTGTCAGAATTCCAATATATCATATCCAGGTGATAAAGCGGAATGTCGGTCAATTTATGAAGCTTTCTTGAAAATATGCTTTTGCCACTTCCAGGACAGCCTATTATAATAACTCTTTTCATATCTTCATCCCTGTAAATCAAGAAGTATCATTTATACATACTCCCCATTAAGTCCTCTGACTCTGACAACACCTGAATTAACAACAAACTCACCATCTTCATTTTCACAGATAAGACAGCCGTTTTTGTCAATATCCTTTGCAAAAGCGGTTATTTCTTCACCGTTGCGGATAAATTTTATCATCTTCCCTGTTGTTATACATAGCTTTTTGTAAATAGATAAAACCTCTTTAAAATCAGCTTTTATAAGCTCGGAAAGTTTTTTTGCTATTGCTATCGCAATAGCATTTTTATCATACTTTTTTCCGTATAGGGAATAGAGAGACGCACCGTTTGGCAGTACTCCCGATATAAAAAACTCTTTACTCTGATTTACATTGAGGCCAATACCGCATATTATATAAGGCTGAGTAGTTTTACCGTCAGAGGAACATTTTACCGTGCTTTCGCATAAAATACCACATATCTTGCTTTTTTCACAGATAATATCATTTGTCCACTTTATAAATGCAGATATACCAAACTGCTCTTTTAAAGCAAGGCAGACAGCCACTGCTGATATTATCGTGATATTCTGCGGATTATCAGCGTTTTTAAGCAAAACAGACATTGATAAAGCACCAATGTCTGTTATCCATTTATTACCGAGTCTTCCTCTGCCGTCCGTCTGAATATCCGCAGTCACTACAGCAAAATCCGAAAGCTTATCAATATGCTGTTTGACATAGGTGTTTGTAGACGGAAGCGTCGGGAAATTCAGAACAGAAATATCTGTTAAATTATTTCTGTCCATTGAACTTTAAAGCAACTATATTCATTGTTATAGCGTTATTGTCATCAATAGTAATTACACCGTAGGATGCAGGTCTCTTATCTCTGGGAGAATCAATACTACCGGGGTTCATAACATATATACCATCGATAAGCTCTGTTCTGTAAAGGTGTGTATGACCGTAAAGAGCAATCTTACAACCATTCTGCTTTGCTACAGATACAAGGGTTTCAAGTCCCTGGTGTACATTGTGCTCGTGTCCGTGAACACAGAGCACCTTTATGCCCTTTGCATTAGCAATACGGATTGTCTTGTTATCTGCAAAGTCACAGTTACCCTTTACGAAAAGAAAGCTCTTTTCAGGGAAAAGATTTCTTACATCGTTGAATTCGTGTTCGCCATCACCAAGATGGATAAATGCATCAGCATCAAGATTTGTTTCAACAACGTGCTTTAATTTATGAAACTCCTTGTGAGAATCTCCCATAACAACAATCTTCATAACAAATATTTCCTTTCTGATAAGAGTAAGGTTTTAACCTGTAAACTCATATTTACTTGTTAGTTATTATAGCACAAAATCGGCATAAAGAAAAGATAAAAACTACCAATTTTAGAGCTTTTCAACAATTTTTAATTTAAAGTTTGTACAAATATACCAAAGAGAAATCCAGCTTCATAATTTACTGATTCCACTAATATAAATTAATAATAATCGAAATTCAAACCATCAGATAACAGAAAGAAGGTGTAATCTTGAATAATAACATAGACTCTATGCTGAATACTGTCAGCGGCAAGCTTGGTATAAGTCCCGAAGAGCTTAAAAAGGCTTTAAAAACAGGAGATATATCAATAGCATTACAAAATATGCCTAAGAAAGATGCAGAAAAACTAAAAGCTATACTTGGAAATCCTGAAATGATAAAGAAAGTTATGAACTCAAAACAAGCACAGGAAATAGAAAAGAAGCTTAACAACTGATACAGGAGGACAGCAGTATGGAAAACAACGAAGATATGCTTAACATACTGCTGTCAGCAATGGGTAATATATCGGATAAAAACAGTGACGATAACAAACAAACAGAAGATTCTGGTGAGGAGTCCTTTTTTAGCGGTATTGATCTTGATATGATAATGAAAATCAGCGATATAATGTCAAAGCTCAATACAAATGACAAGGATACCGAACTGCTCATTGCATTAAAACCATATCTGAAGGAACAAAATCAGAAAAAGATAGATAGTGCTGTAAAGTTGTTCAAAATCATTTCCCTGCTCCCTCTTCTGAGGGACACAGGCTTATTTGAAAATCTATTTTAAAGGAGTATAATTTATGCAGTGGAATACATCCAATATGACAAAAGAAGAAATCAAGAGAAGACAAGAAGAATATATCAAGGTTGCTATAGAAATGTCCAAAAAAGCAAAACAAGAAGCTGATATTTCTATAGCCGAGCCTGTAATTATCAATATTCCGTCAAATGAAACAAAATCAGAAAAAACAAAGGAGATTACAATAGAAACTAATCCAATTGCAGAAAACAATGCAATTGAAACAGATATGACAGAAACCATAGATGTTTCATCAGAAGCAGAAACAACAGAAGAAGTATTACAAAATAACGAAAATAATGACCATATAAACAATTTGAATGAAACAAATATCTTCACAGCCGCAAGCAAAGATTTTCAATCGGATGAAATAACTCAATCTGCTGAAGAAATTTTTGCAAATGTTTTTATAACTGAAGAAGAAGCAGAAGAAAAGTTAAGAGAAGAAGAAAAAGCGTTTGAAGATATTGCCGAGGAAATACCCGATTTCAACAAATACATAGAAAATCACAACATAGAAAATACAGATACAAGTAGCACAAGCAATGCCGACGAGTGAAGGAATCGTAAGCGAAACAACATGGATATCATATCTAAGATAACGTCTGACAGGGATATGCTGATAATAGCTGCCGCAGCCTTTATCCTATGGAGAAGCGGCACAGACACTAAGCTTATCCTTGCATTAGCGTATATATTTTTATTCAACTGATTTGTTCATCATATCACACAAACAAGAACAGCCACCGCAATTGTTTGCGGTGGCTGAATTCATGATTTGAAATTAAACCTTGAAAGTATCAACGATATCTGACATTTCATCCGATCTGCCCTTAAGCTCTGCACTGCTTGCAGCAGTTTCTTCAGCTGTAGCAGAGTTATTCTGTACAAGCTTTGTGATATCTTCAAGTGCACTTGCAACCTGCTTGATTGCAACTTCTTCCTTTTCAGTAGCAACTGTGATGGATTTGAGTATCTTATTGACACCGTTTATTCCATCCATAATCATTGCAAGCTTTTCGTTAGCGACCTTGGCAGCTTCCATACCAAGAGCAATCGCTTCTGTACTTGCATCAATCTTTTCCTTTGTTTCTTGAACAGCAAGACCGCTCTTTTCTGCAAGTGTTCTGATTTCGTCAGCAACAACTGCGAAGCCCTTACCCGCTTCACCAACATGAGCCGCCTCAATAGCAGCATTGAGTGACAGAAGCTTTGTCTGTGATGCAATGCTTTCGATAGTTTCAGTAACAGAAGAAATAGATTGAGAATGTTCAATGATCTCTTCCATAGTCTTCATAACATCGTTCATACTCTGAACGCCTTCTGTAGCACTGTTTACAACATTCTGAGAATCATCAGATGCACTCTTTACATTATTTGTAGTTGTGATTATATCTGACTTTACGGATTCCATAGTTGCATTTATCTGCTGAAGTGTTGCTGCTTCATTAGTTGCATTATCTGCAAGGATGTTTGCACCGTCGTTTAAGTTATGTGCATTTTGTAAAACAACACCGGATGTGAGTTTTATCTGCTGTACTGTACCCTTCATCTTATTGCAGAGATTATCAAGACTTTCGCCAACCTCTACAAAGTCGCCCTCAAATTCGAATTTGCTTTCATAAGAGAAATCACCATCTGCATATCTCGCAGTTGCTTCCTTAATAGCTTCAATACACCCTCTAAGCTGAATCACTGTCTTTTCCATAGATTCAGAAAGAGCTTCTGTTTCATCGCCACGTTCGTTCTTTATGAACTCTGTGTGTATGTCGCCCAAAGCAAGCTTATGTAATCTCTCTGTAGTCGGAATAATTGATCCCGAAATTTTATTTGCATCACTGATCGTTATAATTATAGTCGCAACGAGCAATATAACAAAAACAGCAGCAACAGAAACAATCATCAGTGTTTTCATCTGTGTTATTTGCGAGCTGAGCTCTTCAACTACAGCGGTATTTGCTACAGTCTCTGATATTTTTCCTTCAAGACCCGTTGATAAAAGCGAAAAAACAATCATAGATACAGAAAAAACTGCAAAACCCATGATAGCTCCGATAAGAACACCCAGTCTGAGTAATCTTTTCCTTAATGTAGTTTTTAATGTTGAATTCATACAATACACCTTTTCTTTCTCGAATCTGCTTAGATTCTGATAATAAGTATAAATAAATTATACCTTATTTTGCTCATTATGTCAAGATTTCGCGATTAATTTCAATATTTTTGTGCAAATTACATATCAAAAGTAACTTTTTCACCCACTATATGCCTTGAATCATTGGCAATTTCGATAAGAGGTACTGTCAGCTCACCTTTTTCATCGGATAATCTTAACACTGTTATAGCTGTAAAATCAGGGCATAACGTCCCACATAAATAAAAGAATGGAATATTAAGTATATGTGAAAACAAAGCAGAAGACGCTCCGCCATGACTGAATAAAGCAATGGTTCTGTCTGTGTTATCGCCGATTACACGATAATTTGGCCCTTCTCTTTTGTAGCCGAGTTTAAAAAGCCACTCATCAGTCTGCTTCCCGACACGTTCTACTTCAGAAAACACCTTGTTACCTGAAAACATTTTGTTCTTTGTCCAACTTTCATCCATAAGGTCAAAGCCATTTTTTACTGCGTATATAGAAGTATCCCAAGGATGACCATCTTTGTATACTTCTTCCCCATTTTCGCTACCCCATTTTATTTCACGTATAAAATCAAGCTTCTGAACCTTTAGCCCGAGCTTTTCTGCAGTATGCTCAGCTGTTTCACAGGCTCTGCCCATAGACGATGAAAAGATTTCTGTTATACCCTCATTTTTAAGTCTGTGTGATGCTTTTTCTGCCTGATTGTGGCCAAGCTCTGTAAGACAGTCGTATACATAATCGGGATGACCGTGACGGACAAATATTATTCTCATTGGATGCTCCTTGATATTTTAATTATATGTATATTATAACAGAAGAAAACAAAAAACACAATAAAAAAGACCCAAGTCTTACGACCTGGGTTTAAAATGGTTGCGGGAGCCGGATTTGAACCGACGACCTTCGGGTTATGAGCCCGACGAGCTACCCCTGCTC
>JAZSHW010000072.1:0-8138 GCA_045533495.1 Ruminiclostridium sp. | reverse complement strand
TTAACCATCTGACCGCCTACACTACCTGCCTGCTTAGATGTGAGGTCACCGTTGTAACCATTTTCCTTAAGATTTACGCCTACTTCATTTGCAGCCTGCATCTTGATAGAGTTTAATGCAGCCTTGTTCTTCTTATTACTTGACATTTTATTTTCGTTCCTTTCGATTTTAAATGAACGCATCCGATTTTATTTCCGACTCAAACAAACAACTTACTTGGTTTGCTTTATCCTCTGAATGTTAAATATCGTATGACCTTCATTTTTATCTTTTAGTTTTTTGAACACTTTTCAGTATTCATTTTTGCAATGTCTTTTTGACCTTGCAACATTATTATGTTCGGCGGGAAATGAAATATAGCAAGAAATTTTTGGGTAGTTTTTAAAAAATCATTTTAAAATTCGCAAAAAAATCATCCGATCAAAATCGGATGATTTGAATTATATCCATCAGAGAACTAAAACCATTTGTGGCGATCACTCGCTTCATCGGTAGTATAAGTTTATCAATATCCATCAGAGAACTAAAACCTTGCTTTCTATGACGATTACTTTTTATGTGTATAAGTTTATCAATATCCATCAGAGAACTAAAACAAATTGCGGTATTAAGCGGGAAGGCTGAAAGTATAAGTTTATCAATATCCATCAGAGAACTAAAACAATTTCGTTGTTTTCCATTGTTTTCCTCCTGGTATAAGTTTATCAATATCCATCAGAATAAACCCATTGATTTAAACGTATAAGTTTATCAATATCCATCAACAGTTCTAAGATAAGGCTTTATGCCAAGTGGTATAATGGTAACCAGAACAACCCATTCGGGAGTTGAGTAATCAACTCCTGTTTTTTTGATTATGACACATCATCTGTCCCTTTTTCTGTACTTTGATAACAATCATTGCTTCATCGATATATATTATATCATAGCATTGTCGAAACTTCAATAAAAAAGGGAGAAAAGATGTTCCTTTATTTCGACACAAGGATGCGTTATTTTAAAAACAAACGTTTATATAAAAACATTCGCCTGCATTTTTTGCAGTCTATATTTTTATCTGTAAAGCACGCCTGCAATACCTCTCTTTCTCCTGCTTTAAAAAATAGCGGTATTTTTGCTCTTTTCTGCATTGTTTTATGCAGTCCTTTTTATCGTACACTTTAAATGATAAAATAAAGACACGAAGAAACCGTACTCGCCCGAAAGCTGAAAATCAGCAAAAATTTCTGAAAGAGGTGTTACTATGGATTGGAACTGGAACGGCAAACATGACTCGCAGGATGACTATATTTCCTTCAGGATGATTGAGGAAGAAATGGAGGAAAATAAAGATGATGGTTTATCGTATTACTCTTCCGCAAACAATTCAGGGAGATCACAAAACAAAGCCCCTTTCCGTGTTACAGGATTAGGATGTGCTGTAATTGTTCTTGTTGGTATTCTTTTCTTCTGCATGTTATTCTCCGGAGAAGCAAGCTCAGACGGAATTGATAGTTTGCTTGGTCTTGGGTTTCTTGCATTCATTTTTGCACAATGGATAAGTAAATAGGTGCAGATGCAAACCTTACTGCTGTCTGCCGTGACCCTCTTGCAATCGGCAATGACAACGGCATTGAAATTGTGCATATAGCTGACTTTCTGCTGAGAGAGAATTGGTAGTATCCAATAAAATATATAACACCCGTCATCGAAAGGATGGCGGGTGTTGTGCGTATGATGTAATTTCTACTGAAAACTTCTTTGAGAAATCAATAAAGTTTTCAATAGTGTTCCCAACACGGTTTATCGGTACTTCCACTTTTACAATCTCTTCAATTGAAAATACAAGCCACCCAATTCACCAAATCAGCCGCCTGCATTTCTGCGGGCGGTTTTTATCTCACAACTATGCGGACTATCAAGGTATATCTTATTATATAAATCAATAAAAGCACGTTTGTATTTTTGGAGAATTTTATAATTCGTACAACATTTTTAAAAAAGGATACGGAAAATTTTCCGTATCCTTATACATTTATTCCATAGTAACAAAATAATAATCAAATTCGCATGTTGCCAGTCGTTCAATGTCCATAACAGCACCACCGACTGTATATTCCACTCCGGGTTCAATATTTCCTAAATTGCATGTGTATGATTCGTACATAACATCATCCTCATCAAAAAGCATTATTCCAAACACAAGATTTAAAGTATACTCGGTGTTATTTTTTAAATTAGTGTATAACTGCTTTCCCTCTTCATCAATGTGCCAATTGAAATCCTCCGTTGAAACTTGCTCCGTAATATCATTATCAACTGCATCATACATCTTCAGAAGCTCCTGATTTTCTTCAAGAGGAGTGATAAAGGACTCGATAAATTTTTCATCATCTGTCAGGAAATTATAATTCTTATATAGTTCATTCAGTGCTTCACATCTCAGGACAAAGCCTCTCTGCCACTCAAGCTGTTGTTCACACATATACCATTTTTCAAGAGATTCCTTCTGAGTGTGCAGTCCTTTAATATACTTGTTTGAAATTTCTGCAAGATCATTATTATAAAATACGCTGTTTGTATATTTTTTTAGACGGGTCAGTTCTACATCAACCAGATTTTTCAGATCCTCTACGGTCGTATTATTTTCAGCCTCGGTATTCTCCAGTCTTTCAAGAACAGACACCTCAACATCCGCTAAAAATGCGTTATCGGAATTTTCTGCCATACCGATTTCACGCTCGCAACGGGAGATCTTTTCCTTCACATCTTCGTGATCGTCTAAGGTGTTGTAAATCTCCAGAGCACCTGCATAATCGCCTGCAGCATATAATTCATCTGCTTTTTTTAAATTATCTTCTCCGCATGCCGCAAGGCTAAGACAAAGAACAGCCGCAAGAATTGTTGTGATGATTTGTTTGAATACGTGTTTTGACATGTTGGTTACCTCTTTCTTGTTTTGATGTTTTTTAATACATAGCAACGGTATGAAAAATATAATACCATTTTTTTACGCTTTAGTCAATAGATATTTACGACACAATTCAAGATGCGGGTTTACCGGAATAAAGATGTGAATATCAGCTTGAACACGTGGCGTTCAAATTTCAATTTGCCAAATGCCTTTATAATAATATAGAAACCCACAAACAAAAAAGTTGCTATTAAACGCAAAAATTGATATAATAAAATTATAATCTGAAAAGGAGGAATTTCAATGAATTTTATCACAGAAGAAAACAGAATTATCTGTATAGAAGAAGAAAAGCAGGTAGGAGAAGTCTGCTTTCCTGAAACAGAAAAGGGCGTTTATGATATAAACCGCACCTTTGTTGACAGCTCTATGCAGGGTAAAGGAGTTGCCGCTCAGCTTGTAGCTCTTGCTATTGAAGAGATAAAAAGAAAAGGCGGAAAAGTTACCGCCAGCTGCTCTTATGCTAAAAGGTATATGGAGAAGAATAATATAAGTTAAAGAAAACGGCAGGGGTAACTCCTGCCGTTTCATTTATTTACTTAATCTGCCCAAAGCCCACAAAGAATTCGTAATCATCGACAAAGTATGTTTTTCCGTTTTCATCATAGATTGCTAAGATATCTTCGGGTATTTCTATTTCATAAATGTCGCTTTCGCCCTTTTTAAGATTTATTCTCTTAAAGCCGCAAAGCCAGGGATGTAACGGGGCATTTTTGTCGTCAGCGTGAACGTAAAGCTGGATAACCTCGTCACTGTCAAAGCTACCGATGTTAGACGCTTTTACCTTTGCAATTCTGCCCTTTTCTGTCTTTTCTACAGAAACAAGCTCTGATGTAAACTTTGAATAGGTAAGACCGAAGCCAAAGGGATAAAGCACGTTGCTGTCATCTTCAAGATACTTATAGGTGCGGTTTTTCATACTGTAATCGGTAAATTCGGGGAGTGCCTCTGTATCCTTATAGAAGGTCACAGGGAGCTTTCCTGAGGGAGAAACGTCACCGAAAAGAATATTTGCAAGAGCGGTACCGCCGTGAGGGCCTGAATACCATGCACAGATAAGTGCATTTTCTCTTTCATCACCCGTTACAACTGAGCTGCCTGCGGAAATTACCACAACTGTGGGCTTTCCTGTATCAAGCACCGCCTTAATAAGTCTGCGTTGACTTTCAGGGAGCAATAAAGTAGTCTTGTCTCCTGAGGCGTACTCGTTGCCCTGGTCGCCCTCTTCACCTTCAATATGCTCGTCAAGACCTACGCAAAGCACGACTGCATCGCTGTTTTCAGCGGTTATTATTGCTTCGGAAATTCTGTCATCAGGCTTTGCCAGTCCCTCGCATCTGTCCTTCATAATATTACAGCCCTCGCTGTAAAGCACTCTGATATCATCGCCGCATTTGTTCTTTATACCCTGTAAGAAGGTTGTGTAGCCTGCGGCAGTACCATAGTAGTTGCCCTTTAAGGAATCAATATTATCAGCACTGCAACCGATAACAGCAAGAGTCTTTATCTTGTCCTTGCTAAATGGCAGTATGCCGTCGTTTTTAAGCAGTACCATTGACTTTTCAGCCGCCTTTAAGGAAACCTCGTTATGCTCCTTACAGTCGATTACTGTGTAGGGAATTTCGTCAAGCTCGGTTTTATCAAACATACCGAGAGCGATGCGTATCTCAAAGAGCTTTGTAACGCTTCTGTCAATATCTTCAATAGTAACAAGACCTTCGTTATACGCCTGAAGAACATAGGCATAAGAACAGCCGCAGTTTACATCACAGCCTGTTCTGAGGGCAAGGGCGGCAGATTCTACAAAGTTTGATGTTACTTTATGGTGGAAGTGGAAATCCTGTATTGCCCAGCAGTCAGAAACGAAATATCCGTCATAGCCCCACTGATTTTTAAGTATATCCATAAGCTTTCTGCTCGCACAGGCAGGCTCGCCCATAACTCTGTTATAAGCCCCCATAACGCCTGACACATCGCTTTCTACAAGCTTTTTAAAGGCATAGAGATAGGTTTCAAAAAGCTCCTTTTCAGAGCATACTGCGTCAAATTCGTGTCTTAGATTTTCAGGGCCGCTATGTACTGCAAAATGCTTTGCACAAGCAGAAGCGGTCATATATTCGCCATCCCCCTGAAGACCCTTTACATAGGCACTGCCGAGTACTGAGGTAAGATAAGGGTCCTCGCCGTAGGTTTCGTGACCTCTGCCCCAGCGTGGATCACGGAATATATTTATATTGGGTGACCAGATTGTAAGTCCCTTATAAATATCTCTGTCGCCTTTTTTACTGCTTGCGTTATACTTTGCTCTTGACTCTGTGGCGATTATCTCAGCCATACGCTTTGTCAGTTCCTCATCAAAGGTTGCCGCTATAGCAATAGCCTGAGGGAACATTGTGGCTGTACCCGCTCTTGCTAAACCGTGGAGTCCCTCATTCCACCAGTTATATGCGGGTATGCCCAGTCTTTCTATAGAGGGTGAATCATAACGGAGCTGACTGCACTTTTCTTCCACAGTCATTTCCGACACTAATTTTTTTGCTCTTTGTTTTACATTTTCGCTTATCATATACCTTCTCCTTTTCCGGAAAAATTTCATATATTCAGCATACCATAAGCGGAGCATTAAATCAAGGAGAAAATGCACTTATTGAAAAAATTTTAAGTTTGTGTTATCATAGAGCTTAAGGGGAGAAAAAGCGACTTCCGACCGTGTGGCCGAAAGTCGCTTTTTTTAAATCTCTAAATTTTCTTCATTAAAAATGAATATCTTCTTTTTCATTTTCTTTGCATATTTCAGTATAAAGCTGTTGTCTGTCTCCTTGCCGAAATAAAGCAGGGCGTCACTGTTATCTATCATATATTCGTCAGCCTCTTCATAGCATCCGTCGAAATAATGACTGTTAAGCATCTTTGCATCTGCGGATTTCTGATGAACGGTATAGTACATTTCTCTTTGTTCTTCAGGCCATTTTGTTGTCTGCTCTTCAAAGGGGATAACCACCATAAGCTCTACAGGATTATAGAAATTTATTGCGGTAACAACTGCACCTGCCCATAACGGTACACCTAATTCGGTGTTTGAATAAAAAACATCATAACCGCTCTTGCATAGCTTCCATACGTTATTTCTTATAGCAGCTCTTACTGATGAAAGCGGTTCTTCGTGTTCGTTAAGACAGCCCGTAGCAAATTCTGAGCCGCTACTCGCAATAGTACAAATCATAATTTTTCTCCTTTTCAGAGTCGTAACATATTTTATAACATACATTTTAACATATTCATATACCAATTTGCAATATATAATTTATGTTAGAAATCAAATTCGCATAAATTATAAATGAAAGGATCGGTACTGAAAAAAATGAGCGAAAAACTTAAGCTTACCAAAAGGAACAGTTTAAAAGGCGACGACGGTTACAAGGTATTCTCTGTGCGTATAAAGGACAGCACCGTAGAGCAACTCGAAGATATATGCAAAAGAACAAACCGCTCACGAAATGAGATAATAGGTATAATGCTCCAGTACGGAATAGACAACTGCATTATAGAAGAATAAAATCACTGTTATAATCATACACCGACGAAAACCGTCGGTGTCAGCGTGTAGACAAAGTAGTTGTCTACACGCTGGTGGACGAAGAAAAACGCACGCAGAGGAGGAAACTGCCGT
Source organism: Ruminiclostridium sp. (assembly GCA_045533495.1). GTDB lineage: Bacteria > Bacillota > Clostridia > Oscillospirales > Ruminococcaceae > Ruminiclostridium_E. The sequence goes on along the minus strand of JAZSHW010000072.1, from coordinate 1,515 downwards.
TGTAGGCGTACGATGGTACGGTAAACGGCAGGTGACGAACTAAGCAAAAATGCTTTTGTAGAGCCTTTTTACGGCTCTACAAAACTTTTATACAACTATTCCTTATTTTTCAGAAATTTATTACAAATCTTCTGCATTTTTGCGGTGCGTGAGTTTGTCTTCAGTCTGACACCGACGAAAACCGTCGGTGTATTTTTATTTTATTCAAGCGAAACGTTTCTGAGCTTGTCCGTTTCAAAATTAAAGATAGCAGTTTTGATTTCTTCTATCTTAGTTTTCATATCACCCTCAAAGGTATATCCGTCAAGTTGGGCCGAAAGGCTGTCAAGGGCGTCAACATCAAGAACTTCTGCCGCTTTTTTTATATTATCTATTATTTCCTTTACTTTATCCATATCAGCTTTGGCACTAAAAGTTTCTGTATTCGGCTTTACAAGTGCTGATAAAGGCTCATAGAAGGAAAGGCAGCTATCTGCAAAGGCAGGGTGCATTGAAACAATGGTGTCGCTGTCATTTTCAGCCGCCGCCTGTTCAAGCCGCATTGCCATACCTGCAAGAGAGATTATACCGATAAGCAGTGCAGAGCTTTTCATACTATGCACCTTTACACGATAGCTTTTAAGTGTTTCTTCGGTACCCTCACCCCGGGCTATCATCTGATAATACCCGTTCAGCTCATCAACGTCAGCCTTTATAGCTGAAATGAACATCTTTACAGTGCTGAGTATAGCCGCGTTGTCGCCTAAGTTGAGGTGGGCAAGCCGCCAGTCTATGCCGCTTATCATCGGCAGCTCATCAGTTTCGGAAAGAGGCATTTCTTCCTTTTGTGCTTCTGCCGGCTTTATGTACTCCGCAGGGAGTAAAGACATTATCTTCTTTTCAAGCGTTGCAGGATTTATAGGCTTTGTAAGCATACTCTTAAAGCCTGCTTTAAGATACATTTCCTTAGCACCCGCCATAGCGTTTGCCGTAAGCATAATGACCGGTGCGTCCTTTGACAGATTGTCGTCCATCGCCTTCATTATCTCGAAGGTGTCAAGGCCGTCCATTTCGGGCATCATGTGATCCATAAATACAATGTCGAACTTAGTCTTTTTGATAAGCTCAATACATTCCTTACCGCTTGCCGCCTCTGTGATTTTAATTTTCATCGGCTTTAAAAGATTTATAAACACCCTACGGTTGATTGCATTGTCATCAACCACAAGAATATGTGCATCAGGTGCTGTGTAAGCGGTAACATATTCCTTATACTCATGGTTATGTGCACCCGGTTCAAACTTACCGATGGGAGTGTTATCAGCTACCTTCTGCTTTATTGTAAAGTTGAATTCAGAGCCTTTTCCGTATTCACTCTTTACCTTAAGCTCGGTATTCTGCAGTTTTAAAAGTGTGGCAGTGATACTGAGACCAAGACCCGTACCCTCAATATTGCGGTTTTTGACTTCGTCCATTCGGGCAAACATATCAAAAAGGGTATCCATATTTTCAGGCTTTATACCTATACCCGTATCC
>JAZSHW010000090.1:0-15640 GCA_045533495.1 Ruminiclostridium sp. | reverse complement strand
GATTGTAAAAGTGGAAGTACCGATAAACCGTGTTGGGAACACTATTGAAAACTTTATTGGTTTCTCAAGGAAGTTTTCAATGACAATTACATTATACGCACAACACCCGCCATCCTTTCGATGACGGATGTGGGCATATCTAGTTTAAAATGCAACTATAGAATTGCCGGGCAATTTCTGTAGGAAACGCACGTCACACCTGCGAGTCATATATGAAAGTATGCCAAAGGCATGATGGCAGTTGAGGGGTGGTATAGTAGTAGAAAGGGCGTCGATCGTCTTTCTAACCAGAACTCGTGTGTTGATCCCCTTCGGCGAATGAAGAATTATTCTGTACATAGTGTCGAAAACTAGACATTTGTCTTGTGAACTCAGCATTTTTTAACACCTCCTTTCTTGTATATTATAGAGCATAGAACAAGCCTTGTCAAGAGTGCTTTTAAAAAAGTATATATTTTTTCTTGTAAAAATGATTTAACCCATCTCTTTAACGATATTTAAAAATAGCATCAATAAAAAAGTATTGACATTTGCCTTTCATTGTGTTATAATGATAGCAGAAAGGAAGGTGTATTTATGTACGCTTATAATGTAAAGCTAGCACTCTCGAATCCAAAAGCCAGCATTGATTTTACCGCAAAAAAAGAACTCTTATCCTCTACCTTTGATGCCTATAATGAAAATTCCGCTTTTATGGCGAATCGCAAAACGCTGTCCAATATGAAAATTGCCAAAAACGAAATAGTAATTGAACTGACTTCGCAGCAGCGTCTGACATCTATTGGCAGGGCTATGAGAAGCTTTACTGCTCTTCTGCTAGGGCAAGAAGACAAAGACTTCTCCTCTGCGATCACCGCAAGCGGTGCACTATTTACCTACACGGTATTAAATGAAATTGCCGTGGATGAGCAGCCGCAAGACCAAATTTCTAAAATAGCCGATGCTGACCTTCTCAAAGCACTTGTCGATTATGTTTGCTCTAATCGCGATACAAGTTCTTCGGCATATAAGAGAAAACGCGATTGTATCCAAGAGATGAAACGATTGGCTGTTGCCTCCGGCATTATTTCTATTGGCAAGAACAACAACTGTGGTAAGGCAGGCGATGATAATAATAAACATTAAAACAAAATCAGAGAAACAACAGTTGTTGCTAACGTATTTACACCTAAAAAGAGGGGCCAGAGTAAAATGAGAAATCGCAAACCCAAAACCGTAAGAGATAGATACCAAATATATACAGCATCAACGATAAGACTATCGGAAGATGGGATTGTATACGAATTTCTGCTTGATAAGTATATTTCTTATATGGAAAAACTTTTCAGAAGAATGCCATATAAAGATAAAACCAAATATAACGATCAAATGGATGCTTTTCTAAAGAGACTTAATTTGAAGTTCCACACTGAAGGTAAAATAGAGGATAGATTAGCACCAGGTTGCTGTTCATACAAAACTTTTGAGAGACACTTTGATAAGGTTATTAAAAGGGAAAATGAACCAATATCTGCTGAAGACGAAAAATATTTCATACATATTATAAAAGACATAGAGTTTTTCTTTGATACTAAATTCTTGTGTAATCCAGAGGAGAGATTGCATCAGAAGAACGAATATATTCACTCATTAATCCTACCGCTAATAGATATTATGCTTAAGTCCGATTTGTTTTATTATATTCCGCATACTACACAAGCAATAGGATATCAATGTTATTGGAATCAGATGAGAACGATAGAAAATAACATTGAAATGTTATTTAGCGATGAAGATACGGAGATTTATGAATTGTGGCGAAAAATCCTCGAACCGTTGCGAAAAATAATCGGCGATGGAGAGGAAAATGATAATTATCCGGGAGGAGATTTTCCGGGAATTACGTCAAAGTTATGGTTTGATGCAAATCCTGTTTTGGCATATTTTGATTGCGTATATGATATAGCCGAAAAAGATTATCAATTATACGAAAGCATTAATGCGGGCAGATGTGGTGAAATACACTTTAACTTCAGTATAGGAGAAGATGAATCAGAAGTAAGGGAAAATATAAAAAAGAGAAATAGTTATTTCAGAAGTCAAGGTATCAGAGATGGATTTAAGGATGATTTTGAGAAGGAAAAACAAGTATTTTTTATTGAATTCAGAAAAGCGTATGTAAAAATAATTAAGCAATATATGCATATAGACAGTGACTAAACACGAAGGTGCCTTGGAGGAGGCACCTTTTTGTCCATTTTAAGTGTTGTTTTGTCTAGTTAAAGATAATAATTTTTTGATATAATTTATAGAGTAGGACCTAAATCCATAACGATAAATTATAAGGGGAGATCGAATATATATGAAGTTAGCAGAAAAGTATTGGGCAAAAAAAGCATTCATCACAGTTGGGGATTATTTTCAAAGCGGCGGAGAATTTTACACGCGAGATGAGTTGATTACTAAGATAGAAAACGATCTTGGCTGCTCTAAACAAGAAAGTATTCAGCTAATAAACAAATGCGAGGAAAGAGGGTTTATTACTCACATCGGTGGTAACATATTCACACGCTAAAAGAGGTATTTTATCAACAGATTCAGAAAAAGCCTTGATATTCGTTCATGGAAGGAACATTTTTATGAAAAGAACAGTAACCTTTATTATAGGTGCACCCGCATCAGGAAAGACAACATTTATTAAAAATCATTTTTCTAACGGAGATACAGTGATACTGGATGTGTACAACTATCAGCAAGCTGCCTATAAAGAGGCTGGTAAACATATCCCGTTTGGACGGGACTTCAAATGTTTATATAAGGCAAATGAAAACCTTTTGGTAGATATAATAAGAACATTACGAGAGGATAAAAATGTAGCGATTGAACAGACCTTATACAAAGCTAAACGCAGAATGGCATACATAGATGCCATTCGTGATGCGGTTGAAAATATTGACATTGAGGTTTATGTAATGTGCCCCAGTGACTTTCTTTGGAAAAGATACGTTACAGAAAGAGGATTGGCATATTCTTTCCGGCAACTAAAAACCGAAGTCGAACAAATAGAGTTCCCTAATCCCAGCGAAGGCTTTGACGCTATTTACGAAGTTGTCGATGGTGTCCTTAAATTAAGGATGGATGAGCCTACCCCTGAAATTGTCGAGCCGGCTCGAAAAGAAATTTTTGAAGAAGCTGAAAAAGTGCGTATAGAGGATGAGAAAATAAAAGCTAAGTTGGAATTACTAAAAAGCATGAACACTCGTCCATTTTGGCATTACTGCGAATGCTGCGGCAAAAAAGCTTTTATTACCTCAAAAGAGGCATTCGATGATGGGTGGGACTATCCGCCCAAAATGGGTATGTTCGGTTGGCTGGGACCTCGCACCTGCGGAGAATGTGATATTACAAGTACTTTGTATTGGAAGGTGCAACAACAACTCGTACCGATAGTGGTGGAATCTATGCTTACAGAGAAAGAATTGAAAATCTGGCAAAGAATAAAAAATGAGCCTGAAAGCTTGCTTGAGGAAGAATAATATGAATTAAGGAGAATTATGTTATGAATAAGGTTTTTGTTGTAAAGATTACTTTTATGCGACACATGAAATTTAGCGGGCACGTCGAGAGAGTGGATACAAAGATTTTTAGCTCCCTTGGTAGAGCTGAAGAATTTCTCAAGTCCAGCGATTTTGTTTATAGTGATTCTTACTATTTTAACGGTATTGGCTGGCGTCATAAAGGCAGCATAAAACCACAAGATTACATATGTCCACTGCTTATCTATGCTGACATTTTGGAAATAGAAATCGACGCGGAGGAAGAAAACTACAAACTTGAGTGCCTCAACTTTATGAACAAATGACTGATGCTTCTGTACGCAAGTTATATTCTGGCGAGAAGTGAAAAAATAAGAAAGGCCTTGAAATGGACTATTTATTAAGAACAAAAAGACTCATACTGCAGCCAGCCTGGTTAAAAGGCAACGATCGCTCCGCTGAATTTGCGGAAGCGATCCACCGTGCAGGAGATTTTCAGCTTTATTTTGGCATACCTGAACCAAAGCTTTTCCTGGATATGCTGTTCATCTCTCGGCCAATGTATTTCAACATTCTTGACAAGAACGGTAGGTTTATCGGATATATCGGCTTTCATCGTGAGGACTCAGGCTATGAGTTCGAGGTATATATCTTAGCCCCTTACCGTCGATGCGGCTACGCTAAAGAAACGCTTGCCGCTGCAATAAAGGCGGCTTTTGACGGCAATATAGACGGCATAGATAACTGTAATAGAGTTATTTCCTCTGTTCGTTTGGAAAACACCGCCTCCCACGCACTAATGAAAAGCCTGGGGTTTCTGGAAAATACCGAGATTGCATTCTGTATGCAGACACTGATTACTGAACAGCAAGACACCCGTATGTTGCAGTTAAAATATTATTACATAACCAAAGAAATGCTTGTGACACATTAATCGAATATACGTATATTCGGCTATGATTAATAGAAGTAAAGTCAAACTTGAATACGAACAGTTAAAGGATAAAGTTGAACGTCAAAATAGAAGTTGATAAAACAAGTGAAAGGAAGAATAAACGATGAAATTCAAAGAATTAAGATACCAATTATCTATTACTGATCGCATTTCGATTTGTTGTAAAGAAACATTACAGTATCAGAATTTTATTACAATAAAAGATGTACCTGAATTGTATAATGATTTAACCATTTATGGTATAGGAATCATTGAAAGCGAGTTTTATAAAATCAATGATTTTGAGTATTCTGCCGAAGAAAAAAACGAAAATTTAGTGTTGCTTTCTTGTGTAGAGATTGTGGTGTCGCAAGATGATTTACAAGGAGATACATTACCCGATAAAATAGGTATAGGAAAGGATAAAATTTAAATGACAGTAAAGGAACTTATGTCCCAGGTTGACGTGAATCGTGTTGCTGACGCTTATATTCTGCTGGACTACGATTTCAGCCCTGACAATTTTTTAAGTAGCCTTATAGAGAAGTATGAAGCTGTACCAAGACTTAGAAAAGTAATCAAGGAAACCTGCAGCTATTTTGCCCGGTTTACGCCAAATGATGATACAGTGCCTCACACTATTTTTATCATATCCACGCCTGGTTACGATTTTGAAAAGCGGTGGGAAAAGACCTTGTCATGCTTTGCAATTCGCGATAACGAAGTACTCCCTGTTTTAGATAAAGCCTTTCGCATCTTTGATAACAAAGGCGAAGCTCAGATTACACACTATGCTTTCGATGCTGTTCCAATGCAAAATGTAGCCAGTTTTGTGATTGCTCAATCCTCCCTGGAGGAATTTGGAGAAGAGATTTGTGCGGCAAAAATTTTATCTGAATTGTTTATATTTAAGCTGTTCTCTGAAGAAAGAGAGGAAGCAATTACCGAATTGAGTGAAAAAATCGGCGATCCAATAGATGAAGGGAAGCCGGTGGATAGCCAGACTTTAGAAGAGATAACGAGGGAGCATGACGAACGACGGTTAGCAAATATGTTGGATGACGAAAGAGCTTATTATTTGATTAAAAGACGATTTAAACAGGAAACAGACGATATTATTCACAGTTACTGGCATAGGGTAGCGGAGGAGATTCAAAAACTGTATATTAGAGCAATCAAAGAGGAATATAAAAGACGATAGTGTGTACAACCAAAGAGTTTTTTGCCGGCACTAAAGGAGGATGCTGAAAAGTGGAAACAAAAGAGTTTTATCTTGTAAAGATATCTTATTATCATATAATGTTCGGGGACGAGCTTCAAAAAACGGATGAAAGGCTTTTTTCCTCTATAGACAAGGCGAAGGACTTTCTTGTACGAAATGAATTTATATACGGTTGCCCTTTCGGGTTCAAGAGAGCCGGTTGGTATCACAGTAGCTACATAAATCGTTCTTGTATATCTGATTTAGTTGTAGCAACAATTGAACCTATTGGGTTGGATGACAATAGTAGATATCAGATTGATAAATAAATCAACTGATGTTTGGCTTTAAAGTATCGGAGATAAAACATGGAAAATAAAACCGCTGTGGTGTTTTTGGACGTTGACGGTGTACTGAACAGCAGAACCACATGTGTTCGCACTCCATCAGAAGAAAATATAGGAATTGACGAAGCAAGGGTGGATCTTTTGGCTAAAGCAATAAAAGAAACCCGTATGGATGGTGTTGTTTTAACCAGCACCTGGAAGGATATGAAAAAAGACCAGGAGGATTATTTATATTTGCTGAATAGTCTTGATAAACAAGGAATTATAGTGCTGGGACAGACTAAAGAAAAACAACTCAGCAAGCATGAAGAAGGTGTTTTGCGGTATTTGGAAGATCATCCGGAAATAGAAGATTTTGTGATTTTAGATGACCGGCACTTTGGGTTCAGAGACTATCAAAAATTATGGGAAAGCTTTGTTGACACAAACGGACGAGGAATAGAAAATGCGATAACTGCACCTAAAACATCTTCTATTCCGGCAATTCTATTTATAGATGCAATCAGAAAATATGCGTAGATAAAACCAAAACTGTGCGATAAAGGTTATTTTTTTAGAAAGGGAGAATAAAATGTCGAACGAACAAATTATAAGTTTTATACCTATGGCTGAACGCTATCCTGACCCTTTTGAAGCGTGCTTACTCCTGGATTGTTGTAACAGATTGAGTGTTGGCTGCTGGATATCCGTTGATGATGACAATCGAGAGGGAAGCTTCCGCCAAGGTCGCCATGGAGTATATGAAAAAGATGAAGTCATCGCTTGGACACCTGTTGAGAATTTACGCCTTTCTAAAGGTGGGACCATAAGTTTTCGTTACGAATAAATTTAGATTAGCACAAAGTGTAAGCCCTATGACAGACTGTCATAGGGCTTAATTTTCAGTGCAGGCAAACGGGATTTATTTGAAGGAAATTACTTATATGTGCTTTTTGTCGTATGTTTCTATTTTTCTTGAAAACCCTTTTCAGCTGTGAAAAACTGTTTATAAGCCGCCAATTTCTAACGCTAAAATGATACTACAATGAACACATCGACACTACAAACAACTACAACAAATGGCGGTGTAGAGAAGAAGGAACCGTATAGAACTGATAGAAGAGTTGTGTTTATAGCAAGTGCAACATACTTTATGTGATGAAGTGTAACATAAAGTTTTGCTTTGTCGTGAGACGTCGAAGTGTATGAACTATCTTTTGCTTATATAGTTGATACAAATTTAAAATTATGCTATGATAGATGAAGAATGTTATGATATTAAATAAGTAGCAAAATAGTGAGAGTACAGATAATTGTACACTTGTGGAAGTTATAATGAAAGAAAAATGTTTTTATAGCAATGAAAGGTGGAACTTATGGCACTGCGAAATGTATGTATGTACAAAGGCAAGTATATAGGAATTGAGTCTGTTTTTACTGTTATCGACGGTAAGCAGATAAATATTCCCGGAAAAATAGAAGATTTGCGTGCGAAAGGTCGCAATAACGAATTGTTTTGCCCCTGTGGATGTGGAGCTAATTTGCTTTTGGTTGCAGGCGAAAATAATCTCAGAGAGCAACATTTCAGATTAAAAGATGGTACGAACAGTGAAAATTGCCATGTGGTTACAGAGGGAAGAACATCTGTTGATTCCAAGGTGGTATTGAAATGCTGGCTTGACGACAAGCTTGCAGCTGGTGATTTAGAGTCTCGTGTTCCTATTTGTGATATAGGTGATACCAATAGAAAATATGAGTTTACTTTTCTGTCCCAATCTAAAAAAGTGGCACTGAGCTATTGCTATGACAGAGCAAATCTTTCTGATGAGAAACTTTGCATATTACAGGATAATAGCAAGAATATCCAAGTTATATATGTTGTTGACAGCAGAAATGATTTTGATAATCGGCAGTATCCGGAAAGGCTTATTAAGATTCAGAACAGACAGGGATATTGTTTGTTGCTTTCTGTAGATGACATAGAGTATTCTGATGCTTATATGAAGGCTGTTTATTACTGTCAGGATGTTGATGGCTTATGGAGAGAAATAGAGATAGCAAAAGGATTGCTGGAGAGATTTAATATAAATGGATTTGGAGACATACTTTTTGATGGAGCATATCTGAAGGATTTACTTAATGAAAAACTGATAATGTTCAACGAAAGTATGGAAACAGTATTGGCAACTCGTGAACAGCAACGAATAGAGTACCAAAAAAGAGAAGAAGAAGCTAAAGAACAGCAAGAAAAGCAGAGAGAAGCAATTAAAGCACGAGAAAAACTGATGGAAGAGCAAAGAAAAAGAAAAGAACTGGGCGAAATAGAATATCAAAAAGCAGTATCAAAATATGATGAAGATTTTGCCAAGAAATTAGAAACAACCTTTGACTCTTATGATGGAAAAATCGTCGACGATAATAACAAGCGTTGGTTTAAATGCGAATATTGTGGCAAATACTTAAAAGAAATCGATATGGCCTCGCATAAAAGCAAGTACGGGAAATGCAAAGAATGTGTAAACAAAAGATCAACAGTATGATTATAAAATACTATTAAACGAAATAAAGTGCATCCATTTACGGCGGATGCACTTTTTGTTTCTTTTGCTGTATTTCTGTTTTCATTCTCCTTGAAAACACATCTTGATTATGCTATAATATATTGTGTCATATTTTATCAAAAATGATGACAAATGTGGTTTACTGTCCTGATTTTTGGACACTGTTGATGGCAAAATATATTTATGAGATTCGTTGAATGCCAAAGTGTAGTTAGGGTAAAAGGCATTTTAAAAAATTATCCGAAATTTATCTTGGCACTCAATACGAAAAAAATAACATATTTATTAAAATGAGAAAGAGGTGTTTTTGTGAAGAAGATCAATTCTTTTATCAAACGTTATCCGTTATCCAAAACTCTGCAGTTCAGTCTTATCCCTTACGGAAAAACTGAGGAGAATTTTACTGCCGCAGGCTTTCTTGAAGAGGATAAAGACAGGGATACAGAGTACAAGACGGTAAAAAAACTGATAGACAGATATCACAAGGTGTTTATAGATCGTGTGCTTACATCTATTGACGGATTCGATGTATCTGAGTATGCCGGCCTGTTTTACAAAAGCGGTAAAACTGATGGCGACAAGAAGAAAATGATGGAGCTTGAGGCTGCTTACAGAAAGACTATTGCCAAGACACTCACAGGCGATGCTGAGTATAAGAAGATATTTGGACAGGAAATCATAAAAGAAATATTACCGGCATTTCTTACTGATGAAAACGAACTTGCTTCTGCGAGTAAATTCGATAAATTTACTACATACTTTGTGGGATTCTATGAAAACAGAAAGAATATGTACTCTGATGAGGACAAATCCACAGCGATAGCCTTCAGGTGCATAAATGAGAATCTGCCGAAATTTCTTGATAATGTGCGGGTGTTTTTAAAAATCGCCGACAAAATAGATATAGAAACTTTAGACAGAGAATTTGAAGGTATAGTCGGAAGAAAAACGAAAGAGATTTTTGACATAAACAATTTCGCCCTCGTATTATCCTCACATGGTATAGATGCCTATAACAGCGTAATCGGTGGTTATACCACTTCTGACGGCAAGAAAATTCAGGGAATAAATGAGCTTGTGAATCTTTATAATCAAAAACAGCAGAAATCTGACAGAATACCGCAGATGAAAATGCTTTATAAACAGATACTTGCTGACAGGGAAAGTGTTTCCTTTATTCCCGAAGCTTTCGAGGATGATGATGAATTGCTCGGAGCGGTAAAGACATACTACACTGAAATAGCATCAAATGTGGCAGAAAATATACAGGTGCTCTTTTCAGAACTTGAAAACTATGACGCTGATGGCATCTACCTTAAAAACGGCCCGGCTTTGACGGATTTTTCAAACAAGGCTTTAGGCTCGTGGGATGTTATTCGTAATTTATGGAACGACGAATATGATAGTGCTGTTAAAATAAAAAATTACGAAAAGCATATCGAAAACAGGGACAAGCAATGGAAGAAAACAGACAGTTTTTCTCTTGCACAGCTTCAGAAATATATGGATTGTTGCGATGATACAAAAACAGACAATGTATTCGGATACTTTACATCTTCTGTTTACGAGCTTGTACAGACGGTGCAGACGGCATATTCCGAGTGTAAAAGCATTCTTGAAACACCATACGTAAGAGAGAAAAGACTTGCAAAAAATGATAGTGATATCGAGCTTATAAAAAAACTGCTTGACTCTCTTAAAAATCTCGAAAGATTCCTAAAACCCCTTTCAGGTACAGGGAAAGAAGACGGCAGAAGTATGGATTTCTACGGCCTTTTTGATGAGTGTTATGATAAGCTGCATCAGCTCGACAAACTGTATGATAAAGTAAGAAACCATATCACCAAAAAGCCGTATTCGAAAAATAAGATAAAGTTAAATTTCGGAAACCCACAGTTTTTAAATGGTTGGGACAGGAATAAGGAAACGGACTACAGAACGGTTCTTTTGAAGAAAGACGAAAAGATATATCTGGCAGTTATAGATAAATCTAATAGCAGACTTTTTGAAAATTATCCTACAGATAACAGCAATGGATGGCAGAAAATTACTTATAAGCTGCTGCCCGGACCGAATAAAATGCTTCCCAAGGTTATATTTGCAAAATCCAATATAGCTTACTATGCACCGAGTGAAGAGATAGTTCGCATATATAAAGGCGAAACCTTTAAAAAAGGTAGCAATTTTTCAGTAACTGATTGCCGTAAGCTTATAGAATTTTATAAAAACGCAATAAACAAAACGGTAAGCTGGTCTGATTTTGATTTTAATTTCAGAAATACAGACGAATATGACGATATTGTAGGTTTTTACAGAGACGTAGAAAAACAAGGCTATAAAATGAAATATTCTGACATTTCTGAGAAATTTATAGAGGATAATGTTTCAAACGGCAACATATACCTTTTCCAGATTTATTCAAAGGACTTTTCGGAGTACAGCAAGGGCACACCCAATCTGCATACCCTTTATTTCAAAATGCTCTTTGACGAGAGGAATCTAAGTGATGTAGTGTATCAGCTTAACGGGGGTGCGGAAATGTTCTATCGCTTCCCGTCGCTGGGACTGTCCGAAACTGCCGTACACCCGAAGAATCAGCCTGTCAAAAACAAGAATCCCAACGCCCACAAAAAGGAAAGCGTATTTGAATATGATCTTATCAAGGACAGACGCTTTACTAAGCCACAGTTCTCCTTGCATATTCCAATCAAGCTTAATTTCAAGGCAGATGGTAGCGAGTATATAAATGCTGACGTGCGAAAAGCACTGAAAAACAGTGATGATAATTATGTAATCGGCATAGACAGAGGCGAAAGACATTTACTTTATATCACCGTTGTCAATCAGCGGGGTGAAATCGTAGAGCAGTTCTCCGCCAATGAAATTATCAGTGGTAAGGAAGGTAATGAGCATAAAGTGGATTATCACAAGTTGCTTAGCGAAAAGGAGGCAAAGCGACTTGAAGCTCGACAGAGCTGGGGTACTATAGAAAATATCAAGGAGCTGAAGGAAGGCTACATCAGTCAGATAGTACATAAGATCTGCGAGCTTGTGGTGAAATATGACGCTGTTATCGCTATGGAAGACCTGAATTCAGGATTTAAAAACAGTCGTGTAAAGGTTGAAAAACAGGTTTATCAGAAGTTTGAAAAAATGCTTATTGACAAGCTGAACTACTATGTAAACAAATCCTTACCACCTGAAGAAAACGGTGGACTTCTGCACGCATATCAGCTCACGGAAAAATTCCAGAGCTTTGAAAAAATGGGGCTGCAGAACGGTTTTATATTCTATGTCCCTGCATGGCTTACGAGCAAGATTGATCCGACCACAGGCTTTGTCGACCTTCTGAAACCGAAATACACAAGTGTCGATGCTTCTGTTGATTTCTTCGGGCGTTTCGACGATATCCGATATAACGAAACAGAGAAATACTTTGAATTTATTCTTGACTACAAGAATTTCCCCAAGGGCTCTACCGATTACAAGAGTAAGTGGACAATCTGTACCTATGGTGAAAGAATAAAAACCGAACGCAGTAAGGACGCAAATGGAAATTATGTGAGCACAGAAGTGAATCTGACCGATGAGTTTATCAAGCTTTTTGAAACCTTTGGAATGGATTACAGAAGCGATAAGCTGAAATCACTTATTCTAGCACAAAAAGAAAGGGGATTTTTTGAAAAGTTAATAAAACTGCTTTCGCTCACTCTTCAGATGAGAAACAGTGTAACCGCTACAATGGTGGATTATCTCATTTCTCCGGTAAAGAACAGCAAAGGCGTATTTTATGACAGCAGAAATTATGACGATACATCTGTTATGCCTGCCAATGCAGACGCCAACGGTGCGTACAACATAGCAAGAAAAGCACTTTGGGCTATAGATGTACTGAAGAATACCCCTGATGAAGAACTCAACAAGGCAAAGCTTTCTATAAAAAATAAGGATTGGCTTTGCTACGCACAGAAATAATGTCTGAAAATTTTATTCCTATAACGAATCTGAACGACTTCATATTCTGTCCCGCTTCGATTTATTTTCATAATCTTGATTATGAAACAGACAGAATGGAAATGCAATGCAGTGACCAAATAAATGGCACTGCATCGCATCAGTCGCTGGATAATGGTGTGTATTCTTCATCGACGGATGTTCTTACCGGCATACCGGTTGTCAGTGAAAAGTATGGTGTTTATGGGAAAATAGATTTTTTTAATAATAAAACACACACGCTGATAGAAAGAAAAAAGCGGATAAAGAAAATATACGACGGTTATATTTTTCAGCTATATGCACAGTATTTCTCACTTAAAGAAATGGGATATACCGTGACAAAGCTTGCGTTTCACAGTATGGATGATAATAAGACTTACGATGTGGTGCTTCCTGAAGATGATAAGGAGCTACTCGAAAGATTTATTATGCTTATAGAAGAAATAAACTCATTTTCATTTGAAGGATTTATGCAAAAGGACGAGAGTAAATGCCGAAGGTGTATTTATGAACCTTTGTGTTGCTATTCACCGATAAAGGAGCTATTATGCTGACAGCACCTGATTTTATGAAAAAACAGATTATCTTTGTGTTTTTTAACGAAGGTGAAAAAATGTCCGTACAAAATGACAATATTATTGTAAAGGACAAAGATGGAAAAGTAAAACTTCAGATTACCTGTTACAGAATTTTCATTATATTCGCCGTAGGCAATTGTTCTTTTACTTCGTATGTGCTTCAAAGAGCCGCAAGATTCGGATTTTTTATTGCTTGTATGTCTTCCGGATTCAGATTGTATTCAGTAATTGGTTTCCCAAAGGATGGCAACACGCTGCTAAAAAAGAAGCAATATGAGATGAGCTCTCTTGAAATGGGAAAAAGGATAGTGTATAATAAGATTATGAATCAGCAAAACGAGCTGAAGCAGATTCGTGATAAAAGCGATTCCGTAAAAGAGGCTTTGACGGGTCTTGGTGCGTATATGGAATCGCTTGCAAATGCTGATTCTTTGCAAGCGATAATGGCATACGAAGGGCTGGCGGCAAAGCTCTATTTCAGGAATCATTTTAATAATGCACTTTGGAATGGAAGACAACCGAGGATAAAAAGAGATTATATTAATTCCACACTTGATGTTGGGTACACTATACTTTTTGCTTTTGTTGATGCTATTCTGCAATGCTATGGTTTTGACACTTATGTGGGGGTGCTTCACAGACAGTTTTATATGCGTAAATCTTTAGTGTGTGATATTGTGGAGCCGTTCCGTGTGATGATAGATCATCAGGTGAAAAAGGGAATCAACCTCAAACAGATAAAGGAAGATGATTTTGCCTGTATCAACGGACAATACAGATTGAAATATGACTGCTCGCCACGCTATGTACGCATGTTCATGACACCCTTGCTTGAATACAGAGACGATATATTCAGATATATAAATGGGTATTATTATGCGTTTATGAAGGGAGCAGGAGCACAGTCGTTTCCACTTTTTTTATGGAGGGGTGAAAATGGTCATAATAAGCTATGATATTTCCGATACCAAAAAACGCACACGGTTTTCCAAATATATAAAAAGATTTGGTGTCAGACTTCAGTATTCGGTTTATCAGATTGATAATAGCGAAAGAATACTGAATAATATTGTTACTGATATTAACAATAAATTTATGAAGGAATTTGATCAGAGCGATAGCGTATATATTTTTAAGCTCAGTAATTCTTGTCAGGTGTTGAAGTTCGGATATGCAAAGAACGAGGATGATACGTTGATTATCGTTTGATTTGCAAACCTCCGTCTTTATATAAAAATTATTTATTTTCAAGGAGGATATTCTGTGAAATTGCGTCGTTTTACACAAATGAATGTTGTGAATTGTATAGTAGCTTTGTTCATTAAAACAACGCAAGGGATAAATCCTCATATTTAATTTCTACTGTTGTAGATTTCATTTGTAATAACATTATGTGAAAAGATAAATCCTCATTATTAGTTTCTCTACTAGTAGATCAATTGCAAGTGTCGAGCGGTATTGATGATAAATCCTCATATTTAATTTCTACTGTTGTAGATTGCGGTGCAAAGAATGTGGCGAAAAATTGATAAATCCTCATATTTAATTTCTACTGTTGTAGATGAGCAATCGTGGTAAAGCGTTCCATATGATAAATCCTCATATTTAATTTCTACTGTTGTAGATCAAATCCCACGCATACGCCTGCATTTGATAAATCCTCATATTTAATTTCTACTGTTGTAGATTTTACATCTTTGACTCCGGCCTTAGAGATAAATCCTCATATTTAATTTCTACTGTTGTAGATGGTTGGTATGTACCCGATTGTGATGATGATAAATCCTCATATTTAATTTCTACTGTTGTAGATCCGAGCTGAATAACTTAGTACGTTAGTCGATAAATCCTCATATTTAATTTCTACTGTTGTAGATCAATCCCTAAATTGTCAACTCTTATGTGATAAATCCTCATATTTAATTTCTACTGTTGTAGATGAAAGATGATTTGACTGGTGAACCGTGCGATAAATCCTCATATTTAATTTCTACTGTTGTAGATTTGTAAATTAAATCACCGAGATTGTATGATAAATCCTCATATTTAATTTCTACTGTTGTAGATGTCACGTTTATTTCAGTTTTAACAGGATAAATCCTCATATTTAATTTCTACTGTTGTAGATACTGGATTGAAGTTAAGTTAGAGGCTGATAAATCCTCATATTTAATTTCTACTGTTGTAGATTTGATGATTTCTGCAATCCTCAATTTGAGATAAATCCTCATATTTAATTTCTACTGTTGTAGATACGATAGATACAGTACGTATTCTTGATAGATAAATCCTCATATTTAATTTCTACTGTTGTAGATTTGGCAAATACCTTCTGCCACGATAAGATAAATCCTCATATTTAATTTCTACTGTTGTAGATTGTATCTATTGTGTGCAGTACATTTACAGATAAATCCTCATATTTAATTTCTACTGTTGTAGATGGAATGAATACCAACCGCGAACCCGCAGATAAATCCTCATATTTAATTTCTACTGTTGTAGATTAATTCATCTTGATTACATTCA
>JAZSHW010000088.1:0-9509 GCA_045533495.1 Ruminiclostridium sp. | reverse complement strand
TCTTATACCGTTCTTACCATTTATAAGAACTTCGCCCCAGTCTGATGAAAGCGTTGTGCCAGCCCAGTCCTTAGCGATATCAAGATATTCAACACCGCCGCCGTTACCCTTCCAGGACCAGCCTATGTAGCCCTTATTTTTCTCTACACTCATTGAAAGGATGGTAGCTTCGTCAACATCGCCATCGCTGTGATCGTGACCGAATTCGCCTACTACAAGACACAGATCAAGCAAAATTGCACCGCTTATAGCCTTGTTTATAGTGCTTTTGTTCTTGCCTGCTGTACCATACATGTGTATTGAGAACATTGTGTTCTGCTGTTCGTCAGCGGCAAACACTTCCTGACCGTACTTGATAAAGCTGTTTGAAAGCTGTCCCCAGCCTGCAGCGTCAACCATAATCGTATTCTTTATACCTGCGGCTCTGAGCTTAGGTATAGCCTGCTTGTAGCCTTCTGCCCACTTGTCAAGGTTGTCCCATGAGCCGTACCATTCATTTGCTATGTTAAGGATAACATACGCTTCGTTTCCGATAAGAGCGTCCTTTACTTCTATCCAGTAATCAACTGCGTTATTGAGGTAGGAAACTTCATCCTTACCTGTAGCATCGTGTACTTCAACAACGGCGATCATTTTAAGCTCTTTACACTTATCAATGACCTGCTTTACTTCACTAACGGGTATTCTTGTCCACTGATCTCCGTCAGACAATACGATACGTACAGTATTTGCACCTGTAGCCGCAATACCTTCAAGTGCTGTATCCATATTGTTTCTGAACCAGGTGTGGGCGTGATTGATACCTCTCATAACAAATTCGTTGCCGTTTGCATCGTAAAGGGTATCTCCTACTACCTTAAAGCCACCTGTAGCTTCTATAGGAGGGTTTTCTTCAGGCTTTTCAGTTGCAGCAGAATCTGTTGTTGTTTCGGGAGCCTGTGTCTCCGGCTTTGATGTTGTTGTATTTGTAGTTGTAGTTGTTTCAGGTGCTGAGGTTTCCGCTTCTGATGTCTCTGGTGCTGATGTTTCCGCTTCTGATGTCTCTGGTGCTGATGTTTCTACTTCTGAGGTTTCTGTTTCGGATGACTCTGTAGCAGAGGTTTCAGGATCGGATGATTCTTCAGTTTTGTTTTCCTCTTTGCTCTGAGCGTCACTTTCCACATCGGACACTACGCTACTTTCAGAAGAAGATACATTACTGCTTGTTGTATCGTTATTGCAGGCTGTAACAGAAAAAACCATCAAAGCACTGAGCAATAACGCGGCTAATCTTTTTTTCATTTTCATTGCTTCCTTTTCAGTTAATTTAGTTTAGTTTAGCTAAATTTAGCTAACCTTTTAAACTCTTAACTTAATTATAAAGTAAGCAATGAATTTTGTCAACAAGATTTTACTGACAAAAGTAAATTTCATCAGACTTTCACTTAAACTAAGACAGCTCTAAAAGCGAAAGTGCTATTTCCTCACCTATAAGGCCTGCCGTATACCTTGCCTGCTCCATGGAATTGCCAAGTGTTCCGACTTCGATAAGCAACGAGCCTGTTGTAAGATCCTGATTATAATAGCGATAATCAAAAAGCACGGGTCTTGTAAGGGTTGGATATTTTTCTTCGATATTACTCTGAAGGTATGCGGCGAATTTAAGATTTTCCTGATACTTCGGAAGTATACCTGTTCCATCATCCGCTCCACAAATTATCATCATCTGTGCCGCCTCTTTTCCGTTTATCTCAGTAACAGGTGCAACACGGATACCATCATATTCTATCCCGTCACGATGAATATCAAGCACCACCTTAATAGAGGGGTACTCCTCTAATAGTTCTTTTACCCTTTCATAGCTTCTTGAATAAGAGTTACTGTAAACAGGGTCATCAAATATCGTTCCGTCGTGTATTACTGTAATCCCCTTTTCTGCAAGCTCTGACGCAATTACCGCACCCACTCCCACAACACTGTTTACAGCAGATAAGGATCTGCCTTCATAGTCACTATCATAATAGCCATCATCAGTCGGCTCGTAGGATTCTGTTGTGTGGGTATGCATAATAAGCACCTGAGGTTCGTTGGTCGGAGAAATTTCAATTTTCAAATCAGGCTTTTCATTGCATATCGAAAGTATTTCTTCTCTTGTAAGCTCTGTCCAGTTGTTTATCTGCCCGTATTTTAAATCTATTGCATTTTCTCCCTTTATTTTCGGATAGGTGTATTTTTCTATTTCTCCGTCCTTTCCGTCATACATAGCCGTATCATCTAATTTGTTACTTATATTATAGGTGATAAGACGACTGATAGAGGGTTGGAAGGTTTCGATATCAATAAGCTCGTCAGAGCCTGATGTTTCGGGTGCGGATGATGGAGCTGAATCTACTTTGGGAATATCCGTTTGTGTAGATTGCTCAGATTCTGCACTATTATCACTTTCAGAATTATTTACAGCAACACTGTTATTTTCTACCGTATTTTCTTCCTTTACTGATGGTTGAACCGGCAATATAAGCTCTGCACTTATTCCGCCGATATTTTTTAAAATACTGAGCATTACCGGTACTGCCCTCGGAGAGCCTGATACGGCACTTTCCACAACTCCCGTAAGTGTAAAGGAGAATGCCGCTACAAGCAGTAAAGCCATTGCTATTTTTATTATTCTGTTATTTTTTCTGTTTCTCATAACTGTTACCGTCCTTTTCTGATATGTTAAACTTATATGTCAGGACAAGTCATTTTATTACTTTACGAAAAATCAATAAGCTCTGTAAGTTCTTCTTCGTTGATTTTAGGATTAAGAGCAATATTCAATGCTCTTGATATTATGAGAGCATATCTTTTCACGCATAAATCCGTATCGTGACGGCTGACAATATGTCGTCTTCCGTTATAAATCTGCTCAACTACCGTAGGAACACCTACCGAGATAACGGGAACGGATAACTCTTTAAAATCAAGAGCCTTTCGTGGATTTCCTGCTCCGCTGCCCGGTTGTATTCCGCTGTCGGTTATCTGAATTGTAGCGAAAAGTCTGTCAAAGGCTCTGCAGACAAGACTGTCAACAGCTATTACAATATCCGCACCTATTCCCTTTGAAATGAGCTTTATCTGCAGAGAGCTGTCTATACCTGAATTTGCAGAAACATCAGTCTTTATTACCGATACGTCACCGAAAATACTCTTATTTTCCCTTTCTTTTAAAAAGGACGAAGTTGCAATCACTCCTTCTGCCGCCTTAAAGCCAAGACTGTCTGCAGTTATATCGGGGTTACCAAGTCCTGCTACTAAAAATCGGGGATGTTCTGTATTCATATTACTTATCAGCTCCCTTAAAACCGTTGCAACAGCATTTATTTCTTTTTTGCTATCAGGGATAAGAGGTGGTAAAACAGTATAATAAACCCCACGAGGTTTACTTATCAGAAAACTTTCTTTTTCTCCGATAATTGTTTTAGTGACGTTTACTCCTTTTATATTGAAGTTTTCGTGTATATTTTCCTTAAGGCCGGTATTTTCAGCTAATTCGAGCATCAAATCGGTGCGTTTTGTGAAAAACATAAAAAATCTGCCTCCTGATTAATTTTATTTATTCGATATTTTTTAAAATTTTAGAAAAAAACACTTGCTTTTTTTTAAAAAGCGTGGTATAATAGAGCGTACTGTGAAATATAACAATGATTATATGTATAAAAGTTAGAGTGTAAGGAGGTGCCACAAGTGCCTAACATTAAATCAGCAAAGAAAAGAGTTTTAGTTAACGCTACAAAGCAGGCTCGCAACAAGTCTACAAAGACTGCTCTTAAGACAGTTCTCAAGAAGGCTGACGAAAACACAAATGCAGATACAGTAAAGGTTGCAGTTAAAGCAGTTGACAAGGCAGCAGCAAAGGGTCTTATCCACAAGAATGCTGCAGCAAGAAAAAAGTCTCAGCTTGCAAAGAAGTTAAACGCAGCTTCCTAAGGGAATATGATTTAACATTAGTTCGCCCCATAAAAGGGGCGTTTTCTTTTTGCAGAAAATCATCATTTTCATTTAAAATCCGCAGACGTCTGCGGATTTTACTGTTTTCTTGACTTTTTTCACATTTGTGCTAAAATATATTTGTAAAACTTTAGAAAACGGAGAACTCAATGGCTAAAATTCTTATTGTAGAAGATGACAACGATATAAACGCTCTTGTAAAAGAGATGCTGAGCAAAGCAGGACATAAATGTATTCAGGCATATTCAGGAACAGAAGGTCTTTTATATGCTAAAAGCGAGGACTTTTCTCTTGCAATTCTCGATCTGATGCTCCCCGGTATAAGTGGCGAAGAGCTTTTAAAGGAAATCAAAAAAATAAAATCCGTACCTATTATAATTATGTCCGCAAAGGATAGCATTGATACAAAAATAGAACTGCTCAATTCGGGTGCTGAGGATTATATAACAAAACCCTTTGACTTAAAGGAGCTTATTGCAAGAGTATCTGTACAACTCAGAAGATTTTCTCCCGAAAGCAACCAGACTCATGAAAAAATCAGTTTTGAAGAGCTGACTCTTGATACCGCTTCAATGACAGTTTCGGTAAATGACAATACTTTAGAGCTTACAAAGCATGAATTTAAAATAATGGAACTGCTTATAAAAAATCCTGACAAGGTGTTTTCTAAGCAGGCTATATATGATTACGCCTGGGAGGACTATTATATAGGTGAAGATAAAACCATAAATGTACATATAAGTAATATAAGAAAGAAGTTAAAATCCTATTCTGACAAGGAATACATAGAAACTGTGTGGGGTATCGGCTTTAAACTGAAAAAATAAATCTTTACACTTTCTTAAACTTTTCTTTGCGATTTATTTAAAATTCTGCTATATAATAAAGACACAACAGAAAGCGAAAGGAAACATCTATGGATTACATTTTATCAACAAATAACCTCACCAAAAGATACGGTAAACAGAACGCCCTCAGTAATGTCAGCGTACATATTAAAAAAGGTGACATTTACGGACTTATCGGTAAAAACGGTGCAGGCAAAACCACACTGCTCAGAATAATCAGCGGACTGGCAACTGCT
Organism: Ruminiclostridium sp.; assembly: GCA_045533495.1. Classification (GTDB taxonomy): domain Bacteria; phylum Bacillota; class Clostridia; order Oscillospirales; family Ruminococcaceae; genus Ruminiclostridium_E. The sequence continues at coordinate 4,456 of JAZSHW010000088.1, read as the reverse complement.
GCATCGGGCGAATACTCTGTATTCGGAAAGACCTCTCAGGAAATGAAAGGTCTTCAGTCCCGTATAGGAATACTTGTCGAAAACCCGGGCATTTATCCCGATATGACAGCCTATCAGAATGTAAGAACAAAATGTCTTGCACTTGGTATCAGAGATAAGAACGTGCCTAATGAGCTTTTAAAGCTGGTAAATCTATCATACACAGGTAAAAAACCTGCAGGAAAATTCTCACTCGGTATGCGTCAGCGTCTTGGTATGGCAATGGCACTTGCAGGAAATCCCGACATAGTTATCCTTGACGAGCCTATAAACGGACTCGACCCCGAAGGTATCATAGAAGTCAGAGAAATGATAACAAAGCTCAATCACGAGCTTGGAATAACCTTTATCATTTCAAGTCATATTCTTGAAGAGCTTGCAAAAACCGCCACCGTATTCGGTATAATCAATAACGGTGTTATGGTAGAGGAAATCTCTGCCGAAAAGCTCAGTGAAAAGTGCGAAAGCAGAATTGAGCTTATGACAGACGATGCACCTAAAGCCTGCACTATCCTTGAAGAGATGGGCTTTACAAACTACAAGGTGCTTGAAAACGGCTTTATCAACATCTATGAGCAGCTTGAAAGAACAGGCGATATTACAATGGAGCTTGCTTTAAAGGGAGTAAAGACTACACATATTTCAATCGCCAATAAATCTCTTGAAGAATACTACGTTGAACTTGTCGGTGAAAATGGAGGTAACAGAAATGCTTAACGTTTTAAGAAGTGACATATACAGACTTTTTCATAGAAAAACTTTATTCATAATGCTTGGCTGTACCATTGGCTTTGCTTTATTCGTGGGACTTTTAGGTTCTGTCGATAACGTTCCCACCGACAGTATAATTACTTCTATAGGTTCTTTACTTCCTCTTTTATGTGCCACAATCACAACTTCTGCTATAGTTACAGCAGAATATAAAAACGGATATATCAAAAACACTGTAAGCGTTGCAGGAAACAGATTACACATCTATTTTTCAAAGCTTATCACCTCTGCAATCGTGCTTATATTTGCTATTTTATCCTTTTTAGATATTTATCTTCTTGCGGTAATCATTAACCCAAAGGCACAGCTTTTGGTTCTGAATTCAGATATCATCAATGTTTTTGCTTATCTTGGTTTTCAGTTCCTTGCAGGAATGGCAATTATCAGCATAGTACTTCTCATTGCTATGCTTTCAAGAAGCAACGCTTTAGGTTGTCTTACAGCCTTTGCAATCTGCATGGGAATTATCAATTCAAGCGTCAATGCACTCTCTTACCTGCTTAAGTCAAAAGAAATCATCCCTGAAAATATAGAACTGGTTGATTACCTTGTTACAAACTATACAACGCAGATCAAATTTTACTCAGGCTCTGATTTTGTAACAAAAGGTATAATCGTAAGCCTTGTGTATCTTATAATTTCAGTTGCTTTATCAATACTTGTTATAAAGAAAAGAGATATTTAAATGGAGATAGCGGTTATAGTATTACTCATACTACTGATACTTGTTTTAATTTTACATATAAGCTTCAGGCGGCAGGTCGGCGGACTTGTCCGCCAGCTTCGCTTTATAAAAGAAAACGAAACAAGGCTTAGGCTGACAAGCTCTAATGACTATAAAGAATTAAAACAGCTTATCGAAGAAATAAACAGTCTTGTAAATTCGGTAGAGACTAAAAAAAGTGCTTTGTGCGAAAAGGAAAAAGAGATAAGCGAAACTATAACCAGCCTTTCTCACGATATCCGCACTCCCCTCACCTCCCTTGATGGATATTTTCAGCTCTTGTCAAAAAGTGATATCAGCGACAATGACAAAAACAGATACGTAAACGTTATAAAGAACCGCATAGACGCTCTTAACAGTATTCTTGATGAGCTTTTCACCTTTGCTAAACTTAACGACGAAAGCTTTACCCTTGAAACAGAAAAGGTAAACCTTACTGAAATAGTAACTGTCGCCGCCTTTTCCTTTTACGATGATTTTTCCGCAAGAGGAACTGAGCCTGTAATAGATATTCCCGATGCACCTATCTATACAATCGGCAACGCAGAAGCACTTACAAGAATTTTTCAGAATATTATGAAAAACGCCCTCACCCATGGTACAGACATAAAAATATCCCTCACAAAAGGCGAAGGAACTGCAACATATATCTGTGAAAATAAATCCGATAAAAATATAGAAATTGATACAGCCCGTATCTTTGACAGATTTTATAAGGCTGACAAATCAAGAAACGTAAAAGGAACAGGTCTTGGACTTTCCATTGCTAAAACGCTTTGCGAAAAGATGAATGGTAAAATATCAGCTAAAGCTGAAAATGACATTTTTTCAATAAAGGTAGAGCTACCGATATAAATTTTAAAGCCGTACATCAATGATGTACGGCTCATTTTTTTAATAGAAGAAGCTTTGTACAATAACACCTGCAATTACTGCAATTGCAAGAAACATAGCACCTATTCTTATTATAAGCTTATTTCTTTTCTGCTTTTTTTCGTTCATTTTTTTGCCCCCGAAAAATTATTACAGTTGATATTATACAGCTTTCAGCTTTAAAAGTCAAGCTTATTATTTATAAGCCTTCTTGTAGATTTCAAGAATATCAGCAGCACTTGTTTCTCTGGGATTACCACCTGTGCAGACATCGTTGAAGGCTGCTACAGAAAGTGCTTCAAGATCTTCTTCCTTTACGCCGATTTCGCAAAGCTTCTGAGGAATGTCGATAGAAACAGACAGTTTACGAACAGCTTCGATTGCTGCTGCTACGCCTTCGTCATCTGTCATAGCTTCTGTACCCTGTACGCCCATAGCCCTTGCAATAGCCTTATATTTAGGCTTTGCGGGGCTTTCTGCGTTGTATTCAAGTACATAAGGTAATAAAAGTGCGTTTGCAACACCGTGAGGTGTATCATAGAAAGCACCGAGAGGATGCGCCATAGAATGTACGATACCAAGACCTACGTTTGAGAAGCCCATACCTGCCACATACTGTGCAAGTGCCATTGTTTCTCTTGCCTTTGCATCACCCTGAACACTGTCATATAAAGATGCACCGATAAGCTCTATAGCACGGATTTCAACCATATCTGAAAGCTCCCATGCACCCTTTGTGATATAACCTTCAATTGCGTGTGTAAGTGCATCCATACCGGTAGCGGCACAAAGGCTCTTAGGCATTCCCATCATAAGATCGCTGTCAACGATAGCAACAACAGGAATATCCTTGGGGTCAACGCAAACCATCTTTTTCTTGTTTTCTTCATCTGTGATTACATAGTTAATTGTAACCTCTGCCGCTGTACCTGAGGTGGTAGGAAGAGCAATAAGAGGAACGCTCTTGTTCTTTGTATCTGCAACGCCCTCGAGAGAAACAACGTCAGCAAATTCAGGATTTGCGATGATGATACCGATTGCCTTTGCTGTATCCATAACAGAACCGCCACCAACAGCCACGATGGAGTCTGCTCCCATTTCCTTATATCTTGCTACACCCTGCTGCACATTCGCAACTGTAGGGTTAGGCTTGATATCGTCATAGGTTTCATAAGCTATACCAGCCTTGTCAAGCTCTTCTGATACCTTACCTGCAACTCCGCACTTGATAAGTGTTTCATCAGTTACAAACATAATCTTTTTTAAACCTCTTCCCTTTATTTCGGGAACAAGATTTTCTCTTGCACCTGCACCAAAATATGAGGTTTCGTTAAGAATAAAACGATTTGCCATTTTTCGACCATTCCTTTCATCAGGGTGTTACCCTTATTATAGACTTAAAAATATCCGATGGAATTTAATCCATCGGATATAATTATACACTATCTTCTAACGATTTGCAACAGTTTTCACAAAAGTTTTATGTAATTGCTTTGATTTATATGAACATTGCACTAAATTTACTGATATTTTTTGTAACCGGGATGCTTACCTGTTACACCGTACTGACCTCTCATACCAACAAGTCTGTCGATGTTATCTCTGTCGATATCCTTTACACCGCCAAGAAGTCTTGCTACAAGAGAGATCTGAGCCTGAAGCTCCATTGTTTCCATTCTGTAATAGGCAGTTGTAAGGTCTGCACCGACTGTTAAAGCACCATGGTTTTCGAGGAGCATACAGTCGTGATCTTTAAGATAAGGTGCAATTGCTTCGGGTACTTCATAAGTAGAGGGTGTACCGTAGGGTGTAAGAGGAATAGAGCCTACACCGATTACCGTTTCGATCATGCAGTAATCATCCATAGGAAGATGTGCACAGGCAAAGCCTGTAGATACAGGTGGATGTGCGTGAACTACCGCTCCCACATCGGGACGCTCCTTATAACATCTTAAGTGCATTTTTACTTCGGATGAAGGTCTCCAGCCTTCCTTGGCTTCGATGATATTGAAATCATCGTCGATAAGACCTATCTTATCAGCTGTGATA
>JAZSHW010000019.1:0-9026 GCA_045533495.1 Ruminiclostridium sp. | reverse complement strand
GTGCCGCAATCCTTTGGATTGCTCGTCGCCCCCTACGCACAATCCGCAACGTTGCGGGGAAAATTGTAGGGGCAAACTGTTTCTTACGAAACAGTGACGGTCTTTAGACCAATGACTCCCGGACGACTCGTTTTGATACATAAAAATAAATTCGTTGACGAGCGTCAAATTTCAATTTAATATCTACAAAACAAAAAATCCGGAAAAGAATTACATCTTTTCCGGATATGTTTTTTTGTGGTTGGTTTAGTTCATATACTCTCCGCTGTATTCAAGAAGTGTAACGCTGTCTACACCGTCAATAGCCTTGAAACGGGAGAGCTGGGAGGTATCGTTGTTGGCAATCTTAACTTCAATAGTAACCTCTACCTTGTCGTTTACCTGAGTCTTGTTCTTTAACTTATAGCGGATGGCACCGAGAAGAGCCTTTACGTTATCCTCTGCGGAAACGCCGTATCTTACTACTAAAAGGTAGCTGCGGCGGGGCTTTTTGATAAGAGTCAGAACTATGTAAAGTGCTGCTACAAATACTGTGCCGATAAGAGCTACGAAGTAAAGACCTGCACCTGCTGTTATACCTGCGGCAACGCCCCAGAATAAGAAGCCTACATCAAGCGGATCTTTAATGGCACTTCTGAATCGGATAATCGAGAGCGCACCGACCATACCGAGTGACAATACGAGGTTTGCACTGATGGTCATGATGATAAAGGCGGTAACTACTGTAATAAGCAGTACTAAAATGTTGAAGTTGTCGCTGTATACAACGCCTCTGTAGAAGAGTCTGTATACCCAGTAGATAATAAGTCCGCAGACTGTAGCTGTAAGCATTGCCAGTAAAATTCTCGGCAGTGAGAGATTTGCGAACTGCTGGGACAGGTCAAAGCTCTGTCCTAAAAGGGCGAAGAAATCATCTTCTGTGTTTTCTGCCAGTGTGGTTAAAAACTGTGTCATTGTTTTTCCTCCGTTTATATTATTAAGGTATTCATTGTCAGCAGCTTATCTCTGCACATTACGAATTTTGAAACTGACTGCTGTTCTAAGTTTACGCCCTGCACCAAATCCAGAAGGAACGAGGGCAGATAATCGTCGTATTTGAGCTCAATTACCGCCGCTATATCGGTAACGGGTACAAACTGAACTTCACTCGAAAACATATCTGCGGAAAATACTCCGACTTTAAAGCCGCTGTCTATGGTAAAGCGGACATTTCCCTCAGGGTTTACAAAAGCTTCTCGGTTATAGTCGACTATAACTGACGGACCGAGCTTTGCAAGCGAATGGCTTATGCCGAAATCCTCAATTACTGTGCCGCCATAGCGACTGTCCCAGGTGAAAGTGAAATCGCCTCTCAGTATGTTTTCGTATTGTTCTCTTGTCAGCCACGCACCCCGCTTTGAAACCATATCCGTATCCTTGTATTTACATTCAAGATGTATTTTATCGGGAGAGAGATTATAGGTTCGTATGCGGTACTTTTTTCTTGTATCAGCACCAAGCAGTTTATCGTTGTAGCCTGAATTGTAGGCGTCGTCAAGATAAAGGCTGGTTATACGGTACTTGCCGTCAGGGCCGCCGTTAAGGTCGGGCTTCATAACGGCACCGAAGCGCTGTCTTAAAATTTCACATTGTGCGGCTGTGGCAGGATATTTAAGCTCGTGGCGGAGTCTTCGGTTTTTGTAGTTCAATGCTCGTCCCCCTTTATAAAATTCAAGATAAGATAAAATAAGTATAACACATCGCTTTACAAAATTCAACATAATTTTTTGCCAAATTGTTAATATTTTTATATACTTTATCGTTTTTCTTAAAGAAAATCTTTATAAGCCCATCCGCCGCACCTTAAAAAAACTTATAAAGCACTTGATTTTTTCTTTTGTATATGATAAAATATTACTGTATGACAAGACAAAGCCCGTGATTATGGGTGTAAGCCCTGTGCAAGGAAGTCCTGTGAACCATGTCAGGCGGGGAACCGAGCAGCATTAAGCAGTTACGACCTGTGCCGCAGTAAGTTTACACTCATAATCACGGATTTTGTTATTTTACAGGAAAAGGCAGGTGAGCTTTTATGTATTTAGCCCTTTACAGAAAATATCGTAGTGCTACCTTTGACGAGGTTATCAGCCAGGAGCATATAACTACTACTCTTAAAAACCAGATAAAGACAGGAAAGCTTGCCCACGCATACCTTTTTACAGGCTCGAGAGGTACGGGTAAAACCACCTGTGCAAAGCTTATGGCAAAGGCGGTAAACTGCCTTTCTCCCAAAGACGGAAACCCCTGCGGCGAATGTGAGATATGCAAGGCTATATCAGCAGGCTGTTCTGACATTGTGGAAATGGACGCCGCATCAAATAACAGCGTTGACGATGTAAGAATACTTCGTGATGAGGTTATATATACCCCGGTACAGTGCAGATACAAGGTGTATATAATAGACGAGGTGCATATGATGTCAGGCTCTGCCTTCAATGCTCTGTTAAAGACTATTGAAGAGCCTCCCGCTCATGTTATATTCATTTTGGCTACTACTGAAACGCATAAGGTTCCTGCTACTATAGTGTCACGCTGTCAGCAGTTCCGTTTCAGAAGAATTGACCCTAACGAAAGTGCCGAAAGACTTTGCGAAATTGCAAAGAAAGAAAATGCAGAGCTTACACGACCTGCCGCAGACCTTATTTCAAGACTGTCTGACGGCGGTATGAGAGATGCTGTGTCACTCCTTGACCAGTGTATCAGCGTAAGCCGTAATATAGATGAAAATGTAGTAAGAGATATTGCAGGTGTTGCAGGTACTGAGCATCTTTTCACTATTGCTGACTGTATAAAAAGCGGCAATACCGCTCACGCTCTTAAGATACTTGACGAGCTGCACGCGGCGTCAAAGGACGCTGTACTGCTTTTAGAGGAGCTTGCAAACCATTTCAGAAATTTATGTATGCTTTCCTCTGCAAATATGGACTTTTCTCTTATCCCTGCAGGCAGTGGCGACAAAAACGCCCTGGCACAGCAGACGGAAAAGTTTACCTTAGGCGAGATAATGAGATGTATGGACATACTCGGGGAATACATTGCAAAAGCTCCCAAGGCAACAAGAAGAAAAACCGTAGCCGAAATGTGTCTTATAAGATTATGCACACCAAGGCTCGACGATGACAATAAGGGCTTGTCTTTAAGACTTGAAAAGCTGGAAAAAAGACTTGACGATATGGAAAAAAACGGCGTTGCCGTAAAGACAGAGGAAAAGCAGGAAATGCCCCCTGCCTTTATGATGGCAAGAACGGCAGTTCCTCCGATAGTACCGGGTACACCCGAGGAAGAGGCTTTAGCGGCAACCCCTGTCACGCTCCCCTTAACTGATGAGGATTATGATAAGCTGGCACAGACTCCGATGACGTTACCCTCCTTTAAGGGTGATGCGGATTTTGAAATTCCTGAAGGAAATGAACCTGTAGCCGAAGAAAAGGCAGAACAGACTACTCCCGTGCAGGAAGATATGACTGCTCCTCCTTCATGGCTTTTTGAGGGTGACGACAACGGCAGCGGCTATGACGGATATGTACCTATGTATCCCGATGACAGTCCGATAGCTGATAACAGTTACGACAGTAATATTCCGCCTTTTGATTTGGAGGAAGAACCGCAGACAGCACCGATACAGCAGGAGGAAAGCGAGTCTGAAGAGGAAGCTCCTCCCTTTGATTTGGACGAGCCTGCACCTGCAGTTGAACCGGTGCCGACAGAGTATGACGCCCCTGCTCCCCTTGAGCCACCTGCGGATGTTCCGCCCTATGTTTATGAGGACAGTCCCGCACCCGCACTCCGGAGTAAGATAGAAGCGGCAGGACAGTATGCCGAGGTACTCGAAATATTACCTGCATTGCTCAGAGCAATGTTAAAGCAGGTATCTGTTGCTATGGCAGACGGGAAATTCGTTATAACGAATTATACCTCCTTCCATAAGGATTTTATCAAATCGCAGAACTATATTGACGCTATAAAGCAGGCGACAAAGCAGGTCACAGGCGTTGCCCACAGTGTGTTATTTGACGAGGGCGACACAGCGGACAAAGAAGAACAAAGCGACCCGTTTTCAGCTTTTATAACAAGAGCAAAGGATATGGGCGTAAATATAAAACATAAAAACACAAAACGATAAACGAAAGGATTTTAACATTATGAAATCAAGATTACCCAAGGAATTCCAGAACAAAGGCGCAGGCAATATGAACAGCATGATCAAGCAGGCTCAGAAGATGCAGGAAGACATCGAAAGAGTACAGGCTGAGCTTGAAGAAAGAGACTTCACAGCAACTGCAGCAGGCGGTATGATCGAAGTTACAATGAGCGGTGCAAAGGTGCTCAAGGATGTAAAGCTGAACCCTGAAATTGTTGATAAGGACGCTATTGAGGATCTTCAGGATACAATCATTGCAGGTATCAATGCCGTAATCACACAGATAGAAGAAACAACAGCTGCTGAAATGGAAAAGGTTACAGGCGGCGTTAATATCCCCGGCCTTATCTAAGAAAAAATGGCAGAATACAATTCTCAGCCACTTATTTTAGCGGCACAGGAGTTTGCAAAGCTCCCCGGTATAGGACTTAAGACTGCACAAAGACTGGCATATTATATCCTGAATACTCCCGAAGAGGAGGTAGAGCAGTTTGCAAAGGGAATACTCGAAGCAAGACGCTCTATGAAGATATGCAGGGTGTGTCAGAATATCTGTTCTGATGATACCTGCGAAATATGCGGGTCAGTACGCAGGGATAAGTCTGTTATATGTGTTGTGGAAACTCCGAAGGATGTCAGTGCGATAGAACGCAGCGGCGGTTTTTCGGGGGTGTACCACGTATTGCACGGACTTTTATCTCCCGTAAACGGTATAGGTCCCGACCAGATAAAGATAAGAGAGCTTATGGCAAGACTGAGTGATGCAGACGAGGTTATTATGGCGACCAGCCCTACAGTTGAGGGCGAGGCTACAGCCTCATATATCAGCCGTATGATAAAGCAGATGGGCATTAAGGTAACAAGACTTGCCTACGGTCTGCCTGCAGGTGCAAGCCTTGAATATGCGGATGACGTCACATTACAAAGGGCGCTTGAAAACCGAAACGAAATATAAAACGGACAGGAAGGAAACTTGACAATGGCCGAAATGGATATAAATCTTCTTCAGAAGAAGGTTAAGGAAGTGAAAAACCCTGCACTTTTAGCGGTGGTGAGAGAACTCAAGGCTACCGAAAAGCCCTCAGAGGAGCTTCAGCGCAGATATGTCACAGAAATAACAAAGGCAAAGTTTGTTGTACCTGTGGCTATTAAGAATCTTGATGATAACGGCAAGATGACAATGGAGATATCCCACCTTAAGAACAAAGAGGGTAAGGCGTTCTTTATGGCGTTCACTGATTATGAAACTCTTATGTCAGCGGCAAAGAACAATACTGAAAACCTTCAGGTTCTTGGCTTTACCTACGGCGATTTTACACGAATGCTTTCTGACAAGAGTTGCCCTATGACAGGTATAGCTATAAACCCCTTTACAGAGAATGTAGTTATCGGACCTCAGCAGGCACACGCCATCAATGTACTTTCCATACAGATGAAGGTTGAAAAGGGCGAAATGGCGGTAATCAACGAATTACCTGATACGCCCTTTGAGATAACGACACCTATCGAAAAGTATTTTGATAAGGTAAAGACAGTAAAGAAGGCTTATCTTATGTCCCTTAAGAGAGGGGATGAAACCCGTAAGCTGGTCATCGTTGACCTTAAGGACGGCGTTGATTTCGGCGAGTTTTCAAAGGCGTTTGCTGAAGAAGTGCTGAAGCCTATGGAAGATGAAAAGGAGCCTTTTATGGTTATGCCTATTACAGAAGAAGCGGCGGCAGTTTCTGTAAAGGAAAAAGTGCCTTTCTATGTGGCTATATGAATAAAGTGAAAGTGAGAGGCGATTCTTTGTGGGTTGCCTCTTTTTTATAATTCGCCGAAAGGCTGGGAGAGAGATAAATTGTTGTATGCGGCGATCTTTAGATCAATGGCACACCGCCGCAAGGAGAATATATGAACGAGCTTTATAAAAGAACATCAATGCTTATAGGAGAAAAGGGGGTAAATACCCTTAAACAAAAGACCGTTGCCGTATTTGGTGTGGGCGGTGTCGGCGGCTATGCTGCCGAGGCACTCGCAAGGGCGGGGGTAGGCCACATTGTGCTTATAGATAAGGACGATGTCAGCGACTCCAACCGTAACCGTCAGATAATAGCTCTTACTTCCACAGTCGGCAGACCTAAGGTCGAAGTGATGAAGGAAAGAATACTTGACATAAACCCTGAAGCTGATGTAGACGCAAAGCAATGCTTTTTCTTGCCTGATACTGCAGAGGAGTTCGATTTCTCCTCCTATGATTACGTAGTGGATGCGGTGGATACAGTCACTGCAAAAATTGAGCTTGCGGTAAGCTGTAAAAATAACGGCACTCCTCTTATCAGCAGTATGGGAACAGGAAACAAGCTTGACCCCACCGCTTTTAAAGTTGCGGATATCTATAAAACCTCTGTATGCCCTCTTGCAAGAGTTATGAGAAGAGAGCTGAAAAAGCGTGGTATAGACAGGCTCAAGGTAGTCTATTCCGAGGAAGATCCAATAGTAAATGGCAATGAAACCGAAAACGGCAAGCCTGTACCGGGGAGCATATCCTTTGTGCCGTCAGTTGCAGGGCTTATAATTGCGGGAGAGGTCATTAAGGATCTCATTCGTGAAAAATAGTATTGTGACGAAATTTGTCGCAAATTTTCACACAATTTTTATTTTTGTTTGTTGCATTTGAGTGAAATCTATGTTATAATGAAAATATGTATAAAATGGATAAATTTATTTAATTTTAGAAGGAAATAGATATGAATATTGCAGTAGCTATAGACGGACCTGTAGGTGCAGGAAAAAGCTCCATTGCACGACAGACAGCAAAAACCCTCGACTTTATATACGTTGATACAGGTGCTATGTATCGTGGTATCGGTTTATATGCAGTAAGAAAGGGTGTTACCACCACAGACGCTGAGGCGGTAACAGCATTGCTCCCTGAAATAACCCTTGATATAAAAATTATTGATGGTACTCAGAGAGTATTTTTAAACGGCGAAGATGTATCAGAGGATATAAGACTTCCTGAAATCAGTATGGCGGCGTCAAATGTATCTGCTATTCCTGAGGTAAGAACCTTTTTACTGGATTTACAGAGAAGCTTTGCAAAGTCTAACAATGTAATAATGGACGGCAGGGATATCGGTACAGTTATACTGCCCGATGCTGAAGTAAAGATCTATCTTACTGCAGCAGCAGAGGTAAGGGCAAAGCGTCGTTATGACGAGCTTATTGCCAAGGGTCAGGATGTAAAGTACGAGGATGTATTATCCGACCTAAATCAGAGAGATTACAACGATATGCACAGAGAAACAGCACCCCTTAAGGTAGCTGACGACGCTGTGGTAGCAGATACTACAGAGCTTGACTTTGAACAGTCCTGTGCACTTATTATAAAAATAATAAAGGAAAAGGCGAACATCTGATGTTTTACGAGTTTGCAAGAGCGTGCTTTGTAACACCTGCAATGCATATAAAGCACCGCATTAAAGTATTCGGCAAGGAAAATCTTCCTCATAAAAAGGGTATCAAGGGCGGCTATATCATAGCCTGCAATCACCTTGAATACAGCGATCCACCGCTTATTGCGGCAATCGTCAAGTCAAAGTTCTCCTTTATGGCAAAGTCAGAGCTTTTTAAAAACAAATTTTTTGCATGGCTTATAAAAAGATGCGGAGCTTTCCCCGTAGAAAGAGGAGCAGGCGACAATTCGGCAATAGATAAGGCAATAAGCGATATTGAGGATGGCAGAGCCTTTGTTATATTCCCTGAGGGCACACGCTCAAAGGATGGTAATATAGGCAGAGCAAAGTCAGGTATTGCGGTAATCGCAGGCAAGGCTAACGCTCCCGTTCTCCCCGTATGTATAAAGTACGGCAAGAAGGGATTTCGCAGAAAGGCATGGGTCACAATCGGCGAGATGATTCCTGCTGAAGAGATTGCTATAAAGGGCGATGACAGAGGCGAGCTCAGAAGAGTTTCAAATCTCATTATGGATAATATAAAGATGCTTATGGATGATATGGGCGAATATGGCGAGCCTTTACCTAAGCAGTATGTTCCGAAGGAAGAAAAGAACAAGGACAAGGCAAGCGAATAATGGGCAGATTTACCGTTAAGCTTGCAAAAAGTGCAGGATTCTGTTTCGGTGTGACAAGAGCCGTCGATACGGCGGTAAAGACTGCTACAGAGCAGGGTGGGTGTTACACCTACGGTCCGCTTATCCACAACAATTCTGAAATCGAAAGACTGAAGACACTCGGCGTTAAGGTGACAGAGGATTACGAAAATTTTGACAAATCATCAGGTACGCTGATTATAAGAAGTCACGGAGTAAAAAAATCGGTCACAGATTATCTGACAGAAAAAAACATCACTTTTATAGATACTACCTGCCCCTTTGTTGCCAAGATACACAGTATAGTGGCAAAGGCAGAGGGTACAGTGATAATAGCAGGTGATAAGAATCACCCTGAGGTAATCGGTATAGTAGGCCATTGCAATGAAAAGAGCAGGGCGATAGTGATAGCAGATAAAGAGGAGCTTGAACAGGAGCTCACAGCTCTTCAAAGTTCTTGTGAAAATGCACTAATTATGGTAGCTCAGACTACATATAATTCGTCAAAATGGCAATCTTGCAAAAAAATTGCAAAAAAATACTATACAAATATTAAAATTTTTGATACAATATGTAGTGCGACCTTTGAAAGACAGAGGGAGGCAGAAAGCCTTGCAAGCGAGGCTGTATTAATGGTGGTAGTGGGAGGAAAAAACTCCAGCAACACCACAAAGCTTGCACAGATATGTCAACAACACTGTCCGGTTTTATTTATAGAACGGGGTAGTGATATTGATAAAGCCGCAATAAAAA
>JAZSHW010000007.1:0-29581 GCA_045533495.1 Ruminiclostridium sp. | reverse complement strand
GGTAGAGCCTGACATTATAAGCAGATATATTAAAAACTGTCCGTTATCCATCTATCGCTTCCTCCTTTACAGGGAAAACTATTGCACCGATAACGGCGGCAAGAATTGCACAGACGCTGACTGTAATACCTGATGATATTTCCTTTAGCAGGGGTGTGTAACAGAATATACAGCTGAGTACAAGAGCAATTGCAACTACTATAAGCAGTGATTTTGATTTTTTAGCCTTAGGTGCAATTATCGCAACGAACATTCCGTAAATTGCAATGCACAGTGCCGACATAAGCGAGTCGGGCAGAATGTTACCAAGCAATGCACCGAGTAAGGTACCCATTGTCCAGCCAAGCCATGGGATAAGGGATAACCCCGTAAAGAATGAGCGGGATACGCTGTCTTCGTTTGAAGCTACCGCAAAAATTTCATCTGTTATGAAAAATCCCAACAGCCAGCGGTATATCCCTCTGAATTTGCTGTCTGTTTTTTGTGACAGGGAAATTGCCATAAAGGAATATCTCACATTCACTGTAAGCTGAGAAATCAGCATTTCTACATATTGTCCAGGGTTTATCATTATTCCGACCCCTGCAAGTTGTCCTGCGGAGGTTACTGTCACCATTGATATTATTACAGCCTGCCACCAGTGAAGTCCCTTTGACACAGCCATAATGCCGAAGGAAAAAGAAACAGACAGATATCCGAGTCCTATCGGTATGCCTGATTTCAGTCCCCTTAAAAATGAATTTTTAATCTTCAAAGTTGTCCATCTCTCTTTTTTCTGTTTTTAGTTTCCGTTCCAGAGATTGTAGTATTTAAGAGCGGTTTTCATAAAATCTTCAGTAACACCGAAATTTTCTGCCAGCTCCCACAGTTCATCTACTCCGTTTTTAAGAAGTTTTACAACTGCCTTTCTTGGAATGGTGTTTCTTATTGCCCAGATGTCTGCTCTGCGTTCCATTCTCCCTCTTGGTACGATGGGACAATCCTCATCGTAAAAGGAATTTGTAATGCAGTGACCGAGCTCATGGGCAGATTTTACCTTATAATCGGCGTGACTTTTTACTTTGCGGCGGTCTATCGCTATTATGCAAAAGCCGTTCATACTGTGACTCATAGCCTCTTCATTTCCGTACATCCTCATATCAATAATGGGAATGTCGTTTTTCTGTGCTATCTTCATAAGGTTTTTCAAAATTCACGCCTCCTTACATTTAAAACTTGTCTTAAAGCTCTTTAGTTATTTTCCTGCTCCTTTTTCTGTTGCTGACGATATTTTAAATGTTCCATAGCAAGTCTTTTAACATCGTCTAAAACATCGTCGTCAATTTCGGTGTCACCGAAAAGTGCAAACTTCAGCTTGCTGTCAGAAATTGATACAGTATCATATTCGCTGAGAAGAAAATCCGTATCTGTACCGAAAAATTCTGCAATTGCTCTTAGTGTGTCGAAATCAGGTTCACGCTTACCCAGCTCATACAGGCTGTAACCCTGCTTTGTCATGCCTAAATGCTCCGCTACTTCAGCCTGGGAGTACCCCTTCTTTTTACGGAGAGCTTTGATATTTTCTGAAAAAATACTCATAGCTTAATCTTCCTTTTTATTTTATTTGCGGCTACCTGCATTTGTATTGAGGTTACCTGCACTTGTAATTATATCAACAATATGTTGATAAGTCAACAGAGTGTTGCAAAATTCTACGTTTCTTACAACTAAAACAACAAAACGTTGTCCTTTTCTCTATGTTTTTCACAAACTTTAAAAAATCTATCAACAAACTGTTGACAAATTGATTTTTCTGTGATATCCTTTTGTCAAAGGACAACAAACCGTTGACTTTAATAAGCATCTCACATCCTTAAATAAATATTATCAGAGGGTGTGTACGATAAACTGTACAGAAAGGAGGAATAATGTACACCTGTACAAAATGCAATAACAAATTCCAGAGAGAAGACCTGGACTATGTTTTGGTACAGTACGGAGAGTGCTGGGGTTATCCCGCTTATAAAAGAGAATGGTGCTGTCCCGTATGCAAGGGTGAAGTTGAAGAGGATGCAGAGTGACCTGTCCTTTGAAAGGAGGTGATAGTATAAACAGCAAATATCAGGAATATCTGACTGAAAAGGGACAGGAAAAACTCAGCTCCTACAGCTTAATGGGGTATGATACATCACAAATTGCAAAAAAGATAGGCGTCAGCGAAAAAACGCTTTTAGCCTGGTGCAGTAAATATCCTGAAATAAATAAGGCTGTCCATAGCGGTGATGATATGGCGGACAGACTTGTGGAAAAAGCACTTTTCAAAAGGGCGGTGGGATATGTACAGACCGAAAGGGTTCAGCAACTGAGTAAGGAAGGAGATATGGAGCTTGTGAAGATTGTGGAAAAGGAGGTTATGCCCAGCACAACAGCACAAATATTCTGGCTCAAAAACAGGTGCGGCTATGAGTGGGACGGCAGGACAGAGGATGAAGATGAAGACGAGGGCGGAGTAGTGGTATTACCGCCTGTAGAAAGGTAACGGTATGAAAAAGAAAAGAAATATATGCTGGTCGCCTCAGCCAAAGCAGATACAGTTTCTGTGCCGCCCCGAATATGAAGCCTTGTACGGCGGTGCGGCGGGCGGCGGTAAGTCAGATGCCTTGCTTGCGGAGGCTTTAAGGCAGGTGCATATACCTCATTACAGAGCTATCATATTCCGAAAGACTTATCCGCAGTTATCTGAGCTTATCGACAGATCAAGGGAGCTTTATTCATTAGCTTTTCCGAAAGCGGTTTACAGTTCTACCCATCATTGCTGGACATTTCCGTCAGGTGCTAAAATCTACTTCGGTAGTATGCAATACGCAAAGGACAAGACACAGTATCAGGGCAAGCGATATGATTTTATCGGATTTGACGAGCTTACACACTTTACTTTCGAGGAATACAGCTATATGTTCTCCAGAAACAGACCCGGCGGAGAAGGTACAAGGGTGTATATAAGAGCTACCGCAAACCCCGGCGGAATAGGTCACAGTTGGGTAAAGCAGAGGTTTATAACCGCCGCAAAGCCTATGACGCCTATTACCGACACGTATACAGTCTATGATCCCGAGGGCAAGCAGATAAAGATTGAAAAAAGCCGTATCTTTATTCCTGCTTCGGTTTTCGATAATCAGAAGCTGCTCAGCAACGATCCCGAGTACCTTGCATCTCTTGCAATGCTGCCCGAGGCGGAAAAGAACGCTCTGCTCTATGGTGACTGGGACAGCTTTTCAGGACAGGTATTTTCAGAATGGGTTGACGATAAGGCACATTATGAGGACAGACAGTGGACTC
The DNA here is from genome assembly GCA_045533495.1 of Ruminiclostridium sp. Classification (GTDB taxonomy): domain Bacteria; phylum Bacillota; class Clostridia; order Oscillospirales; family Ruminococcaceae; genus Ruminiclostridium_E. The sequence goes on along the minus strand of JAZSHW010000007.1, from coordinate 26,263 downwards.
ACGTTATAGCTTCCTTTAAGATACCATCCGACTGGACTGTGGTAAGAGGTTTTGACTTCGGTTATGCGAAGCCCTTTTCAGTCGGTTGGTATGCGGTGGACCGCAGGGGCTGTATCTATCGCATAGCGGAATATTACGGCTGTACAGAAACGCCGAACACGGGACTTATGATAAATCCCGTAGAGATTGCGGCAGAAATAAAGCGGATAGAAAGCGAAAACGAAAATCTTAAAGGCAGAACCATAACAGGTATAGCAGACCCATCAATTTTTGACAGGAGCAGAGGCGAAAGTGTTGCAGATCTGATGGCAATGCCGCCTAACTTCATACTGTGGAGCGGCGGCGACAACACAAGAATAGCAGGAAAAATGCAGTATCATTACAGATTTATGTTCAGTAAAGACGGACTGCCGATGTTTTATTGCTTTAACACCTGCAGGCATTTTATCCGCACTATTCCTGCCCTTGTGTATGACGACAAAAAGGTTGAGGATATCAATACAGACCAGGAGGATCACATCTACGATGAATGCAGATATGTGCTTATGGCAAATCCTATGACAGCTCCGAGAGAAAGAGCTGAAGTGCCGTACACAGACGATCCCCTCGAACAGAGAAAGAAGAAAAACGATTATTCATTCTATAACATTTGATTTTAGGAGGTAATTTTGAACGAAAAGAAAAAAATCGGCAGGGAACAGCTAATCCGTGCCGAACAGACATTAAAGAAATATAAGGCGGGCAAGGCAAACCTTGAAAACCGCATTATATCCAATGAGCAGTGGTGGAAAATGCGTCACTGGGGAGAGATAGGCGGTACAGAATATGACGTAAACCGCCCGAAGCCTTCGTCGGCGTGGCTTTTCAATTCTCTTGCAAATAAGCATGCCGACGCTATGGATAACATCCCTGAGCCTTCTGTACTCCCAAGAGAGCAGGACGATGAAATGGCGGCAAAGGGACTTTCTGAAATGCTCCCTGTTATACTTGAACGCTCAGGCTATGAAAAGCTGTACAGCGATATGTGGTGGTACAAGCTTAAAAACGGTACTGCCTGTCAGGCGGTACTGTGGGATCCTGTTCAGGACCGGGGCAGAGGAGATATTGCAATAAAGAATATTGATCTGCTCAATCTCTTCTGGCAGCCTGGTATCAAGGATATTGAGGATAGCAGGAATGTGTTTTATGTCAGTCTCTACGATAACGATCTGCTGTGCGAGATGTACCCCGAATTATCAGGAAAGCTTGGCGGTGATACTGTAAACGTGGCAGGCTATAAATTTGACGACAATATTGATGTGTCGGAGAAATCAGCGGTTATTGACTGGTATTACAAGGTGAGGACTGCATCAGGCGACATTCTCCACTATTGCCGATTTGTAGGCGATACGGTGCTTTATGCAAGTGAGGATGACGAGCTTTGCGAAAAGGGCTTTTATGAGCACGGAAGATATCCCTTTGTTTTGGATCCCCTTTTTATGCAGGAGGGCACACCCTGCGGCTTTGGTTATATTGATATCATGCGTGATGCCCAGATGTACATAGATAAGCTCGGTCAGGTGATTTTAGAGCATACCGTACAGATGAGCAGAAAGCGATATTTTATAAAGCTGGGCGGTGCAGTGAGAGAAGAGGAATTTGCAGATTTCCGCAGACCCTTTGTTCACGTGGCAGGAAATTTATCCGACGATGATATAAGAGAGATACGACTTGATCCTCTTGACAGTGCTGTAATGACCGCCATGAACAATAAGATCGAAGAGCTTAAGGAGACCAGCGGCAACAGAGATTTTTCACAAGGAGGAACATCAGGCGGTGTTACTGCGGCCAGTGCAATTGCGGCACTTCAGGAAGCAGGCAATAAGCTCTCCCGTGATATGATAAAGGGCAGTTATTTTGCATTTACAAATGTATGCTATCTGATAATCGAGCTTATAAGACAGTTTTACAATACACCGAGAAGCTATCTTTTATCAGGGAATTTTAAAAGCTTTGATAACAGTCTGCTGAAAAACAGGGAGCGTTACCTGTTCGGAGAAGCGATTGAACCTCACAGACCTGTATTTGATGTTATCTGCAAGGCGGCAAAGAAATCTCCCTTTTCGAAGGCGGCACAGAATGAGCTTGCAAAGGAGCTTTTCCATATAGGCTTTTTCCGTCCCGAATTATCAGAGCAGGCTTTAGCGGCAATCGAAATAATGGACTTTGAGGGTAAGGAAAATATCAGAGACTCCATTTCAAAAATTGCCGACAGCTACAGGGCGATGCAATCTGCACTGCAATCAGGTGGTGACCTGCTGTGACAGATATAACCGTAAAAAAGACAAGCCTTGGCAGAGAAATCTATATCAAAGGTCACGCAGGGGACGGAGTACAGAAGGAGGGCAGTGTGGTATGTGCGGCAATCAGTACATTAGCCCAGACGATAGCTCAGAATCTTTATGATTATGAGGATGAGGGAGAGGTGGATATTATAGGAATCTCTCTTAAAAGCGGTGATGCATATTTCAACTATGTTACTGATAATGAAGATGTAAACAAGGTCGTGGACAGTATCTGCAAGGGCTTTTTCCTTGTAAGTGACAGCTTTCCCGAAAGAGTTACATTTGATATTATATGATTTTTCTATTGAAAGGAGGTGATAAATTGCTTAATCTGACATTTTTTGAAGAAACTGCAACAGATACCGTAGCTGCGACAGAAAGCACAGAAGTATCAGAGCTTAAATCTCAGTTTGCAGAAAGCGAAGCTACAGAAAAGCCTGATGATATTCCCGCTTCTGCCGATGATTTTTTCCGCAGAGTAAAGGAAATAAAGGCACGACAGCATACTGCGGAAAAGGAACTTGTTTCTCTTATGGCAAAACGCTTTGGTATAGCAAATGGTGACTATGAGGGAATAAAAGCGGCAATCGACAATGATATCGCAAAAAGCGAAAAATCAGGTGATATTTCTGAAAAGCTGAGCTTATGGCAGGAAAGAGAGGCTCAGGTACAGAAAATATATCCCGGCTTTGTTCTGGCAAATGAACTGAAAAACCGTGATTTTTTCAACCTTTGCTACAACGGTGTCGATGTTATGACGGCGTATCAGGTGCTGCATTTCGATGATATCATAATGGCGGCTATGAGCTATGCCATATCTGAAATGCGAAAGGCAGAAATGTTGCTGGGCCATTCAGAAAACAGCAGAGCAAGAGAAGGTGCACTGGATGACAGCTCACGAAAAATTCGACAGGAAAAACCAAAGCTCACAAGAAAGGAAAGAAATGAGCTTATAAGAAGAGCCGAAAGAGGCGAAACAGTAAGACTTTAATGAAGAAAGGAAAACACAATGAAAAAGTATTTTAATTTTAAGATCAATCTTTTTGAAACACAGACAACATCTCAGGATTCTTTATCCGCAGAGATGAAAACATTTTATGAGAACACTCTCATTGATATGGCGGAGCCGAAGTTAGTACATGACCGCTTTGGCGATAAGTACCCTATCCCTAAGAATGGCGGTAAGACAATCGAGTTCAGAAAGTACAGTCCTCTCCAGAAGGCGACCACACCCCTTGTTGAAGGTGTGACACCTGCAGGCAACTCTCTTTCTGTATCTAATGTAACAGCAACAGTAAATCAGTATGGCGATTACATCAAGCTTTCCGATATGCTGGAGCTTACTGCAATTGACAACAACGTAGTACAGTCCACAAAATTGCTTGGCAGTCAGTCCGGCAGAACTCTTGACACTATCACAAGAGAGGTTATAAACGCAGGTACAAACGTAATTTACGCTGCAAAGGCTGACGGCACAGAGGTGCTTTCAAGAGAATCACTTGACAACACTTGTGCTCTTACAGTTGATACAATATTCAAGGCGGCGGCACAGCTTGAGCTTATGAATGCAGACGGCATTGACGGTGAAAACTATGTGGCTATTATCCATCCTTATGCCGCTTACGATCTTATGAGAAGCAAGGAATGGATCGACGTACAGAAGTATGCAGAACCCGAAAATCTTTTAAAGGGTGAGATAGGCTCTATCGGAAACGTGCGTTTTGTAAAGTCCACAGAAGCAAAGATCTGGAAGGATGAAACCTGTCCCGAAGGTCTTGCGGTATTCTCAACCCTTGTACTTGGTGCTCACGCTTATGCGGTAACTGATGTTACAGGCGGCGGACTCCAGCACATTGTAAAGCAGCTTGGCTATGGCGATGACCCTCTTAACCAGAGAGCGTCTGTGGGCTGGAAGGCTACAAGAGTAGCTGAGATTCTCTCCGACGAATATATGGTAAGAATTGAAAGCTGTTCTCCCGCTTATTCTGCAAAGACAAACGCTAACTGATAACAACTGAAAAAGCCCTCAGGTTTACGCCTGAGGGCTGATATATAAAACGAAAGGAAATTCTATTATGACAAAAAAGGATAATAAGCTCTCAGAGCTTGTAACGATAAAGCTTTTCAAGGATGGAGAAAAGTATAACGATGATGTTTTTGTTGCGGTAAACGGAAACAATTATCAGATCAAAAGAGGCGAAACAGTGCAGGTTCCTATGTTCATAAAGCTCCAGCTTGACAGGGCAGAGGAGCAGAGGAAAAAGGCTGAATATTACCAGGATGAGGGCTGGAAGCAATCGCTTATCATTCAGGAAGGAAAGAACTGAACCTTGAGCAGAAAGGAGAATTTATGACAATAAAAGAGATTATAGAAAGATCCGACAGCTTAAGACCGAACAGCTTTTTGGCAAGCGAAAAAACGGACTGGCTTATAGATTTTGAAAACCGTATATATAACGAGATATATTCTACTCATAAGTGCGATATTCCTTTTACTGTAGTTGCTGATGCAACAGAAGAAACAGAGCTTTTTGTCACCTCTCCCTATGATGAAATGTATGTACTCTACTTATGCTCAATGGTGGATTTTGCAAACGCAGAGTATGATCGCTATAACAACGATATGGCTATGCTTGAAAGCGTTTATGGGGATTATGAAAAGTATTTCAACAGCACCCACGAATGTGCCCTCGACACGCTGATAAGCGGTTAGGAGGAGGTATGAAATACAAAAAGTTAAGAAGCCCCGGAAGTTCCGTAATCTATCAGACCCGCTTCGGCGGCATTAATAACCTTAACGGCACACCGCTTGGCGAGTGGGAAAAACTGCACAATATGACAGCTGACAGCTACCCTGCTGTAAGCAATATGCCAAACCGCAGATATAAAAGCCTGCCTTATGATATGACAGGCTTTATGTTTAAAGATGATAGTCTTGTGTACACTGTTACGGATGGGATACATATCGGAGATACAAAGATTGATTTAGAGCTTTCCGACGGACAGAAGAAGCTTGTTTCTATGGGTGCATATATCGTTATACTGCCTGACTGGATAGTAATAAACACAGAGAGTATGACTGTTGTGGACGGTACTTTTACCGATGAAGCTACTGCAGTTACAATTACAGGCGGCAGACTGACGGAAGCCAATACCAATATGACCTCGCCTTCGTTGGATATCCATAAAGACCTTTACTTTCTGACCGATGCGACAAACACAGAGGTTACAAAGCTTAAAGAGGGCGATACTGTAAAGGTTTCTTATGTCTATAAAGGCAAAGCAAAAGCTCTGACGCTGACTGTAGCTGAAATAAGCACAGATGCAAGCTATCTTACAGAGGGAGAAGTTGCGGTAGTATTTGATACAAGCGGTAAATACAGCGATACATATTATTTTTTTACCGAAGGCAGAAAGATGGAATCAGGCAGACCCTATACCAGCTTTGCAAATGTAAAGCTTGAAAAGTCCGCTGAGCTCAGCAAAGCAGAAATACCTCAGATGGACTATGATCTGGTTATTGAGCATAACAACAGGCTGTGGGGCTGTTCCTCAGAAAATCACGAAATATACTGCTCAAAGTTAGGCGATCCTTTCGTATGGACAGAATATAACGGCATATCAACAGACTCTTATGCGGTGACTGTAGGCTCTGATGGTGATTTTACAGGCAGTACTGTCTACAATGACAGCGTTTTATTCTTCAAGGAAAACTGTGTGCATACTATCTACGGCACAAAGCCTTCCAACTTTACACTTAGCACAACAGAGCTTCGTGGAGTACAGAAGGGCAGTTATAATTCCATCTGCAAGTCAAATGGATTGCTTTACTATAAAGCACCTGAAGGTATATTCGTCTTTAACGGCAGTACATCGGTAAGAGCTGACAGCAGACTGGGTGTGGATATAACAGATACCGCAGTTGGCGTAGCTGATGACAATGCGGTGTATATGGCTACCGATTACAGGGTGTATGTCTATGACTGTCTGCACGACAGCTGGCACACAGAGGATATTATGGGCGGTCACGGCACTATGATATCCGGTCATAACTATGGCGGTGCTTTGTATCTGACAATGGCAATTGGAAACCTTGTGCGGCTGTATCTTATGAGGGGCAACGATGACAACATTACGGAATTTGAAGAAGAAGTGGAATTCGGTCTTGTAACAGGCGAATTAAACCGCACAGGTGCAATAATGAGGCATATATCAAAGCTCAGATTTGTTATCGGTGTAGACGACGCACACAGAGATGTTTCTTTCAACATCGGTATTTCCTACAATGGTGGTGAATTTAAGACCGTATACAGCTATGACAGCACAAAGACAAAGCCGAGTATGGAAATATTCACTGTACCCATCATCCCTATGCGTTGTCAGAGGATGAGAATAAGCATCGGCGGTAGCGTTAAAGAAAACTCCTATGGTAGCCCCCCTGCCTTTACTCTTTACGGCATTTATTATAATACCGAAGGAGGTACAGAGCTTGGCTGAAAACATCAATATCGACTTTATGCCCAACCGCAGGACATCTGATATACAGAGGGTCACAACAGTTGAGGATTATTTAAAGCTCCTTACCGACAGGACAAAGTTCTGCTTTACAAGCGTATATGATGACTTTGCCGATATGGGAAAGAGAATAGAATACCTTGAAAACTATTCTCTTGCAATGCCTTCTTCAGTAGATCTTACAGTCGAAAATGCGGTCATCCTTCAGGAAAAGGAAAGCCAGCAGGCAATACACAACTACACAAAGGTACATTATGTGGATGGCAACTCCGTAGGCTACGGAGATCTTCAGAATTCGATTATATGCAATGGATACACAATAAGGGCAGATAAATCAGGAGTAAGCCCAGATGATTTCCCTTACTATGAGGAGATGGCCTTTGCTAAATCGGGTACTGTAAGAGTTGATGGCTCGAATGTGAGTGCTTCTGCATCAGATATCAGGGTTTATACCGAAACACGTGACGTATCACCAACAGGAGTCAGAACGTTGTTAGGAGTTTTCAGCTATACTGACAACGAAACAGGAGAAGAGAGAGCGACCACGTTAGGATACGTCACAAGTACGTATATGACTAAATGGGGAATAAGTCCGTATTGGAAGACTATCAATCCTCCGACTGAGGATTTTCCTTACGGATTAGTCGAAATAGGCTTTTCAACAAGATACTATAACGGTAGTGAATGGAAACAAGTACCTGTAAGTAATCAAGTCAGAGTGAATATCCCCTTCGCTTCCGAAGCTGAATATAATGCTGCAGTCGGCCTTACGAATACACCTCTGGAGCTTCTCAAGCTTCAGGATTTTCAGTACCTTGTACCCGAAAGTCAGATAATCGTTGATAAGGCTTTATCCCCTGACAGCGACAACGTGATAGCGAACTCAGCGGTAGCAAAGGCTTTAGCCGAAAAGGCGGATAAGGGAACAGTCGAAACGCTTTCCCTTGTGGTTGACAGCAAGGCTGATATTATCGAGCTTGAAGCTCTTGCGGAAATCGTGAATGAAAAGGCGGAAAGCTCTGATCTGACAGCTCACGTAGATGGCAAGGACAATCCTCATAACGTCACAAAAGAACAGATAGGGCTTAGCAATGTGGAAAATAAAAGCTCTGCTGATATTCTGTCAGAGCTTCAGGTAGGCGGTACACAGATATTGCGAGGAACTAACACCACTACTATTTTAGGTGCGGCAAGCGGTGGCTCTACGTGGGAAACGGGAGGCTGGAGAATTGCCAGTTCAACAACAAGTGGTATATACCGAGAAAGTATTGTTGTCACAGATGCACCAAACGCCAATATAAGACTCGGTTGGAAACTGTATGGTGGTTCAGGCAATGTCGATATAGCACAAGATAATGTACCTATTGCTTTTGGTAATACATATACGCTGTCTTGTTACGCAAGAGGTAACGGCATTTTACGACTACAGTATGGTAAAAATCCGTATGTAGCTAATAATTTTACCATTTCAAACACTACAACCTGGACTAAATACAGTATGACTTTTGTTGCAAACGAAACAGAAGGTGCTGTGCAAAACGGTCTTACAAATATATATATTGGCAGAATGAACAAAAACGGTGATAGTATTGAAATTTGCGGTATGAAGCTTGAAACAGGCAACAAGGCAACATCGTGGTCGCCTTCGCCATACGACGCCGAAAACAACCTTTCCTCACATATAGCAGATACAAACAATCCTCATAGCGTAACTAAAGAGCAAATCGGTTTATCTGATGTTGATAATACATCTGATATGGATAAACCCGTTTCTATGGCTGTACAGGCTGAGCTTGAAATGCTTTCGCTTTCTATTGAAGGCAAAGCCGATAAAACAGAAACAGAGTCGATTCTGCAAACACTGGAAAATAAGGCTGATAAATCAGATTTAGAAGCATTATCTGAAGATTATAACACTACCAAAAACGCTTTTGATACTGATATTCGCAGACTTTCCTCTGCACAGGGAAATCAGGGTATTATTCTTAATGAGATTGACGACAAGGTAAACGGTCATATAGGCAATGTGGAAAATCCTCACAGCGTTACAAAAGAGCAACTCGGACTTGCAAATGTCGAGGATAAATCATCGTCTGATATATTATCGGAGCTTCAGATAGGTGGCACGCAAATTCTTCGCAATACGCAGACAACGACTTTAGGATCTGTGTCAACTCCTGCACTTTGGAGCGAGGGCGTGTGGAGAAAGGCTTCAGGCACAAACGGTACTTGGGAAAGTGTTGATGTGACCGACTGCCCTGAACCTTATATCGAAAAAGGTTGGAGAATTACCTCAAATTCTGCAACAATCACAATATCTCAGAACAATATCCCGCTTGTAGTCGGAGAGGAATACATTTTATCTGTATACGCTAAAGGCAAAGGAAGTCTTTTGCTTAACACAGTAGCTGCGGCAGGTGGCGGCTCTACTACTTCAAGATTTGATATTGATAGTGAAAAATGGACGAAATATTCCCATATATTCACGGCACAAGCTTTTGCGGAGCAAAGTGTATATATTGGCGTGCAATATCAGGGTGACAGTATCGAGGTATGTGGAATGAAACTGGAAATCGGGAATAAGGCTACAGCGTGGAATATATGTCCTAAGGATATCTCAAACCACGAAGAACGTATCGCCGCCCTTGAAGCGACAATTCTATCATTGGGAGGTGAAACATAATGGCGCTTAATTTCGGTGAATGGGTAGTAAAGGTAGCAATAAACGGAGTAAAGGCAGGCTCTTTCGGGCGTGAATGGGCGGCACTCCAGCTTGCAGATTACTACGCAAGGGATAAGATTACAGAGGCGGACATTGCACGCTTTGACGAGGAAATGACCGCTTACGAACAGCAGTTAGAGGCTGAAAAGGCTTTGGCTGAGGAGATGATGAGAATGGAAGGTGATAAATTTGAGTGAGAAGAAGAAAACAGACGAAGAAAAGAAGCTGAGCGGCAGTCTGACAGAAGCTGATATGCCCCGTTATGAGAGCAATTATTCTGATGTGGTAAAGCAGAGTCTTTCTGATATACTTGACCGCAAAGAATACAGCTACAATGCGGAAAATGATCAGCTTTTTTCTAAATATAAGACTATGTATACCGAAAACGGAAAAAGAGCAATGCAGGACACTATGGGTAATGCCGCACTGCTTACAGGCGGATATGGCAATACATACGGCACAGTTGCAGGTCAGCAGGCATATAATAGTTATATGCAGGCACTGAACGAAAAGTCAGCAGAGTTTGAGCAAAAGGCATACGACAGATATCGGGATGAAGAAAACAGAGCTTATGAAAAGCTGAATACCCTGCTCAGTCTTGAAGGCAGGGATTACGACAGATATCGTGACACAGTAGGAGATTTTAATACTAACCGTCAGTTTCTGTATAAGCAGGAGCAGGACAGACTGTCTCAGCAAAATCTTGAATATGAAAGATATCGTGACGCTTATGAAAGTGATCGTAAATACGAGCTTGATTTGAAAAAGCTGAACGCATCTCTTCAGAATGCCGTAGACGGCGAGCAAGAAAACGCAACAGACGGAAAATTTGATCCTGAAGAAGCTTATAAGTTTATTGAAAAGCATAACAAACTTATATACACTGATGAAGAATTTGCCGAGACGCTATATCAGCTTTACGGTGAAAGAAAGGGCTTTTTCAACTGGCTTAAAACCCTCGAAGTCCCTGGAAATACCGACGGAGAAACCTACCTTGAGGTGTTGTATTATCTTCACCCTGAGCTACAGATACCCTACGAGCATACTTATGATGACTGGGAGTATGGTGCGATTACGGGCGGTGCAGTGCCTCCTGCTGATGCAAGAGACACGATTAAAAGAAAGGGAAGGTAATGACAAAGATACAGATAATTATTGACAGTATAGCAGGAGCTTTCGGCGCGGTAATCGGCTTTCTTTACGGAGAGGTTACGGGACTTTTCTGGGCACTTATAGCTTTTATGGCAATGGATTATATAAGCGGTGTAGTGGTAGCCGTCATCAATCGCAGACTTTCAAGCGAGGTCGGCTTCAAAGGGCTTGCGAAGAAGCTTTTTATTCTGTGCTTTGTGGCAATGGGACACATACTTGATGCCTATGTTATAGGCAGCTCTTCAGTTGCTATGACAGCGGTGATATTGTTTTACATAGCCAATGAGGGAATATCTCTGCTTGAAAATGCTACGCTTTTAGGACTCCCCGTACCTGCAAGAATAAAGGAAATTTTACAGCAGATAAAAAAGAAAGGAGAGGAATCGGATGAGTGATATTAATATAAAAGGCGTTGATCTCTCCTATGTTCAGGAGGGGATAAGCGGAAAAATACTTGCCGACAATAATGTGAAATTTGCGATAATACGACTGGGACTTTCGGAAATGGAAGATGTTACAGCAGCGGGCCATATAAAAAGCTGTAATGAAAATGAAATAGACTACGGCTTTTACTGGTATAGCTATGGGATGAGCGTTGAAGAAGCAAAAAAAGAAGCTGATGCCTGCCTTATTGCTTTGAAAAAGTATAGCAGACCTTTATATCCCGTGTTTTTTGATATGGAGGAAAGAAGACAGATAGACGGTCTTGATAATAAGACCCGTACTGATATGGCGATTGCTTTTTGTGACAGAATAATCGAGGGCGGATATCCCTGCGGTATCTATGTAAATCCATCCTGGCTCGAAAGCTATTACGAAAAAAACAGGCTTATCGGTAGATATGATATCTGGCTTGCTCACTGGACGGGTAGCCCTGACAGAAAGAGCCGTTACAGCTACGGTCAGAAAATATGGCAATGGGGACTTGACAGAATAGGCGGATACGACATCGACGGAGATGCGTGCTTTGTAGATTACCCGAAAATTACAAAGGAATTTTACGACAAGCTCCCCGAAAAGCCGGTTGCTGAAATTCTGAGAAAGGGCGACAGAGTACAGCTTTTGAATACTCCGCTTTATATTTCTGCCTCTGCAAGAAATAAGTCAACTACAATTACGGGATATTATTATATTCACAGTGACGGAATAATAAATAACCGTATCAGAATAACCACCCCAAAGGGTAACTGCGAAGTTACGGGCTGGGTCAATGTTGACAGCATAAAGAAGCAGGAGGAACAAAAGGTTGATATCAGGGTAGGAGACAGAGTGAAGGTTAAGGCAGGTGCACTCTCCTTTTCGGGAAAAAAGCTGGCAACCTTTGTCTATACTGCCGTCTTTGATGTTATTCAGTCAGGTATAAACGGTTATCCCGATTATATCGTCATAGGTATAGACGGAGATGTTACCGCCGCAATGCACGCCGATGATCTTATAAAGGTATAATAAAAACCGCTGAAGTTTTTAAAAGACTTCAGCGGTTAATTTTATTTGTAGGTGGTGAATTCCTGCACCCAGTAATAATGATAAGAATCATCCGCTTCATAGAAAGCGATTGCTATATTATCAAATTCAGGGTTAAGAATATTTTTACGGTGGCTGGCAGAAGCCATCCAGGAGTCAACTACATCCTTGGCAGAATGCTGACCTGACGCAATATTTTCGCCGATGTGACTGAAAATATGAGTCGGGTTTTCACCCTGACCATATACTGAATAGCAATGAGTGCCATCGGGGCGGTTGTGTCCCCAGTAGGTAACTATTTCTTTTACTCTTGTCTTTGCGGCGGTGTATGCAGTGGGGTCCCATTTTAATTTAGGAACACCGTTCTGTACTCTCAGATCATTTACAATATTGAATACTTCAATTTCAAAAGAATTGCAACTGCTTGGAGGCGTTGCCGTTATACCCTCACCAAAGCCTGCAGGTAACTGAATAGGAGTATCAGTCTGTGGCTTTTTGGTAGTGGTAGTGGTTGTAGTTTCAGCAGGCTTTGAACTGCTGAGATAATCATTATGTACAAAAGAGCCGTTGGCAAGCTTGCTGTAGCCTGTGTCTGTTGTGGCTACTACCTTTACCTTTGTGCCGGAATTCATAAGCGAAACCTGTGCCGAACCGGGTACAGCCTCTTTTCTTGAATAGCAGGAAACAGTAATGTACATTTCCTTACTGCACTCAGTTTCAGTCCATAAAGGCTTTGGAGCGTCTGTAACGGGTGGAGTTGTAGTAGTTGTAGTAGTTGTAGTAGTTGTGCTTGTTGTAGTGGTTGTTGTACTTGTAGCAGTCGTACTTGTTGTTGTCTGTTCGGTTACGGACGTTGTAGTCTGCTCTGTGGCAGGGGGAGGTGTAGTCTGCTCTTCTGACTGCGATATCGGGGGTGTTTCAGAGCTTTCGGGACTGCTCGCCTCTGTAGTGCTTGTATCCGTTTTTTCGGGCGTCTTCGAGTTATCATCAGGTATTGTCGTGCTGACGCTTTCGCTTTCTGTTACAGAACTTGTCGGCTGAGAGTTGCCGTTATCTGTGCCAAACCAGGAAAATCTGCTTGAAAGCACACATAGTCCTATAACGGCAACGATACCTAAAATAACAAGAAGAACCTTTAAAACAGGACTTTTCTTCTTATTTTCCATATATTTATCCTTACTGTAATAAATTGTAAAGCTGTATTCGGCTTATAATCACAATAATTTTATCACAAACAATGTTTTTTGTCAATATAACTGCCACGTGATGGCATAAATATGTAGAAATTATACAAATGCATTCGGATATTTTTTACAATAAAAATAATAGTAATCAGAAAAAAGGTTGCAATTTTGTCCTTGCGTTCAAATTGTTGTTTGACGGGGAGATGATATTTTTTTACAACGGGTCGTCCGGGAGTCATTGGTCTAAAGACCGTCACTGTTTCTCACGAAACAGTTTGACCCCTACATGCGACCCACAATGTTATGGGGAAAATTGTAGGGGGCGGCGAGCAATCCAAAGGATTGCGGCACCCTTTAGGGTATGTCCTCTGACGCCCCGCCGCCGTAGGCGGAATTGGATGCGGCGGCTCGCCGCTAAACAACAATTTGCCTGCGGGTTTGTGTTAATAAATAATAACGAGCGACCTGTGGTCGCCCGTATAAATCTGATATAAAATTTATTCGCCCAATTTTCCTACAAATATTGCCGGCGAAGTACCTATAATCTGACCATCAGGTGTAATGCCGCTGAAATTATCATCCCATACGCAGATTTTTTTTGACCAGTCAACTGTATCTGTAGGTTTCAGTTCTCCGTCAGTGTCAAAGGTTGTTTCAAGCATTGCAACTGATGTACCTGCCTCGTTATAATACGCCGCCTTCACATAACCGCCTGATACGGCAAACCACAGATAGCCGGATTTTAAATCGGGGAAGGATTTCATAAGCTCAAGGCATATCATATTCTGAGGTATGCTTGCATTATCTGTAACGGTGCTGTCTTCGGTAATCGCTGTGCCTGCTGTAGCCCAGTCGATATCGCCTGAGTTTATAAAGTTATCGGTATCGCTGACAGAGGCCTTCCATTCGGTCTTGCCGGAGCTGTTTTGAGATACTGAAACTGTTATAATAGAGGTTGCGATCTTTGTAGGCTTCATCCCATAACCTTCTGCGTCAAATTTTGTCAGCGTCTGAGAAAGCACCTCGCTTATCTCGTTTGCGTGGGTATTTGCATTTGTTATTCTTGAATCACGGACAAAGCCCATCATAGTGGGTACGAGGATTGCGGCAAGTATGCCGATTATTGCTATTACGACGATAAGCTCTACTAAGGTAAAGCCCTTTTTGCTGAGATGTTTTTTCATAATTTCCTCCGTCTGAAAAGTTTAAGTAACTTAATAAATTAATAATAGCATAATATTCCCAAAAAAGCAATAGCTTTTTGGAAAACAGTAAAATAAAACCCCCGACCTTTTGGTCGGGGGAAATGTTATGCATTTTTTATGTAATTAAGCAACTTAAAGCTTTTAATTACGTACCTGCAGGAGTAGGATTACCAAGTGCAAGAGCGGGAGCTGTACCAACGATGATACCCTTTTCTGTGATACCAGCTGTCTGGCTATCCCAACCGGAAACCTTAGTTTCCCAGTCAACGCCACCCATCTTGTCAGTTACGCCTATAACTGAAAGCTTGTGGTCGTTACCATATACAGCATTGCAGATTGTACCTACGTCTGCAGCTGCTGTAGCGTCTGCTGTGTAGATAACTGCTTCTACATGACCAGCCTTAGCATAAGCCTTAACGTATGCCTGCTTAACATCAGGGAAGAGAGCCATAAGCTTGATAGAAAGAAGGTTTTCAGGGAACTTAGCCTGTTCAACTGCTGTGTCAGTAGTTGTCATTGTTTCATCGGTACGTGTTGCACCCCATTCGATACCGCCTGCTGCCTGCTTGTTGAATACGTCAGCATCACTTACTGTTGTTTTCCAACCCTCATCATCAACAACGATTTCGAAGTAAACGTGAGAAGCAACGCCCTGCTTCATACCATAGCTCTTAGTATCGCAGTCTGTTAAGAACTGTTCGATCTGATCCTGGAAGGAAGCTGCTGTTGAGTTAGCTGATGTTACTCTTGAGTTAGTAACAAAGCCCATCATTGTAGGAACTAAGATTGCTGCTAATACGCCGATGATAGCGATAACAACGATAAGTTCTACGAGTGTAAAGCCCTTCTTGGCTTTAAGCTGCTGTAATTTCTTTATCATGGAAATTACCTCCTTAAAAAATATAATAAAAATTTGTTTATGTTTAACAGTCCACGCTGTTAAATCCCAAAATCCTTCGGTCTTAGATAAACCATCCGTTTTCTGTACCTATAGAATACCATAATAAAGAGAAAATTGCAATAGTTTTTGGTAAATTTTTGGTGCGTTTTTAAAAATTAGTGAAAAATATATAGACCCAAAATATTCAAAATGTGCAAAATGCACAGTTTTGTGTAACGGATTACACGAATTTTTGATAAAAAACACCCTTTGAGGCGTAGCATATATAATAACAGCAACCAGTAAAAAAGGTTGTTTTATAGGGCACAATGCCTGAACAGAGCGGTAAATTGTTGTTTGACGGCGGGTTGACGGTTTGTGTTTATGTATCATAACGGGGCGTCAGAGGACATACCCTAAAGGGTGCCGCAATCCTTTGGATTGCTTGTCGCCCCCTACAATTTTCCCCATAACATTGCGGGTTGCGTGTAGGGGTCGAACTGTTTCGTGAGAAACAGTGACGGTCTTTAGACCAATGACTCCCGGACGACCCGCCGCCGAAGGCGGAATTTGTTGAACGCCACGCGTTCAAACAACAATTTATCGTGCATCCATTATGTGACCCCGCCGTTCGCAATGTTTCGCCAATTGCGATGCCTTTTAAAGGCGGAACCGTCAGCGGTCACCGACCGCTAAACAACAATTTACCATTTACATCTCAAAAACTTACGTTTTTTGTTGACAAAATCATCGGTTTACTATATTATTATAGATGTGTTTTAATTATGGAAAAAATCAGGAAAGGCAGTGGTACTACATTGGATAGAAAACTGAAGCTTTACGGCTTTAACAATCTGACAAAAACCCTCAGCTTTAACATTTACGATGTTTGTTATGCCAAAAGTGCAAGGGAACAGAGAGATTATATAGATTATATAGATGAGCAGTATAATTCTGAGCGACTTACAGGTATACTCTGTGATGTCACAGATATAATAGGTGCTAATGTGCTTAATATTTCTAAGCAGGACTATGACCCTCAGGGTGCAAGTGTGACATTGCTTATTTCCGAAAAGGCAACTGCAGGCACAGAAATAGACCCAAGCTGTAATAAGGGTATGGTAAACGGCGAGCCGCTCAATCCCAGAATGCAGAAGAAAAGCGAAACAGTGGTAGCCCATCTCGATAAATCCCATGTTACAGTACATACCTATCCTGAGTATCACCCCAATAACAGTATATCAACCTTCAGAGTAGATATAGACGTTTCCACTTGCGGAGAGATATCTCCGCTGAACGCCCTTGATTATCTTATAGGTAGCTTTGATTCTGATATCATTACCATTGACTACAGGGTAAGGGGCTTTACAAGAGATCTTGGCGGACATAAGCTGTATCTTGACCACGATATAACCTCTATTCAGGATTTCATAAATGATTACACCCTCACAAAATATGACGCTACGGATATAAATGTATATCAGGCGAATATTTTCCATACAAGACTTATGATAAGAGAAATGGAACTGAAAAATTATCTTTTCAATTCCGATATTTACGATATTCCGCCCAAGGAAAGATTACGCATTACCGAAAGTCTTCGCCGTGAGATGATAGAAATATATTCGGGGATGAATATATATTGAAGCCTTTGGCGGATATAATTATAGCCCCATCCCCCTTACCCCCTTCCCCGAAGGAAGGGGGATTGGACTGGGGCTTGCCGCCCCTTGTTACCCGCTTGAGGCTACGCCCCAAACCCCATTTGGTGTTATTATGTATAAATTCTTAATATTGAAATATAAACAAGGATGAAATATATGGAAAATCAGAACAAAGCCCCTATCTATGAGGCACTTAAAACCTATAAACAAAAAAGAATAGTCCCCTTTGATGTCCCTGGTCATAAGATGGGCAGGGGAAATCCCGAACTGACAGAATTTTTAGGCAGAGAATGTATGACAGCGGATGTCAATTCTTCAAAGCCGCTTGATAACCTCTGTCACCCCGTTTCTGTAATAAAAGAAGCTGAAAAAATTGCCGCCGATGCTTTCGGCTGTAAGAACGCTTTCTTTATTGTAAACGGAACTACAGCGGCAGTTCAGGCGATGGTGCTTGCGGTTGCAAAGCGTGGCGAAAAGATAATTATGCCCCGAAATGTACACCGCAGTGCAATTAATGCCCTTATCTTAGGCGGTGCTGTACCCGTATATGTAAACCCGGGGGTAAATAAGGAGCTTGGCATCCCCCTCGGTATGAGATATGAGGATGTGGAACAGGCGATAAAGGAAAACCCCGACGCAAAGGCGGTATTTGTGAATAATCCCACCTATTACGGCGTATGCTCGGATATAAGAAGAATTGCCGACCTTGCTCACGCAAACGGTATGTATTTACTTGCAGACGAGGCTCACGGCACACACTTTTATTTTGCTGACGGAATGCCCGTTGCAGGTATGCACGCAGGTGCCGATATGGCGGCTGTAAGTATGCATAAAAGCGGCGGTTCGCTGACTCAGAGCAGTTTCCTTTTAACAAGTGATACCGTAAACGAGGGCTATATAAGACAGATAATAAATCTTATGCAGACCACCAGCGGCAGTTATCTTTTAATGTCAAGTCTTGATATTTCGAGAAGAAATCTTGCTTTAAACGGCAAGGATACTTTTGAAAAGGTTAAAAGTTATGCAGAATATATGCGTAGCGAGATAAATGAGATAGGCGGCTATTACGCCTTTTCAAAGGAGCTTTGCGACGGCGGAGCGTTCTATGATTTTGACGTGACTAAGCTGTCTATTCACACAAGGGATATAGGTCTTGCAGGAATAGAGGTTTACGACATCCTCCGTGACAGCTATGGTATACAGATAGAGTTCGGTGATATAGGAAACATTTTAGCATACGTTTCAATAGGTGACAGAGAGCTTTATCTTGATCGCCTTATAGGTGCACTTAATGATATCAAGCGTATATATCAGAAGGATAAGACGGGTATGCTTGACCACGAATATATAAATCCTGTTGTAAAGATGTCACCTCAGGAGGCTTTTTACGGAAATAAAATTTCCGTACCTATTGAAAAGAGTGCAGGTAAGATAAGCGGTGAATTTGTAATGTGCTATCCGCCCGGTATTCCGATACTGGCTCCGGGTGAACAGATAACCGAAGAAATTCTTGCATATATAAAATATGCAGGGGATAAGGGTTGCTTCCTTACAGGTACAGAGGATCTTGAAATTAAGAACATTATGATTCTTGAAAATTAGAAAGGCGAAAAAAATGGAATTATGGTTTACTGAAAATCACAGCGACAGCGTAAGATTTTCAATAAGAGTAGATGAACATTTATATACTACAGAAACCGATTATCAGAGGATAGACGTATTTCAGTCGCTGGAGTTCGGAAAGCTCCTTGCTCTTGATGGCTATGTGATGATAACCGAAAAGGATGAATTTATATATCACGATATGATAGTACACGTTCCTATGGCAGTAAAGAAGGATGTGAAGAATGTCCTTGTCATAGGTGCGGGCGACGGCGGTACAGTAAGAGAGCTTTGCCGTTACAAGAATATTGAGCATATTGATCTTGTGGAGATTGATGAAAAGGTAGTGGAGGTATGCAGACAATACTTCCCCTCGATGACAGTTTCTATGGATGACCCAAGACTCAGTATACACTTTGCAGACGGACTCCGCTTTGTAAGACGCAAAAAGGAAGAATACGACCTTATCATAGTTGATTCCACCGACCCCTTCGGACCCGGCGAAGGTCTTTTTACAAAAGAGTTTTACGGAAATTGCTACAATGCTCTTACAGAAAACGGCGTACTTGTAAATCAACATGAAAGCCCCTTTTATATAAACGATGCCAAGGCAATGTGTGCGGCACACGAGAGGATAAGCTCGGTATTTCCTTTACATAAGGTGTATCAGGCACATATCCCCACTTATGCGAGTGGCCACTGGCTTTTCGGCTTTGCAAGTAAGGGACTTGATCCGATAAAGGATCTTGATGAAGAATACTGGAACAGTCTTGGTATAAAGACAAGGTACTATAACACAGCACTTCATAAGGGCTGCTTTGCATTACCGAATTACGTTATAGATATGATTAAAAACGGTATGGATAACTGATTTAAGGAGAAGATATGGCTATTACAAATGAATTTAAAACAGCCTGTCGGAAAGTCGGTCTTGCACTTGGTGCGGTGCTTTTATGCAGACTTCTGACAGAAGGGGTATCATTTCTTCTCGATATGCTGTTAGAGGGTGCTGACCAAACATTAAGCTATATTATAATCTGGGCAGTTTCGGTTATATTGCTTTATGGCGGTTCTATTGTTACATCGGCTGTCATATTCGGTTATAAATGGGATGATAACAGGATATATTATAAAAAGTGCAAGCGACTTGGCAAGGCAGTATCCTGGGTATTACCCTCCTATGGTGCAGGGCAACTGATAAATTTCATCGTACTTGCAATATCCTTTCTGCTTGCAAATAACAATGGAGCAGTGCAGGATACTTATGCTCCGATAACAGGTGGAAATGCAACATCCTTTTCTACTATTACAGTTCTTGTTTTTCAGATGGTTGTGATAGCTCCTGTTCTTGAAGAATTCTGGATAAGAGGTATTATTCAGACGAGACTTGCAAAGTACGGACACGGATTTTCCATAATGGTATCGGCACTCATCTTCGGCTTTGCCCACGGCAATGTGCATCAGTTCTGCTTTACCTTTGTAATAGGTATCGTTTTGGGCTATGTAAGATATGCATCTGACAGTATCATACCCACAACCATAATACATTTTATTTTAAATTCCATAGCGGCAACCATAATGCTTATCGGTACCAGCGACCCTGTAATATCAGGTGTTGTCAAGATGCAGGAGGGTAAAGAGCTCAGCACCACCGAAAACACTATGATCACAGTACTTCTTATATTCGTGGCGGTGGTATTTATCTTTATGTTTGCAGGAATGATAAATGCAATTAAAAAACTGAAAAACAACAGACTTTACCGTCCTCAGAACAATTATCCCGAAATGACCAAAAAGGAAAAGGCAACGGCACTTGTAAAAGATCCCGTATTTACGATAAGTACAGTTTTATTTATCGCCCTTATGATAGCGGTTATTTTCATAGGCTGACAGAAGAAGGAATTTTATGCAGGAAACAAACATCATCGACAAAATCAAAGAACGCTACACCCAGTATAATTTAAGCCGTGTTGAAAGTCTTGATATGCTGAGACCCTCAGATATAAGACGGCTTTGCTTTGACGTGGGAGCGTCACTTTTAATACTTGCTTTTCTTGAAATACTGATAAAGAATGCGGCACTTTATATGCTGACCTTTATAGTTTATCATTTTTTACCCGAAACCACACCGGTTATCGCCACAACGATAAGTCATATCTTTGCGAGCATTGTATCCTATCTGCCAAAACTGCTGGTGTTCTGGTTCTTATACCGCAAGTACAGAAAATTAAATCATCTTCTGCCCACATATAAGAACAACTTCTTTTATCCCTTTATAATGCTTTTCGCTACCTTCTCTTTCGGAATGTGCGGATCATATATAACAAAGGTGATAAATTACACACTTCAGATCTTATTCGGTGTAGGCGAGATACCTAATGTAATGGAGCAGACTGCTCCGCTCGATTCATCATCGGGACTTGTGATGCTTATATTCTCAGCCCTTATAGCCCCGATATGCGAGGAGCTTATCTATCGCAAATTCCTGCTTGGCTCATTAAGACCTATGGGCGAAACGCCTGCGATACTCCTCTCATCTCTTATATTCGGTCTTGCTCACGGCAACTTCGACCAGTTTGCCTATGCAATGCTGAGCGGTGTTGTTTTTGCGATACTTGCAGTAAGATACAGAAGTATCATCCCGACAATAGCTCTTCACATTCTGAATAATCTGCTGGTAAGCGTCGTGGTATACAGAGATATTTTACTTACAGGAAACAATGCCGTTGACAGCGTTATAGACGCTGTTTGCTTTGTCGGAAATTCCGTTACAAATATCGCTTATATTGCAATGTCCTTTATCGTTCTTGCAGTCGCTATTTGCGGAGTGGCAAGAGTCCGGCCGGTAACGGGTGAAGACAAGAAAGAAAAACTATGCACAGTATTGTGTCCTGTACTTATCTTAGGACTTTTCACAATGCTGATGAAATTTATATAAAGCTAAAAGCCTTTTATCAGTGTTGATAAAAGGTTTTTTCTTTACAGATGTTTTCAGATGTGATATAATTTATTTGTAGACCAAATCTCACAAGGAGGTTTAAAAAATGGATATAAAGACTATCAGGATTATCGTGTCTGTTTCAGATAATAGTGAAATGTTAGGGGACTGCCGTCAGATAAAGTCTCTTATCAACGAACTTAATAACAGAAGTGATGGCGTTTGCATCATTGTTGAAACTGTAAAGGCAGAAATGGCAGAGGAATATATATCAAAGCTTTCCGATTGCGAGCTGGTTTTTGTGCTGTTTTATGATACGGTAAGCAATAGTCAGAGAAAATATTTTGATAAGGCTGTAGAAAGCTACAGAGATAATTCAAAACCCCTTGTTGTTCCATACATAAAGTATATTGACGATATTGATGATGTAACAGATGAAATAGCGACACTCCAAAAGCATATCGGTGAGGGACTGCATCACTATTATAAGAGTTATAACAGTGGAGATGCACTTAAGCTTGCCGTTATGCTCCAGCTTAGCGAAGCGGGATATTTAGGTCTTGACTTAAGTGTCAGAAACGGCAGAATAAACTATGGCGGAGAGGAAGAAATAGATACTGCCAACATCCCTATGTTTGCAAATAATGCAAATCTTGAATCGCTGAAATCCACCCTTGCTAAACTTGACAAGACACTGTCGGGTTATTTTGAAGACCCGACTCCAGAAAAGCAGGAGAAGTATAAAAGCATACTTGCAAAGCGTTCAGATATTATAACAAGGATAGCTGAAGCTGAAAAGGATCTCTTTGCAAAAATGCGTGAATTTGTCGGTAATACCTCAAAGGGTAATCTTGATATTGATCAGATAATGGCATATCGTTTTATGGAAAACGGTGAGGTGGAGCTTGCTCTTGAACTGCTTGACAGTACAGCCATCTGTCAGGATCTGAAGCTGAGTGAACAGGCTATCGAAGATGCTAAGGACAGAATGCAAAGAGATATAGACAAGCTTTGCCAGAGAATAGACGCACTTGATATGAAAATCCCCACTTTAGAAATAGTAAGGGAAAAGGGACAGCTTTTTGATGAGATCAGAGGGTATATTCTAAAATATCCTGAGCTTGATCCCACACCGCTTTACAGATATGCTATATTCCAAAAGCAGCATAATAACACAGAACTTGCCTTCAGGGTGGCAGAAGAATACTACGGCAGAGTGAAGGATACGGAAGCTTCTGATGATGCGTTACTTATGTTGCTTGAGCTTTCTGTAAGAGTGGGATACCGAAAAAATGCCAAAGAGTACGGCAACAGTATTCTTGCTAAGGAAAACGCTCATCCTTTACGAGTGTCTGAGGCTTGCTATCACCTTGCGAGAATATATCAGGATGAGGGCAATTATAAAAAATCATTGGAGCTTTATAACAAGTCTGCAGAAATAGAGAACGGATTTGCAGCCAAAGACCCTTACCGTAACGATAAGCTTTCAGCAATATATCAGTGTATGGCCACTCTTTACAATGATATGGCAATGAATATGAGGGATGGATACTCAGAGCAGTATGCCAGCCGTGCTGTAGGCTGTTGTGAGATGTCGGTAGGAGCGGCAAGAAGGATGCTGGAATTCGATGATTATATCGGATTCAGATCAGGTCTTGCAGAAAGCCTTCAGGCACTCGCAGTCTTATATACAAATCACGGATATACTGAAGAAGCAATAAAGCTGTTTGCGGAAAGCGAAGCTATATTACAGGAAATCTCGGGGACAGATCCTCTTGCTTATGAGTCAAAGCTGGCGTCTTTATATAACAGTGCTGCTATACTTTACGAAAAGATTTATCACAGAGAAGGCTGTGAAATCAGCGAATACTTTGATTTGTGCCGAGAGTATTACGAAAGTGCTGTTAAGATATATCAGAAATATATAGTGGCAGGAGAAGTAAGATTTGCTTATGAGCTTGCAAACACTTATGGACGTATCGGTACACTTTATTATAATGACGGAAAGCTTGCCCAAGCCATAGAAAATTATGACAGACAGCTTTCTATTCTTGATTCTGTACGTGGCGAAGATATCAGAATAATTTATGATCTTCCAAAGCTTTATGAAAGAAACGGTAAGATATACGCTATACTTAAAAATGAAGATAAGTCCATGAATTGTTATATGAAGGCCCTTATGTACTGCATAAAGATAACAAAAGAAGAGCCTGCTTATCTCAGAGAATTTGCCGTTACTCTGTCAGCGGCATCGGATGGTATTATTACTCTTGGCAATCCCGCTCCTGCTGTCAGTATGCTGAATGAGTTTATAGAGCAATACTGCAGAATAGCTGATGATGGTAAATATCATTATGAAAACCGAGTGGCATATCTCTATATCAAATTAGGTGATACTGCCTATAGAAATAAAATCTATAAAGAGGCATTCAAATACTACAATACTGCACTTGAACTTTATGAGAAGGCTTGCAGGGAGAATGATGTCCCCGGTATCGAAAAGCCTGCACAACTGTGCGAAAAAATAGGAACTCTTTTATCTGAAAGAATAAGGGACTATGAATACAGTGCAGAATTTTATAAAAAATCCTTTGTTTACTACAGAATGCTTACAGAAATTGATTTTCATAAATTTGCAGATGCTTATATATGGGTTGCAAGACTTGTGGCTATTACAAGTCTTGAGTTTTCGGATGAGCAGGCACTGAAATATTATATGGAGTGTGTGAGAGCGTGTAAGCAGCAAATGACGCATAATCCGGTTCGCTGCAGATGGATATATACAGATTGTCACTACAGCATAGCAAAGCTTTTCTTACCCTATGATAAGGAAAGAGCAAAGCAGCATATCATGATTGCTTATGAATCCTGTGAAAAAATGAAGGATTATAATACGGGTCATTATGACGTGTTATCAAGCGTTATAACAAAGTTTTTAAGCGAAAATTTTTCTGAATAAGAAAGAGCAGTATTATGATAAAAGAAAAAGTAATATCAACTTTTATCGCTTCATCTATAGTAGAATTCAAAGAGGAACGGGATTTTCTGCGTTCTGAATTATCGGATATCAATTTAAGATATCTTGATAGCCCTTTACATTTCAAATTCTTCTTCTGCGAAGAAGAGGGCGGAGCGATAAATTTAAACGGCACTCAGTCTGTAATAAATGAAAGAATAAAGTCAAGTGAGCTTTTTGTTGTCCTTTTCGGGAAAAAGCTTGGCGGTATAACCTGCGAAGAGGTTACGCTTGCAGTAAACGAAAGAAGAGAAAAAGGCAGTCCCGATATTCTTCTGTGCTTTAAGGGGGAACCATCGCAAGAGGTTTATGAATGGTTTAAAAATAATCAGCCTGAGCTTTTAAAAGAAAGCGTCACCTTTTACGATGAAGAAGAACTGTGCGAAATAATCCACGGCAGACTGAATAGTGCATATAAGACATAAAATGAAACATCAATAAAGAAAACGGGCGAACATTAGTCATTGGTCTAAAGACCGACACTGTTTCTTACGAAACAGTTCGCCCCTACTTGCATTATATTGCGAAATTTCGTAGGGGCGATTTGTAATCGCCCGTTATTTGATTTTGCTGAAAATGATAAATTATTACGCAGTCACAATGCTGTCAGCCTTGTGTAATTTCAGCTTTTCTACAGCCTGTTCTCTCATCTTGTACTTTAATATCTTGCCTGCCGCGTTCATAGGGAAGCCATCTACAAAGTCGACATATCTCGGTACCTTGTGCTTTGCCATGTGTGAACGTACATAATCCTTGATTTCTTCTTCTGTAGCTGTTTCGCCTTCCTTTAATATGATGCAGGCCATGATCTCTTCACCATAGCTTTCATCAGGAACGCCGATTACCTGAACATCCTTTACCTTGTCGTTTGTATATAAGAATTCTTCAATTTCCTTAGGATAGATATTTTCGCCGCCACGGATGATCATATCCTTGATACGGCCTGTAATCTTGAAATAGCCGTCCTTTGTGCGTCTTGCAAGGTCGCCTGAATGTAACCAGCCGTCAGAGTCGATAGCAGCTGCAGTAGCCTCGGGCATCTTGTAGTAGCCCTTCATTATGTTGTATCCTCTTGCACAGAATTCGCCGTCTGTTTCGTCCGGTAATTCTTCGCCTGTTTCAGGGTCAACGATCTTACATTCAACACCGAAGATAGGACCGCCTACTGTGTTTACTCTTGCTTCGATAGTATCAGAGGTCTTACTCATTGTTGTGGCGGGGCTTGCTTCTGTCTGACCGTAAGTAATGCAGATTTCAGGCATATGCATCTTTTCGATAACCTCTTCCATTACCTTTATAGGACAGGGAGAGCCTGCCATAATACCTGTTCTCATGTGTGAGAAGTCTGTCTTGTCGAAGTTTTCGTTCTCAAGCATTGCAATGAACATTGTAGGTACACCGTGGAATGCGGTGATTTTTTCCTGATTTATGCAGTGCAGACCCTTTCTGGGAGAGAATGCAGTGATAGGACTCATAGTAGCACCGTGTGTAACAGATGCAGTCATCGCCAGTACCATGCCGAAGCAATGGAACATAGGAACCTGAATCATCATCTTATCAGCAGTTGAAAGATCCATACAGTCGCCGATAGCCTTAC
>JAZSHW010000071.1:0-6965 GCA_045533495.1 Ruminiclostridium sp. | reverse complement strand
AGAAGCGATAAGCTTCTTAGGATCGTTTAAGTCTGTAGCAAAGATATAAATGACATATCTGAGACCTGCCGCTGTATTTCTTACACCGTGAGCAATGTGAATCCAGCCCTTGGGAGTCTTTATCGGAACCGCACCCGCACCATTCTTTACTTCTGTAATAGTGTGATACTGTCTGGGGGATATTACCACTTCTTCTGTGCAGATAACGGGGTTGTTGATATCTTCGCATAAGCCGAAGCAAACACCGCCGCCTGAACCTGTCTGAATAAAATCGTCCTGAGGACGGGTATAAAATGCATATTTACCATCTACAAATTCAGGGTGAAGCACTACATTTCTCTGCTGAGGAGACTTTGATTTCAGGTTGGGAAGTCTTTCCCACGTCTTAAGATCCTTTGTTCTTACAATACCAGCCTGAGCTATTGCTGCAGAAAGGTCGTTAGAATCCTTGTCCTTGCTTTCAGAACAGAATACACCATATATAAATCCATCCTCATGCTGAGTAAGACGCATATCATATACATTGGTTTCTTCAGGTTCTGTGTCGGGGAGCTGTACGGGGAAGTCCCAGAATTTAAAACCATCAACGGGACTGTCACTTTCTGCTACTGCAAAGAAAGATTTTCTGTCGTTGCCTTCAACTCTTGCAACAAGATAATATTTTCCGTTTAAGTAAATTGCACCGGAATTTAATACAGCGTTAATTCCGAGTCTTTCCATAAAGAAAGGGTTTGTTTCGGGGTTAAAGTCATACTTCCAGATAACAGGAGCGTGATCAGCCGTAAGTACAGGATTTTCATAGCGGTCATAAATACCGTTGTAGCAATCAGCAATCTTGTTTTTACGGGAGATAAGCTCTTCGTATTTTGTTATTACTGCGTTTTTGTTCTGTTCAAAAAGACCCATTTTTATCTTCCTCTTGTTTATTTTAATTTTATAAGGTTAGTATACATCACCCGAAAGCAAAATGCAATAGTTTTATTGAATTTAGTTAAAAATGCCTAAAAAGATTATTAAAATTAGCTAAAACAAAGCCCCGACGAATGACGGGGCTTTGTTCAGCGTGTAGACAAAACTTTGTCTACACGCTGTCAGACGATGAGAAACGCACGCAAACGAGGAAACCATCCCGATAGGTGTACAGATAGTACATTGAGGGATGGGTGACGAAGTAAGCAAAAATGCTTTAGGAGAGCCGTTTTAAGGCTCTCCTAAACCGTTGTATTGTCGTTTTTTACATTTGCGGGATTGATGCAATATTTCGTGCGTTTTTGCGGTGCGTGAGTTTATCTTCAGTCTGAACAAAGCCCCGACGAATGTCGGGGCTTTGTTCAATTCTTTTTAGAATACACAAATTTTGAAATGTTATCAGTAAATACAGTCATATAAATACATCCGCACATAAGTAAAAGTGCAACTGCATTTATGATAAGTGCGATTATGGTGATTGACTGATTGTAGGTGTTCGGATCGCATAACTGCAACACTGTAAAAAGCAGATCGATAAATGCAATTACACAAGCACTTGTACCTGTCATAGCACGGACACCTTTGAGGGTTATACCGCATACTACAGAAGAAACAGCAAGTGCAATCTTCAGAACAATTACAGCTATTATCACAAACTGCAATATAAATGTCATTGCCGCCATATCAGCATCCTCAAGAAATGCGACAAAGGCACGATATAATGTATCTTCCGCATACATAGGATAGAAAACACTTGTTGCGGCAGTATTTATAGCTAATGCAATAAGAGAAAGTACGATAAATATTCCGCCAAGCTTTGTCTGATTTTCTTCTGCTATAAAATACTGTTTAGCGAGTTCTTCTTTTTCTTCTTTAGTCAGTTCACCGTCATATATTATTCTATCATTCTTCATTATGTACTGTTATACTGTTTCTGCTTCTTTTTCTTCTGTAGACTTTTCGCCTTTTAAGAGATCGCGGATCTCTGTGAGCAGTTCAATCTGAGGATCGGGCTTGGGTTCTTCAACAGGAGCAGGTTCTTCAACCTTCTTACGCTTGAAGCTGCTGATAACCTTGATAAGAATGAATACAGAAATTGCGATTAAGAAGAAGTTGATGATTGCAGCGAGAAATTCGCCATATCCGATAGCAACTTCAGGTGTTAAAACTACTGTGGGATCAGCACCTTCTAAATCGTAAACTGCTTCCTGAAGAACGATTTTAAGATCCTTGAAGTCGATACCGCCTGTCAGCATACCGAGAGCAGGCATAAGCACCTTGTTTACAAGAGCTGTGATAATAGCAGTGAAGGCAGAACCTACGATCATACCTACTGCCATATCAAGCACGTTACCTCTTGAAATAAACGCCTTGAATTCGGTTATAAACTTAACCTTCTTGATTTTTTCTGCGGCCATTTTAGTCTTGTTTTCCTTTGCCATGATAATTACCTTCCTTGTTAATTTTCGTTATTGTAAACCTTGATTAGTTCAAAGTCTATCTGACCTAAATTTACATTTACGTTGACACATTTTACTCTTACCTTATCGCCGATTGTATAGGCAGTGTGGGACAGAATTTCAAAAAGTGCAATGTTGTTTCTCGCCTCATAATCTCCTGCAGGTAAGGACATAACGTCGACCTTTCCTTCAATAGTATTGGGTAGTTCCACAAAGAAACCACTGCCTATAACACCTGAAATGATGCCATCAAATTCTTCGTTAAGATGATTTTTCATATATTCCGCTGTGTAGAAGTCCTCGCAGCTTCTTTCAGCCGCCACAGCAGAAAGCTCTGTTTTTGTAGCAATTGCAGATGCCTTTACTGCAAAATCAGAATAGATTTTCTTGATGTTTTCAGCACCCTTTCTTGATACATAGTCTGTTAAAATTCGGTGTATCGCAAGGTCTGAATATCTTCTTATAGGTGAAGTAAAGTGAGCGTACTCAGCCATAACCAGTCCGAAGTGACCTATAGGCTTTTCGCTGTACTTTGCTTTTGCCATTGTACGAAGAATAAGTCTGTTGATAATCGCATATCTTGGGTCGTCTGCTGTTTTTCTGAGCAACGCCGCAAAATCTGCCGCAGACGAATTCTCGTTGATATGAAGAGCATTTATACCAAGACCATCAAGAGTCATCTTAAGAGTTTCTATCTTATCCGCTGACGGATTTTCGTGGATGCGGTACACAAAGGGAAGACCCTGCTTCATTGCAAGTTTTGCAGCGGCATTGTTTGCCATCAGCATAAATTCTTCGATAATGCCTTCAGATATACCCTGAGTTCTTCTTTTTACATCAATACATATTCCGTCTTTATCGCAGATGATTTTGCTTTCACTTGACTGTATATCGGGGGCACCTCTGTCACTTTTATTCTTTGACAGAATGTCAGCAAGCTCCTTCATTACAGGTATGATATCAATTACTTCTTTATACTTATCGGTAATTGCTTTATCTGCTGTATTTTCAAGAATTGCATTTATTTCGCTGTATACGCCTTGAATTCTTGAGCGTATGACTGTCTTTTTGAATTGATATTTATTAAGCTTTCCGTCAGGAGAGATTTCCATAAGGCAGGAAAAGGCAAGCCTGTCCACCTTAGGATTGAGGGAGCATATACCATTGCTAAGCTCTTTCGGGAGCATTGGTATTACCTTATCGGCAATGTAAACGCTTGTACCTCTTTCAAGTGCATCAACATCTATCGCACTGTCCTTTGTGACATAATGGCTTACATCCGCAATATGAACACCTAATTTGTAGCCGTTTTCAGTCTTTTCAACGCTTATAGCGTCATCTATATCCTTGGTATCAGCACCATCTATTGTGAATATAGGCATATCTCTTAAATCAAGACGCTTTGCTATATCTTTCGGGCTTATTTCCTTTTCCCCTATCTCCTTTGCCATTGCACTGCACTCAGGGGAAAAAGCAACGGGGATATTGTTCTGGATAAGATATGCATCTGTACAGCTTTTAGCGTATTCGCTGCTGCCGAGAGTTTTTACAATATCAACAGTATGCTCGCTGTGATGAGTGCCTCTTTTCCTGATAGAAAACAGCACCTTGTCGCCCTCTTTGAACATTTCAGATACCTTGACTATAGCAAGTGGGGGGCAACCAAGAGTATCAGGCAGAACTCTGAATGCCTGTCTTTCTCTTACGATAACACCGCTGAAAAGCTCTTCGCTGTGCTCCAAAACCGCAAGAACGACAGAAGTTGCACTTCTTGTACTTGTTTTTTCAGCTACCTCTTTTGCAAGGACGATATCACCGGGTACAGCACCTTTAAGCTGTCCTCCGCTTACAAAAGAATCTTCTTCAGTAAGCAGGTTGGTGACAAATCCGAAATTTCTGGATAAGGTTGCCACCTTGCCGGTGTATACATTTCTCATTTCGCTTATATAAAGCTGTTCCTTTTTGTTTTTGAATAAGGTTCTGCTTCTGATAAGTTCCTTTATTGTTGTTTTTACTTTTGATTCATGCTTTTTTGCAAGACCTGAGGTCTTTATTATCTGCTTTATGGTGACGCCGCCACCAAGCTGATAAATAGTTGAAATAATTATTGATTCTAAATTCATTGTTTTCCTTTCTCCGCAGGCTTTTTCCATCTCTTCTCTTAACTGTCGCATACTGCTGTGCGTAAAGCCTTTGCTTAAAACTCTATACATTATTATTATACTACATTTTTTTCGTTTTTTCAATATACTTAATGTTGATTTGCAGATATATGGTGAAGTTTTTAGTTGTTTTTAATTGTAAATGGAATTTTACGAAAATAATGCCATGCAATATGTAAAAAAATACAAGAATGTTCAAAAAATTCAGCAAACTTATTGACAAACAGGGTTTTGTATGTCATAATATATAATGATATAAAACAAGGAGGGTTATCTTTAAAATGGGAATTAAAGAAAACTTTAGACGAGGATCTTTAGAGATGCTCATACTTCATCTTTTAAAGGATGAAGAAATGTACGGATATCAGCTTACACAGGAGATATCCAAAAGAAGCGGCGGTGCGTTCCGTATCACAGAAGGATCAATGTATCCTACGCTTTACAGACTGATTGACAAGGGGCTTATTTCTGACCGCTTGGAATTAGTAGGAAAAAGACGCACAAGAGTATATTATCACCTTGAAGATAAGGGTAGAGTACATCTTGAAAAGCTTGTAAAGGATTATGAAATCACAAGTGCAGGTATCGAATCTATCCTGAGCTATGTTCCTGAAGAGGAAGACGAAGACTAAAGTATAGGCGGTGTATCGGATATAATGCGATATGCCGCTTAAATTATTGGAGATGAACTAATTGGCAAAATACATTATTGACAGTCACGCCCACATATTCCCGCAGAAGATTGCAGAAAAGGCGACACTTAATATCGGAAAATTCTATGATATTGTTATGGATTTGGACGGCTCGGTGGACAAGCTTGTAGCTCAGGCTGAAAAAATCGGTATAACAAAATCGGTTGTACATTCTGTTGCAACGGTACCCCAGCAGGTATCTCATATTAACGATTTCATTCACAGTCAGGTTGAACTGTATCCTGATAAATTTATCGGCTTTGCATCTCTCCATCCTGATATGGAAGGAATGTCGGAAGAGGTTGAAAGAATAATCTCTATGGGCTTTAAGGGGATAAAGCTTCATCCTGATTTTCAGTGCTTTGCGATAGACGAGGAAAGAGCCTGCAGAATGTACGAAATAGTCGATGGCAGACTTCCTTTCCTTTTCCATACAGGTGACTACAGATATAAATATTCTAATCCCGATATTATGGGCAGAGTGGCAGATATGTTCCCTGAAACAAAATTCATTGCCGCACATTTCGGCGGTTGGTCAGAATGGGATAAGGCGGCAGAGTGTCTGCCGGGAAAAAAGAATGTATGGGTAGACTGCAGTAGTTCTTTTTTTCAGCTGACACCTGAAAGAGCAAGAGAACTTGTGTATCTCTTTGGTGCAGACAGAGTGTTTTTCGGTACAGATTATCCTATGTGGACAGCTAAAGGAGAGCTTGACTTTCTTGCTTCTATGAATTTACCCGATGAAGATATGGAAAAGATACTCTGGAAAAATATAAACGGATTTTTAGGATTAGGTCTTAGCTAAAATGGTATATATAAAGAAAATTACCGCTAAAAAGGAATATGATGGTGCTTACAAAAAGCTTTGCCATAATGAAGGTCTTGAGCTTTTAAAATACGCTGTTTTTAATGAATATTCCTATAGCTTTTCCGAAGAGGATATCCTAAAAGGAGAACACGGCAAGCCTTATATAGAAAATGCTTCTTTCAGTTTCAATATATCTCATTGTGATGGACTTGTAGTATGTGCCGTATCAGAAAAGGAAATCGGCATAGATGCAGAGGACATCAGAAAAGTAACTGACAGAGTTATGAAAAGGTGCTATAGTGACAGTGAAATTGCTTATGTAAATTCCTGTAGGGATAAGGATGTAGAGTTTACAAAGCTCTGGACATTAAAAGAGAGCTATGTAAAGCTTACAGGAGAAGGGATAGCAACTGATCTTAAAGCTATATCCTTTAGTTTGGAAAATGCTACCGCTTTTACAGATGATATTTCTTTTTCACAGCTTGTCATAAACGATAAGTATATCGTTTCTTTGTGTAAAAAAGAAAAGGCAGAAAGGATAAGCTTTGGCACTTTAAATGAAGAATTTGATGATATCGTAATACTTGATATATAAAACCCCTCCTGCTACGCAGGAGGGGACAGCGTGTAGACAAAGTCTTTGTCTACACGCTGTCAGACGAAGAAAAATGCACGCAGACGAGGAAGCAGCCATCGTCGGCGTACGATGGTACGGTAGATGGCTGTTGACGAAGTAAGCAAAAATGCTTTAGGGGAGCCGAAAACGGCTCCCCTAAACTTTTGTATTACTATTTTTGTATATCTGTAATTTTACTGCAAAATTTTGTGCATTTTTGCGGTGCGTGAGTTTGTCTTCAGTCTGACCCCTCCTGCT
>JAZSHW010000107.1:0-7629 GCA_045533495.1 Ruminiclostridium sp. | reverse complement strand
ATCCGTCCGAGCTGTTCTCCGGCATGGTGGCAGGCGCAGAGGAGCAGGACGGCATGGCTTCGATGATGGCATCCGGACTGACGATCTGGCAGGAAATGATCGACAATCCCGATCTCATGCATTGAGATACATCTTCATTATATCTCCGCACTTTGCGTTACCAACTTCACGAACTCCGTCAGCGTTTTCAAGTTCGCCTATATTTCTGGGATTTGCGAAATGATCCATTACTTTTTCTGAATATAACATTATTTATGTCCTTCCTTTCGGTATGTTTTACTTTATTTTAAAGGTTTCGCCCTTGATTATATGTTCCCATAAGGGTGACATACTTCTGAGCTTTGCAATGATTTCAGGCAGAACCTGAAGTAATGCGTCAACTTCTTCCTCGGTTGTGTATTCGGACATTGAAATTCTCAGCGAACCGTGAGCGATTTCGTGAGGGAGTCCTATAGATAAAAGCACGTGAGAAGGATCAAGTGAGCCTGATGTGCAGGCAGAACCGCTTGATGCGGCAATGCCCTGAAGATCGAGCTGGAGCAGAAGGCTTTCACCTTCAACACCTTCAAAGGAGAAGTTTAAGTTGCTTGCCATTCTCTTCTCTCTGTCGCCGTTTAAATGAACTCTGTCAATTTTCATAACAGCGTCATAGATTTTATCCTGCAAGGGCTTTAATTTAGCGTTCTTTGCGTCAATGTTGTTGCAGGCTTCTGTAAGGGCAACACCAAGACCGACTATTGCAGGAACATTTTCCGTACCTGCTCTTCTGTTTCTTTCCTGAGCACCGCCGTCGATAAGATTGGGCAGGCGGTATTTCTTATTGATATAAAGGATACCACAGCCCTTCTGAGCGTGGATCTTGTGACCGCTGAGTGACAGCATATCAATATTCTGCTCTTTCACATTGATGTGAACATTACCGATAGCCTGAACAGCGTCTGTGTGGAAAATTACACCCTTTTCCTTACAGATAGCACCAATCTCAGCAATAGGCTGGATAGTACCAATCTCGTTATTAGCGTACATGATAGTAACTAAAGCTGTATCAGGACGGATAGCGTTTGCCACATCCTCGGCCTTTACTACACCGTTTTGGTAAACGGGGAGGTATGTTACCTCAAAGCCTTCTTTTTCAAGAGCCTTTAAAGGATGTAATACTGCGTGGTGTTCAAAAACTGATGTGATGATGTGCTTTTTGCCCTTTGACGCCATCATCTTTGCAGTACCCTTTATTGCCCAGTTATCACTTTCACTACCGCAGCTTGTGAAGTATATTTCGTTTTCTTCACAACCTAAAGCAGTTGCAGCCTGTTTTCTGGCGTTGTTTACAGCAATTGCCGCCTCTCTGCCGAGAGTATAGATGGATGAAGGGTTACCGTAGCCTTCCTTTAAGTAGGGAAGCATAGCATCTAAAACCTTGTCGCTTACCTTTGTAGTTGCGGCATTGTCAAGATAAATCCTTGTTTTGAGCATTTTATACAAGTCCTTTCTTTATGTGAAGGATTTCAGTTTTTATATTTCTCTGCTGAAATCGCACCTATTTAGTCCGTTTTCTATTATATACTATTTTGAGAGTAATATCAATAGTTTTTATATAAAAAAATAAAAAAAATATGCTGTGCATGAAAACTCACGCACAGCATAAATTAATTAACCGTTCTATCATCAACATAGCCTTCGGGCATCTTGACGTTTTTCTTGATTTCAATTTTATCATAGTACATATCCTTATCTGCACGGGCAAATACATCGGTATATGTATCGTTGGTATCATAGCCCTTGTACTGAGCATAACCGATAGCCACGTGAAGACCCAGCTCGTATCTTGTTGAGCCTTCGTTGAAGCGGTTGATAGCTTCCTTGAATTTAGCTTTAAGCTTTTCACATATACCATCTTCGGGATTGATGATAATACAAACAAATTCATCGCCGCCGATTCGGAATATTTCGAAATCTCCGAAAATACCATGGATTATTTCAGATGCATCGGAAATGAGCATATCGCCGAATTCGTGTCCGTGTCTGTCGTTGTACATCTTGAGATAGTTGATATCCATAACAATAACGGCATAGCTTGAATCGGGGTGCTTTGTAATAATTTCAACACGCTTTATTGCATCTGCATAAGCCGCCTTGTTACCTGCTCCTGTGGGAGCATCTGTAAATGCCTGCTTGTTTATCTTGCCGATAAAGCGTTTAAGCTCTCCGACGGTAGTTCTGAAGCTGCTTGCGAGCGTGCCTATTTCGTCCTTTGATTTGCATTCTATTTCAACATCAAGGTCGCCTGATGCAATCTGTTTTGAAACCTCTGTAAGATGCTTTATAGGCTTAAAGAGGAAAGTTACTGTTTCCATCGTGATGATAAACGCTACACCAAGCACGATAAACAGTGCTAAAACTATCTGTGTGATAAGATTGTTTCTGTCAACGACAATTTCTCCTGCGGGGATAGAATGAACAAGAATCATATCATTTACAAGACGCTGAACAGATAACATCTTGTGTCCGCCGTCAGTGGTAGGAGCAGGGATTATATCATCAGCACTTGCATTTACGATAACATTTTTTTCTACGCCGAAAAAGGATTTGAAGTTTTCGTTTGATACACCCTTAGGGTAATTTTTATGATATATTATATCGCCCTTGTTGTTGCAAAGGAAGGCTATACCTGTATCATAAATTTTTATGCTGTCAATGGTGCTTGTAACAAGCTTCATATCAATATCCATACCGACAACACCTACAAAGTGTCCGTTTACCATTATCGGCATAACATAGGATATCATATATGTGTTATCTGAACGATTGGGGTCTATATAAGGGTCTATCCATTGTGCTTCATTAGTCATCTTGGGGGAATAGTACCACATGGTTTCTTTTTTTACTTCAAGCTCAGTCAGATCAGTCATACTGTGAGGATAGAAACCAGGTTCAGCAGAGGGTACTTCCTCCGATCCTTCTTCAGGAGGATTCGGGTCGCCGTTTTCATTATATACTAAAAGACTTCCCTCATGGGGTAAATCAAGTTCAGGAGCAAATCTTATGTATGCTGAAATAGCACCGGGAGTGTTTTCTGCGGCGTTTTTAAGCAGTACATTCATAGCTTCTATATATTCGTCAAGAAGATAGGGGTAATACCGGTAATCTTCTGCACTCATATACATATTTTCGGCATAGGAGTGAGGAATTTTAACTGATTGCTCAATGCTTGCCATAATAGTATTTATGTTTTGTGCGTTTTTGGATGAGGTGAGAGATATGATGGTGCTGGAGTTCTTGTCAACGATCAGACCTGAACTGATAAGACTTATACTGCCTATGGCTATGGCAGCAAGAAGCACGCATATAAACGTCATTACGACAAATTTAGTTTTAAGCGATTTTTTCATTATGATGCCTTCCTTAGCAGGAGGGAATTATCGCGGTATTCCGTTTACCTTTGATAATCGACCTGTTGTCACTTTTGATTTTTTTCTTTCTTTCTGTTTGTACGACTTTTCCGGATATATCTTTTCTGAGGCAGTAAAATTTCTGTTCCGTTCAGAGCACTCCTCAGTAAATAACTTACACATACTAACATTGTATCACAGATTAAGAAAAAAATCAATAGCGAAAAAGTTATAAATTTAAGAAAAATGGCATTTTTTTGATGTGTTTATTTAAGTGATGAAACAACTTTTTAAAATATGAAAAATTATCCTTCTGTTATTGATTTTTGGGTTTATAGTATGCTATAATTGAATTGTCGGATAATGTCGACAATTCTTTATTGGAGGTAAAGCCTGTGGGAGAAAAGAACAAGTTTTATATTTCCGGTAAAACGATAGTTACGTTTATCATTATTGTCGTATTGGTAACGGTAGCTGTAGTGTTAGCGATAATATCCGGAAATAAGCCTGAAGAGCCAAAAAAGGAAATTATAACCGAAGCAATGCTTGAAGAGGTTATAAACGTCAGTGAGCTTTCAACCTTTGAAGCTGTGTATAACGGTGTCGCAAAGGTCTACAACAAGCAGAAGCCTGTCAATATTGATTACTATGTCAGCTATTGCTCAAAGATAAAGGCAGGTATTGATTTTGAAAAGGTCGGTATCAGTGTTGATAACGAAGCAAAGGTAATAATTGTGACACTTCCTGAGGTCACTATTACCGATGTGACTGTGGATATTACTACTCTTGATTACATATTCCAGAATGCGGCTGCAAACAATGCGTCTGTCTCAGAGGAAGCATATAAGGCGTGCATTGAGGACGCTACAATAGAAAGCAGAAGACAAAGAGATATCTATTCCTTTGCTCAGCAGAATGCAGAAAATGTTATAAAAGCTCTTATAACCCCGTTTGTAAGTCAGCTTGATGCTGAATACACACTTGAAGTAATAGTACCGGAGGTGGAAGAATGAGAAAAGTAATTGCTTTAATTTTATCCCTTGCGGTGTGCTTTATATGTGCGTCCTGCAACTCTCAGTCAGAAAGCTCTGTGCCTGAAAATATACCGGAGCCTGAAATCACCAAAATGAGATCCATCTGCGAGCTTGCGACTATGGATTGTTATTATCACAATGTAGCGAAGTTCTATGAAGAAAAAGCAGAGTCATTCCTGTGGTTTACAAAGGACAAGCATTTCTGGATAGAATATGCCGGTGTTGTAACGATCGGTATAGACGCATCTCTTGTCAATGTAATGGTAGAAGACGAAAAAGTAACTATTACTATGCCGCCTGCAAAGGTACTCGGATGTAAGGTTGACGAAAATACTCTTACATATCAGTCTGTGATTGTTGCAAACGGCTCTGCGGCTGTAACGGCAGAAGACCAGACAGCAGCCTTTAAGGAAGCACAGAGAGAAATGCAGAATGTTGCATCAAATGATATGACCCTTCTTAAAAACGCTCAGCAAAGAGCACAGAAGCTTATCGAAGATTATGTCAATAATCTTGGCGAATTAGTCGGCAAGAAATATTATGTCACCTGGTTATATGTAACAGATGAAAACATAAAATCTGATGACACAAGTAATTCGGAAAACAGCTCCGCTACATCCGAAAGTACGGTCGGATGATAAAATAACGGATTATAAAGCCCGAAGGTGTTTACTTTCGGGCTTTAAAAAACAGGAGGAATCAATGAAGGTAGCTTTCTTATCAGATATACATAGCAATTACCGTGCTTTATCGGCTTGCTTTCAGTATATTGAAGAAAATGATATAGATTATATCTGCTTTCTCGGCGATTATATTTCAGACTTTCCTTATCCGCAAGAAACACTTGGAATGATAAGGGAGTTCGGAAAAAATCATTCCTGCATTTACATAAAAGGAAACCGTGAAGAATATATGGAGGATGCATATAAAAACGGAACACACTGGGTCAAGGGCAGTCAGCAGGGTTCTCTTTTATACACCTATGAGAATTTAAAGGAAGAGGATATAGAGTGGTTTATGTCCCTGCCGATTTCAAGCGAAATAACTATCGGAGATTACGCACCCTTTGGTATCAGTCACGGAGGATATGATAATTCGAGAGAAATTATATTACCGTATGACAATACTGCCGATAAATTTATAAAAAACCAGACCACAAGACTCCATATTTTAGGTCACAGCCACAAGCCCTTTGTTTATAAAAAAGACGGAAAGATACTGCTTAACCCAGGCTCTGTAGGAGTGGCGGTAAGCGGCAGTACAAATGCCCAGATGGCGGTTGTTGAGTTTTTAGCGGATGACATCTTTCCGAGTCTTATAGAATTACCCTATGACAGAGAAAGTGCCATAAAAGATTTTTATAAAAGCGGACTTTTAGATTTTGCAAATGTCTGGTCAAGGACTATCATTGCAATAGTCACCACAGGTGTACATTACAACGAGCAATGTATAGCTCTTGTTGAGAAATTGTCCCGCCAAAGCGGCAGGGATTTTGGTGATGAAGAATTATGGCAAAGTGCTGCCGAAATTCTTGGTATATAGTCAGTTCACTATTCTTCCGCCGCAGGATAAAATAAATCTTCCAAGCTCTTCCGAATTTTCGGGAGAGCATTTTATCTGCAAAAGGGCAGAAGAAGCCTTGTTTACTTCTTCGCTTGTGGCATTTTCAGGAAAAACGGGACAAAACACACCGGAGAGATAGCTTGTGTTTGCAATGACATTCGGTACAACAGTGCAGTAGCCATAATAACCTGTTATATCATAGGTTGCGGTTACATCACAAGGAATATCAGGATAAATTTCTCCTATTTTTGAGGCTGCGTATTCAGCTTTGTCTGCATTGTCAAATTTTGCTTTTATCTTTATTGACATATAAATTCTCCTTTTTCTTTTATTATCTGTCGTCATAATCTTTTAAAACCTGCTAAATTTTTCATAAAATATAGTTTAAAGATTGAAAAATATAAGCAAATGTGGTAAAATAATATGGAATATGATTAACGGACAGGAGATGAAACAATGGATATAAACGTAGGGGATATTCTTAAGATGAAAAAGGAGCATCCTTGTGGTTCAAAGGAAATGCTGGTGCTTCGCATAGGAGCAGATTTCAAACTCAGATGTACGGGATGCGGCAGAGAATTTATGACACCGAGATCAAAATGCGAAAAAAAGATAAAATCCGTTGTTTCGGCTGTTACAGATACACAAAGCAAAGAATAAGGAGAGAACAGAATGCTTGACAAATTAAAGGGAATGGAAAACCGTTTTGACGAGATAAACGAAAAGCTTACTGATATAAATATCATAAATGATCAGGAGCAGTACAAAAACCTTATGAAGGAGCTTAAAAATCTTACTCCCATAATGGATAAATACAGAGAGTACAAGAACGCCAGCGATGATTATGAGGAAGCGAAAGCAATGCTTTCAGAGGGTGGACTTGATAAGGATTTCAAGGAAATGGTACAGCAACAGTACGATGAGAATAAAGCTCTTATCGAACAGTATACCGAAGAGCTTAAAATCCTGCTTTTACCCAAAGACCCTGATGACGACAAGAACGTAATTATTGAAATACGTGGCGGTGCAGGCGGCGATGAGGCGGCACTCTTTGCAAACTCTCTTTACAGAATGTACACCATGTACGCACAGCTCAAGGGCTGGAAGCTGGAGGTCATAAACTCAAACCCCACCGAGCTTGGTGGCTATAAGGAAATCAGCTTTTCCGTCGAGGGCGAGGGAGCGTATGCAAAACTGAAATACGAAAGCGGCGTTCACAGAGTTCAGCGAGTTCCTGAAACCGAAACTCAGGGCAGAATCCACACTTCAACCATTACCGTAGCGGTGCTACCTGAAGTGGAAGAGGTGGACGTGGAGATAAATCCCGCAGATTTAGAATTTCAGACCTACCGTTCCAGTGGCGCAGGTGGTCAGCATATCAACAAGACCGAATCCGCTATCCGTATCATTCATCATCCCACAGGCGTAGTGGTAGAATGTCAGGAGGAACGAAGCCAGTATAAGAACAAGGACAAGGCTATGAAGATGCTCTACAGTAAGCTCTACGAAGCAAAACTGAACGAGCAGACCAGCAAGATTGCGCGTGAAAGAAAAATTCAGGTAGGCACGGGCGACCGCTCCGAAAGAATAAGAACCTATAATTACCCCCAGAGCCGTGTTACCGACCACAGAATAGGACTTAC
>JAZSHW010000061.1:0-20159 GCA_045533495.1 Ruminiclostridium sp. | reverse complement strand
ATCTTGCTGTAGTATAGTGACCTAAAGGATACTTTTATTCGTGCATTTCGTTTTTGGTATAGCCTGTTGTGCCTGATGTGAAGAACATCAGCATAGGATCACTGCCGCAGGCTGTGTTTTCTGTTCTGGGGAACTTGCCGCTGTAGGAAGGAAGCTCCTCGTCAAAATCATTCCAGCCCTCTCTGCTGCCGCCTACAAGGATCTTTGTCTTAAGAGACTTGCAGTTGGGTGCTGCTAAATCTATTTCATCTGCTACCGTGCCGTCAGCAGTACATACAACTGCAGATATTTCAGCGGCGTCAAAGCGGTATTCAAAATCGTGCTTTACAAGCTGATTTGACGCAGGAATAACCACCGCACCAAGTCTGTGAAGGGCAAGGATAGAGAACCAGAACTGATAATGTCTTTTCAGTACAAGCATTACCTTGTCGCCCTTCTTTATACCAAGGGACTTGAAGTAGTTTGCTGTCTGGCAGGAATACTTCATTATATCTCTGAAAGTGAACTTACGCTCGCTCTTGTCATCAGCTACATGGATCATTGCCACCTTATCGGGACACTTTTCTGCAAGAGCGTCAACGATATCGTAAGCGAAGTTGAAGCTTTCTTCATTGTGGAATCTGACACCTGATAAAAGGCCCTGTTCGTCTGTTTCGCAGGATACGAATTTATCAGCGACAGGATGGGAGATACCTGCCTTATAGAAGTTGGAGTGGGTGTACTTTCTGACCTGCTCGTGATATTCAACAGTCTGCTCACCGTCACGGGGTGCCATAACAAAAGCGTAAATCTCACAGTCCTCACCGCCTAAAGCTATTTCATCGTGGGGCATTGAGCTGTCGTAATAGATGCAGTCACCCTCGTGGAGTGTTTCCACGTGAGTACCGATTATCATACGCAGAGTACCCTTGATAACGATATCCATTTCCTGACCTGCGTGGCTTGCAAGGCGACGGGGAGAGCTTAAAGCCTCCTCAGAATAAGGGATAACAACGTGGAAAGGCTCTGCTATTCTGTCCTTGAATTTATATGCAAGATGGTTATATTCAAAGCCTGCTCTTCTTACAATGGCTTTACCCTTGCCTCTTCTTGTAACTGTGTAGCCTGTAAGCTCAGGGCTGTCGCCGCCCATAAGCTCGGCAATATCAACACCGAATACGCCTGCACACTTATGGATAAAGGTAAAGCTGAAGTCGGTTTCGCCCTTTTCCATCTTCTTATATTCTTCAACTGATAAACCTGTTTTTGACGCCATGGTTGTAGCGGAAATGCCCATATCCTCACGAAGAGTACGGATACGCTGTGCAACCTCACGGATACTTTGTTCGGTCGTGTTCATAACATTGTTGTTTTCTGACATTGTGTTTACTCCTTTCGTAATTGTGGGGCATAGGCTATATAAACAAAAAACCCCCCCCAAAGGGTTTTACTTTGAGACGAGATTAAACCCGCGGTACCACTCAAATTGCGTTTTGCTATTGCTTCACGCCACTTCAGACTCGCCACTGAAGGTACAAGCCCTATGCATTAACGCAGCCTCACGAGAACGCTTACTGAAATTTCAGCATTCCAACTCAGAAGGGATGCACTCTGCAAGCCGTTACTGTCTCACACCGCCCGACAGCTCTCTGAAAACATTTCAATACAGAATGTGTGTCTTCGTCATCGTTTTTTGATATTGAAATTATACACCCGTGATTTTTATTTGTCAATAGTTTTTTAAAAAATTTTTTAAAAAATAAAATCAAAGCCCGATTTCGAGCTTTGATTTCTTTTTTCGTTTTCTTTTTTATCAGTCCTCAAGGCCCTTGAGTGCCTGAATTTCTTCTCTGTTTACTCTTATCTTGCCGTCCTTTAATATCTTTACGTCAGCACGGTTAAAGCTCTGAGCCGCCGCATCGGGGTTTTTATCCAGCTTTACCTTTACAACGCCTGTTAAAAGGTTGGTATCCTCAACTATACCCCTGCCCTCTGCAGTTTCTACAAGAGCACCAAGCTTTGGTGTAATGGCAAGTAATTCTTCATAGCAGTCCTGCTCATATTTAAGACAGCACATAAGTCTGCCGCAGGTACCTGATATCTTTGTGGGGTTAAGGGATAAGGACTGCTCCTTAGCCATCTTTATAGATACCGGCTGGAATTCGCCTAAAAAGGATGAGCAGCAGAACTTTCTGCCGCAGATACCGAGTCCGCCTAACATCTTGGCTTCGTCTCTTACACCTATCTGTCTGAGCTCTATTCTTGTGCGGTAGATTGCCGCCAAATCCTTTACAAGCTCTCTGAAGTCCACTCTGCTTTCAGCGGTGAAGTAAAAAAGTATCTTACTGCCGTCAAAGGTACAGTCGATGTCTATGGGCTTCATCTCCAGCTTATGCTCGGCGATCTTTTCGGTAAACACCTTCATTATTTCCTGTTCCTTCTCGCGGTTCTTTCCAAGAGTCTCTTCGTCCTGCTTTGTCGCAATACGGATAATGCTCTTTAAAGGCTGAACTACCTTATCATCTTCAACCATACGGTTAGAAATAACCACCTCGCCGCATTCAACGCCTCTTGCGGTTTCTACTATAACCTTCTGTTTTGCCTGTACCTTATTATTTCCGGGAGCAAAATAATAAACCTTGCCCACATCCTTGAATCTGACTCCGATTACTTCAGTCATTATTATGATTCCTTTCTTTTATCTATAGCCTTAGGCGATTACTTCAAATATCTGACTGCTGCAGTATGCCGCAAAAACTCTGGCATTTACATTGAAGTCTGAAAGTGCAGTCAGCTCTTCTATTTTTACGGACAGTGCATAAAGCTTTTTAAAGGAGAGATTTTCCTTTAAGGCTGTCACTGTCTTATCGTCATTTTCTTCAGGTCTTACCGCCTTGCAGACTTTTTCATAAACAATACTCAGTATGGTAAAAAGCTCTTCTCTGTCGGTGTACCGTGCAAATTCCCTTGCGGTGAGATACTCATTACCATCGGCAATATACTGTGCCGCCCTTTCCGCACTGTCATATAACTCAATCTGCTTTTTATCGGCGATTGCCGATAAAATCTTACCCGGATTTGTGCCAAGCTTCTTTATATATTCATCCGCCTCTTCATCAGGCACATCTTTAAGGGCAAGACAGCTCTTGCATTCCTCGCTTGTCATTTCAGGCACGGGGATAGTCACCACTCTTGACAGAATGGTGGAAAGCATTGAGTCGGGATTTTCGCAGGTAAAGATATATCTGTTATATTTTGAAGGCTCCTCAATAGCCTTTAACAGCAAATTCTGCTGAACCTCGGTCATCTCGTCGCAGTCATCGAATATAACTACTCTCAGCTCTCCGTCATTGGGGTAAAGAGAGGATTTATGCAGTATATCCCTTATGCTGTCGGCACTGTATTTTTCGCCCTTTGCATATATAACGTCAGGGTGCTCTTCATTCAGTATATTGTGACAGTTACGGCAACACATACAGGGAGCATCTTCCTTTTCGCACATCATAAGCAAAGTGCACCAGCGTGCAAGAAGCTTTTTACCAAGCCCCTTTGCACCCGTAAGCATAATTGCGTGGGGCATTCTCCCCTCGGCGTGAAGGAATTTAAGGCGGTCGCTCTCATTACGTTTGCCGAAAAGTGCAAAATCCTGCATCAGACCTTTTCAAACCTTTCAACATTGGTGACAAATATTGTCGCACCGCCTACAAATACCTCTGCAGGCATATTGGCATAGCCTGATTCTCCATAAGATGCAACAGAAGAAACAAACTGCTTTCTTTTATGTGAATGGTTCT
Organism: Ruminiclostridium sp.; assembly: GCA_045533495.1. Taxonomy (GTDB): domain Bacteria; phylum Bacillota; class Clostridia; order Oscillospirales; family Ruminococcaceae; genus Ruminiclostridium_E. Next base: position 16,386 of record JAZSHW010000061.1, on the reverse strand, counting down.
TTATAACTTCAATTATGTCATTTACCTTATCATCATCAGAGCAGATGAGAAACGTAGTATTACCCGCCATTAAAAATCCGCCTGTAGACGCAAGCTTTGTAGCCTGATAACCCGCCTGGGTAAGTGCTGATGAAACGCTGTGAGCGTCATCGTTATTTACTATAGCATAAATAAGCTTCATAAAAATTCACTCCTTTTTTGAAATTGCTTATTATCTTTTATATTGTACCACAAAATTCCCCCATTGTAAAGAAAAAAATGTATAGCAGACATTTTCATAACAGGGATGATAATGAATTTTTGCAGAAATTCATCTGTTGTACTGGAAAAAGGACTTCAAATGTAATATAATATTATTATACTCAATTCTCTATCGGGAGGGTGCTATGTTACATTTTTTACTCGGCAGGGCAGGCAGCGGAAAATCAGATGAGATATATGACCGTCTTTATAAAACAGAGGGTAAAATTCTGATGTTCGTACCTGATCAGTTCGTTTTTGAGGCAGAAAGAATAATTGCGGAAAAAACAAACGAAAAGACAGAAAATATAAAGATATGCGGATTTTCTTCCCTTTCTGAAGAGATACTCCGCAAATTCTGCAGAAGAAAAAGCTATGCCGATGCTACAGCAAAGCATATCATTATGCAGGATACGATAAAGGAACTTAAAAAGAGCTTTTCCTATTACAGCACCGCTGCAAACAAAAAGGGCTTTACTGCCCTTGCTCTCTCAGCAGTGGATGAGATGAAAAAGGGCGGTATTTCTCCCGAAACTCTTTTTGACACAGCCGTAAATCTTGACGGAGCATTAAAAAACAAGGTGCTTGAAATCGCTCTTATCTATAAAGAATACGACAAAAAGCTCAAAAGTATATATGATGACAGAGAGGATAATTTACAGTCATCCTCAAAAGCCGCATCAGAAAACAGATATTTTGAGGGGATAACTGTTTTTATCGACGGATTTGACAGCTTCTCGGGTTCTCAGCTTAAGTTTCTTGCTCCTGTGATAGAACAGAGCAAGGACTGTTACATAGCCCTCTGCCTTGACAGAAACAATCCTTCTGAGCTTAATTTTGCCGCCGCAGAAAAAACTATGGAGCAGCTTAAAAGAACAGCCGATAATTCAGGCGTTGAGGTAAGCTATACCGACCTGCAGGAAAATGCAAGATACAAAAGCGATGAACTTTTGTTGCTCAGAAACACCCTGTCAGGCGATAAGCCGAGAAAATACAGCGGCGAAGCAAGGGATATCGTCTGCAAAATGGCTAATGACACCGATACCGAAACGGATTATATCTTTGCCGAAATCAAGAAGCTCACCCGTAAAGGCTACCGATACAGTGATATCAATATACTCTGCCCTTCCCCTGCAAATTACATAGACAGCATAACCTCCTCAGCACTACGCTACGATGTACCCGTATTTACAGATATACCCTCGCCGATAAATAAAAAGCCCTTTGTAAAATATCTGCTTTTCTTACTCAACGCTGCAATAGACCCCTGCGGCAAGAACGTCCTAAGACTTATCAAAAGCGGTTTTGTAAGAGTACCGAAGGAAAGCGGAAAGACCCGTCCTATAGAACTGCGGGAGATAAACGAGCTCGAAAGCTACTGCAATAAGTGGGATATAGGTCATTTAAGCTTTGCAAAGCCCTTTTCGCATCTTGAAACAGATGCAGAAAAACAGCTTGACGCTCTTCGTGAAAGCGTTGTAAAGCCCCTTATAAAGCTAAGAGAAGATTGTGAAGGAAAAACAGGCAGCGAAATTACACAGCTTTTTACCGAATATCTTTTTAAGGACGCCGATATAAGTGCTGCAATCCACGGTAAATGCCAGGACAAGTCTACAAGCGACCTTAAATACAACAAGGAGCTGATAGAAGAATATAATCAGCTCTGGTCTATCATAAGCACTATGCTGGAATCTGCCAACGACGCTATGAGAAACGTCAGCTACACCCTGAGCGAATACACAGAAACAATCAGAAACTGCACCGCCCTCATCTCCTTGTCAAAGCCCCCGCAGGTACTGGACAGCGTGCTTTTCGGCGATACCCATCGTACACGATCAAAGGGTGCTAAGGTGGCTTTTATAATCGGTGCGGACGAAAACAGCTTTCCAAACTGCGATACCGATAACGACGGCGTATTCACATTGCAGGAATATGCAACTCTTGCCGAAAACAACATCGACCTTTTTGCAGACGGCGACAGCAGATATACAGCAGAGCTTTCTGCCTGCTACAAGGCACTTACCCTGCCCTCGGAAAAGCTTTATATAACCTACTGCGGAAATAAGGAGCAGATGGGTGAAATGGTGGAAACAGTCCTTGATATATTCGATATAAAAACAGAAAGCAACGACCTTTCAAAGCTTCCGCCTGACTTTTTCTGCGAGAGTGTACGCTCTGCTGAAAAACAGCTTGCCATCAGACTTTTTGACGGAGAAACGGGAGAGGATATAAGATCCGCCCTCAGAAGCGTAAACGACCACCGTTATTTAGAGCTTATCGACAATATAGAAAGAAAAGCCGTCTGCGAAAACTCTAACGTACACGATATAAATTCTGACAGAGCAGGTCTTATTTTCGGCTTTAAGAGACTTTCTCCCACAGCAATAAAGAGCCTCAATTCCTGCCGTTTTGCTTACTTCTGCCAGTATGGATTGGGCGTCAGAACTCCCTCTTCAAAGAAGATGAACGCTCAGAATGTAGGTAATATAGTGCATTTTGTCATGGATTACTGCTTTAAAAAATTCTATGACGGAATTTCTCCCAACAAGACGATTGCTGACGATAAAATAAAAGACGCCGTTGCCGAGGCTTTGGCAAAATATCGTGAAGAGGAGCTGATGGAGGAGCAGTACCACACGGTACGCTTCAACACACTTTTTAAAAATCTCGGCGAAATCTGTTTCTATCTGCTTAAATATATGACGGGAGAGCTTGCAAAAAGCAAATTTAAGCCAAGCTATTTCGAGCTTGATTTAAAGCAGGGCTTTACCGCTCCCGACGGCTTTACCGCCAAGCCCTTCAGGATTTCTGTGGATGTAAACGGAAAGACGGAGGAAATAGAGCTTTACGGTACTGTTGACCGTGTGGATATAGCAACCATAGAAAAATCCGATGAAAATGACAACACCTCATCAGAAAAACAGATAAGGGTCATTGACTACAAGACAGGCCCTGAAACCTTCGGTATGAGCTATGTGTATTACGGTCTGAGCCTTCAGCTTCTTATCTATCTTTTTGCCCTTGCAGAAAGCAACCCCGATTATATTCCCTCCTCCGCTACCTATTACCCCTCAGGTGACATTCATACACAGTCTGATTTTGCAGAACCAAACGATGAAAAGCTGAGAGATCTGTGGCTTAAAAATCATCCCGAAGAAGGCGTAGTTGTAATGGATACCGCAGGCTACGAAGAAAAGGAGCTGTATAAGAGCTACTGCCCTGATAAGAAGGGAAAAATTTCCGATTTCTTCAAGGCAAAGACTGTAACGCCCGAAAAATTTGACAAGCTAAAAAAACACATAACAGGCACTATAGCCCAAAACGTGAGTAAAGTAAAGCAGGGTAATATATCAGCTGAGCCTCTTTGCGATAACTCTTCCCCTGTATCCTGCACTTTCTGTCATTATTCGTCAATATGCGGCGTTAAGGATATACACGCTACAAATATAAAAAATGCCGATTCTTCACAGTTTGAAGTCGACATCTTCAGTACTATGTCCACTAACACAACAAAAGCAGGTGAAAACAATGAGTAATTTAATACCCTGGAAGCCCGACCAGCAGATAGCATTAGATCACCGTAACGGCGGTGCGATAGTTACTGCAGGTGCAGGCAGCGGTAAGACTGCCGTTTTAAACACCCGTATTGCAGATATACTCTGCGACAGGACGTCTGATATTGACCCCTCAAAGCTTGCGGTAATAACCTTTACAAAAAAGGCGGCTGCAGAGCTTAAGACAAAGCTTATCCGTATGATGAGGGAAAGAATGTCTGAAAATCCCGTAGATGCTGAATTTATCCGTGGCCGTATCACCGCTTTACATAATGCGAGAATTTCAACCATAAGCTCCTTTTGTTTTTCTCTTGTAAGAGAATACATCAACCGTTCCACCCTTGCTTCAGGCTTTGAAATAATGGAAGAATCCCGTGCGGCTATGACAAGATATGCTTTGGCAGAGGTTGCAGTCGAGGAATTTTACAAAACCGCAGATGCAAAAGATCTCAGCCTTATTTTAGAGCATTTTGTCGGCAAAAACGACAAGCTGTTGATTGACTCTGTTCTCCGCATTTCCACCTTTGCGTCAAATCTTCCCGAGCCTGATAGCTGGTACGAGCATTGTAAGGACAAGTCAAGACTTGATGATATCCGTGACAGCTCCGCCGACGAATATAATGCAACAAAGGCAGAATTCAGCCGGCTGTGCGATACCATTGAAAAAGCTTATAAAAGTATTTGTGCTGAAACAAAACCAAAAGCCGCACAGATAAGAGCAAAGGAATGTATAGAGGCACTGTCCCCTTTATGTGCCGACGCTGTTAAAACGCTTGATAATGCTGTAAGTAATAACGATTTTACAAGCGTTACCTTCCTCGATATCAAAAAGATAAAAGAAACTATACCCCCCTACACAAAAAATAAGGTCGGCAATGACAGCGAAGATATCAAGGCGGTAGCCGAAACGCTGGCAAAGCTTTACGACAGTGCATTGCACGCAAAGGAAACAAGAGAGGCTCTTTATAACAGCCAGCCCGTTATTGATATTCTTATAGATATTACAAGACGGTTTGAGGAGCTTTACGCCGCAGAAAAGCAGGCAATGAACGTGGCGGACTACTCTGACGCCGAAAGACAGCTTTACAATATGCTGAAAAACGATCCCTCTCTTAAGGATGATATCGGACTTCAGATGATCGTTGTAGATGAATTTCAGGACAGCAACCGCCTGCAGTATGAGATTTTCAGAATGCTTTCGGATAACAAGCAGAATCTTTATTTCGTAGGCGATATAAAGCAGTCCATCTATGCTTTCAGAGGTGCACAGTCAGAGGTATTCAGCGAGGTAACAAAGGACGCAGATTACACCTGTCTCAGTCTTAACCACAATTTCCGTAGCAGAGATAACGTCATAAACAGTATAAACGAGATATTCTGTCCCATTATGACAGAAAAGCTTGGCGGTACAGACTATGCAAAAACAAGTCAGCTGCTGCTTGGCAATCCTGAGAATATCTCCGTTAGCAAAGACGACATCACCGAGGTTATTGTTATCTGTGATAACGATTCAGACGCTGAGCCTATGTATGTGGCACACCGCATAAACGAGATGATAAAAAGCGGCTATATGATAGAAAACCGCCCCTGCACCGCAGAGGATTTTGCGATAATTTTCCGTGCCGATTCAAGCAAGGCTCCGTCATACGCTAAGGCTTTGGCCCGGTACGATATCAGCTCCACAACCAAAGGCGGCGGGGATTTCTTCTCAGAGCCCGAAATAGAGATAATGACAGATTATCTTAAAATTATCGACAACCCCTATAACGATGAAAGCCTTGCAAGACTGCTTATGTCAGGTCTTGTGGGGTATTCAGCCGATAAGATGGCGGCAATAAGAACCTGTACCATCGGCTTTGATATTGCAGGCATCCGCGAAACCTGCGAAGAGGAACTGAAAGCCTATGCAAGCTATCATCAGAGAAAACCTCTTTACGCCTGTATAAAGGCGGCAAAAAAAGGTTATGAAATAAAGGAAGAGTATTTCCCCTCTTTATATAAGCTTTACAACGATAATCCCGAGCTTTTCGGCTCTATGTCCGATAAAGAATGTACAGAATTTGAGATACAGCTTGACCGCCTGAGAGGTGTTATGGCGGCAAGCTCACCTGCAGAGCTTATCAAACACATCTATGATACTACTTCTGTAGCCGATCTGCTTACTGTAGGAGAAAACGGCGAAAAACGCAGAGCGAATTTGGACAGCCTTTTATCCCTTGCGAATAATTTCTGCAGTTATCACAGCGACAGCATTTTATCCGACTTCTTAAACCATATAGATAATATGAAGAAGAAGGGGCAGAAAGCAGAGCTTACTTCAGGTAAAGCGACATCGGGTGTACAGATAATGTCCATCCACGCATCCAAGGGCCTTGAATTCCCTATAGTTTTTGTATGCGACTGCGGTAAGGATTTCAACAGATCTGACGCTACAAAGGATGTTGTTATGAGCCGTAAATATGGCATCAGCATCTGCGATGTAAACAAGTCGCTCATGTCAAGAATACCCTCGCCTTCCTACAAGAAAACCGCAGAAAAGATAATTGAAAAGCTTCGCAGTGAAGAAATGCGGCTGTTATATGTTGCCGCTACAAGAGCAAAATACAAGCTTATATTCACAGGCAAACCTTTAAGCAAGGGCAGAAAAACGGAAATAGCTGTCGAAATCCCCGCAAACGACAGCTCTGCGGCTCTTTTAACAAAGGATAATTATCTTTCCTGGATACTTATCCCCTTTATAAAAATGCTTGAACAAAGCTCTTCTGACACCCTCATTACCTCTGCAGAAGAAACGGTAGGCCACATCAGATATCAGGCAGTTTCGCTCGACGACTTTATCGGCGACAGCTCTGAGGGTGATATTGCAGATACCGAAGAGGATAATTCCTCCGATACACAGCAGGCCGACAGCATCGCAGAGGAAATAAAATCTCAGATAACGAGCGGATATACCTACAAGGCATCCACTGAGATTGCGGCAAAGTACACAGCGACTGGGCTTGCTTCTATGAAGCGTCGGGATAACGATAACGATGACGAAAAGGGTAAGCTTTATATCTCCTATCCTACATTTTTACGGGAAGCTGACGGTAAAAAGCTGTCCGGTAAGAAAAGGGGCGACGCATACCACAAGCTTATGGAGCATATCCCCTTTGATAAGCCTGTGTCTGAACAGGAGGCGGCAGATTATATCAGAAACTGTACTGATGATTTTCTGAGCGATGCAGAAAGAGATTGCATAAAGCCCGCTGATATCAGTCTTTTCTTCACAAACGAAGTGGCACAGCGTATGCTTTGCTCTGAAAAGATTTACAGAGAGTTCCCGATATTCCACAGATTGTCTGATAATATCCTTTCCGAAGTTATAGAGGATTATCGGGATAAGAATATCACAGACGGATGTTATGTTCAGGGTATTGCGGATATGTTCTTTATCGAAAAGGACGGAATAGTGCTTGTTGACTACAAGACAGACAGCTTTTCAGACGAAGAAAAGCTGACCGAGGACTATTCCTTCCAGCTGAGAGTGTATGCCGAAGCTCTCGAAAAAGCCTTTTCCTTACCCGTAAAGGAGATGTTTATCTATTCCTTTAAAAAGGGTAAAATGGTTAAAATTTAAAATCCTTTAAGTTTACAAATAGCCGCAGTGTGTTTCGCTGCGGCTTTTTTTGTACAAAGTGCTAAAACGGGATAAGAAATTTTCAGTCTATTATACAAATGTGACAATAAATTATTGACTTACGGCCTTAAAAATGATAAAATTATATCACATTAAATGGCTATAAATATAAAATAGCCTAAGGCGAAGGGAGGAAGGTATTTCCTTAAAGCTATAAGGAAATACAGATGTTATGAAATTTTTAAAGAACGCAAAGGTAAGAACAAAGCTGTATACTGCATTCGGCATAATACTGGCTCTTATGGTACTTATTACAGTATTTTCATGTACAGCTTTTCTTTCCGTTAAAAGCATAATAGAGGAGTTTTACACCAACACCTTCAAGAGTGTAGAGCTTGCGGATGAGATAGATATAAAACTCCAGGAAAGTGCTAAGGATCTGTTACAGGCGATAAGCGAGTCCGACGCTTCAATGATCGACAAGTATCTTACAGAAGCACAGACTAATTTAGCTACTCTTGAACACGATGTTGACGAGCTTCAAAATGTATATATCGGCGACAAGACGGCCCTTGACACAATCAAGGCAGAGTGTGAGACGGCTCATTCCTTCTTTGATGACCTTGCAACAAAAGCAAAGGCAAACGATTCTGAGGGAGCATACGAAGTATATAAGACAAGACTTATGCCCTCACTTGAAACTGTTATGACTACAGTAGACGGTATCCAGAGCTACTGTGATGAAATGGCAGATAAGGAATTCAACCAGATAGTTGTAAAGGCAGATCTTACAAATCTTATCATCGCTGTTATCGGCGTAATTGCAATAGTTGTTGCATTACTTATGTCGTTTGTTGTTACAAAGCTCATCTGTGCAGGTGTAAAGCAGGTACAGAAGGCTGCTGAAAGCATGAGCTCAGGCAATTTCAATGTTGATATTACTTATCAGTCAAAGGACGAGATCGGCACGCTTGCAGAAAGCACAAGAGATCTTTCCAAGCGTATGGGCAAGGTTATTGCGGATATCGACACAGTTCTCGAATCCTTATCAATCGGCGATCTTACAGCAAGATCTACTGACGAAACAATGTACATAGGCGATTTTGAAAACATTCTCGCTTCTATCAACAACTTAAGAACAAACCTCAATGATACGATGACACAGATCAACATTGCGGCAGATCAGGTTTCTGCAGGCTCTGATCAGGTATCTGCAGGTGCTCAGGCACTTTCTCAGGGTGCTACAGAGCAGGCTTCTTCCGTACAGGAATTAGCGGCTACTATCACAGTAATTGCTCAGCAGATCAAGGAAAATGCAAACAGTGCTGAAAACGCAAGCAAGAAGACGGGCGAAGCGGGAGCAGAAATGAACGAAGCTAATCAGAAGATGTCCGAACTCGTTTCCGCTATGGAAGAAATCAGCACATATTCAAACGAAATCCAGGCTATCATCAAAACTATTGAAGATATCGCTTTCCAGACAAATATACTTTCTCTCAATGCGGCTGTTGAAGCTGCAAGAGCAGGTGAAGCAGGTAAGGGCTTTGCAGTAGTTGCTGACGAAGTAAGAAACCTTGCAGGTAAGTCTGCAGAGGCTGTAAACAATACTACATCACTTATTGAAAGCACTGTTGCTTCTATCTCAAAGGGTAATGCTCTTGTTGATGAGGTTGCTCAGAGAATGAACGCTGTATCCGATGCGGCAGGTGAAGTTGCAAAGATAAACGGAGAAATCTCCACAGCGTCAAGACGCACAGCAGAATCCATCGAGCAGATCACAGTAGGCGTAGATCAGATTTCAAACGTAGTACAGACAAACTCTGCTACAGCAGAAGAGTCTGCGGCAGCGTCTGAAGAGCTTTCAGGTCAGGCTACAATGCTCAAGGAGCTTATCAGCACATTTACAGTAGAATAATTAATCTCTTCATTTTTTCTCCTATGTTCTGTACCGCCGCTTAAGCGGCGGTACAATTTTTAGAAGATATAAGGAAAGGAACAGATAATGGCTCAGCAAAGAGGATATAACAAGACCCCGTCCACTATAAAGCAACAGATTGAAATATTGCAGGAACGAGGTTGTGAAATAAATGATATCGAATATGCAAAGAAATGTCTTACCAATATAAACTATTATCGTCTTGCTCATTACTTTGCACCATTTAAAGACAGTAAAAAGGGCAGATACAAAAAAGGGACCACCTTTGAAGATGGTATGCAGTTATATGAGTTTGACAGACAGCTCCGCCGTCTTATTATGACATTTCTTGAGGAGATAGAGATAAGCTTTCGTGCGATAGTGTCAAACTACCACGCTATGAAGTACGGTGCTTTGGGATATCTCAATGCATCCACCTTTGATTCGGGACATAACCACGCCTCTCATCTCACCCGTATTGAAAGGCTTATGGAGCTTAACGAATCTGAGGATTTTGTAAAGCACCATAAAAACAAATACGGCGGTGTTATGCCTGTATGGGTAGCGATGGAGCTTTTCAGCTTCGGCAATCTTACGTATTTCTATATAGATATGAAAGAAGCGGATCAGAAGGAGCTGTCGGCAAAGTATTACGACCTCAATTATCGTATGGTAGAAAACTATCTGCTTTGTCTGTCAGACCTCAGAAACGCCTGTGCCCATTACACAAGGCTTTATGAAAATCCCCTGCCGATGATACCAAAGGGCGAGCAGGACGGAACACTCCGCTCTTATCTTAATATCGCAAAGGCTCTTTATCCCGATAAGGAAAAGTGGGAAAATGAATTTGATACCGCTTTAGCCGAGCTTACAAGAAAGTACAATATGGAAGACAGGATGGACGGGTATGGGTTCTGAAATTTGCACAGCAAATTTCAATTCGGCGGACGTTGCACCCGCAAAAAAATCCGTGATCGCTCACGGATTTTTTCTTTATCGTATTTGAATAGTATAGTACTCTGATCCGTACTTTAATTTTGAAAAGCGTGCAAGCCATTCTGTCGCATAAAAGTTGCATTGATCTATCAGATAACCGTTTTCAGTCTTTTTTAAAATCACTTGTTCTTCTTCTATAATATCTTCATCTGTTCCCCAATCCTCTTTGTAACCGATGCAGGTAAAATTAAGTATAAGGGTATTTTCGTCGGGCTTTTCGTAAGAATCAAGGATAAGCTCTGACTGTCCGAGCCCTATACCTCCTCCGCCACTCGTCGGTCTGATATACCATTCATTTTGATAGACATAAATGCGTTTGTTAAACAAATCATTCTTCATATTTTCGGTTACCATACCGTTAAGCTCATTTATCCAGCTTTCCTTCGCCCTGTACAGTGTAGTGCTGAGCCTCTGTGCATCCTCCGACGAAGAAATAACCTCATTTGTGTCTCTATCAACATATATTTTATCTTCTTTGTAAACAATATCAAAATTCCATTTATTTATAGGGAAGGATGTTATAAATATAAAATGGCTATAATCATAGACAATCTTCAGTATCTGCTCATTTTCTGTAAGCTCTTTAGGCGGATCCGGTTCAGAGGTTATAGTTTCTTCCGACTGAGTTGTTGTAGTTTCAGGCATAGCGGTTACTGTAGCTGAAGTTTGCTCTGTTGATGTGGTAGTAGATGTCGAATCCGAAACATCTGAAAGCGAGTTGTCATTGCTATTTGATGTTCCACTTTCTACTATAGAGCATCCTGCACCATAAAATGCAAATGCGATAACTATTAAAAACGACGTTATTTTTTTCTTCATCAGGGTTGCCGCCTTTCTGTTAATATAGATTAGAGATGATCGTATAGTCTAAGATCTCACCCATTTCATCTCCGCTATATCCTATACCATAAATCTCCATTTCATCCAATGTGCGTTCCGTTCCATCCCAAGGATCTATAATAATGTATTCTCCGTTTTCTTTTCCGATTACAGTTGCCCAATGTTCGGACGGTTCTCCATTTCTATCTGTACCATTTGCATGTATAAGAACGGGATTACCGAGATAAAGCTGTGCGTCAATACCTCTGAAGGTTTCTGCAGGGCTATCCGAAGTTATCCAATATGCCGTACCTGAGACGTTTCCGTCGTTCCAGTATATATTATCTACATTTTCGTCTATCCAATCATTTGCCCAGAAACCGTCATCGTCTGTTTCGATATGTTCGGGTGTTATCTGCCTATTATATTTAATGCTTAAAGCCGTTGCCAACGCAAATGCGGCACACGACCTTCTGGGCTGGGGCAGCCCATAGGAATTATTACCCGTCTGACTATAGCGGTATGAGGCGTTATACTCGAGCTTTTCATGGTCACCCTGTATCTGCGCCAAGGCGTTATTATATGCCTGTGCATCAGCCGAGCCGTTTATTCTCGGTACACCTGTATCACTACAATCAATACCGGCTATTTTGCAAGCTAATAAAATAGGCAGCTTCCTTTTCTGTATCGGGGTTTTGGCACTTCTGGCAGACCTTGTCCCTGTATTCACAGAATAAGTTGATATAGATTCTGACGAAGAATAGACAAATTTATCTCTTTTACTTGCAAATAAAGTATTTGAACTAACTGAACTTTGATTGTTGTTCAGTGTTACTGACGACCCGGAAAGCGTTTTTCCGTTGCTTAAAATCAGCAAGCTTGCTTCTGAATTAATCCTCGTTTTAATGTCCTTTCTTGACTTAGTCAATAATTTTAATATTGAAGCCGCAAATACAAACAGACATATGTAAATTGCACCCTCTACATTAAATAACAAAAAAAGAACTGTTTTGTTAGATGAAAATTAAAAATTTTTTCAAATCGTGAATATCACCAAAATAGCAAGATAAATTTTATGCAGCCTCACAACAAACTTGTTCGATAAATTGAAAAATTCACAATTTAGCTATTCACTTCCTAAAACGCTGAAATCCGTGATTACTCACGGATTTTTTTCATTTATGATATTTACTTCCTGCGTTTATACTGTGGGCTCTGTATATCTGTTCTAAAAGCATTACCCTTGCCAACTGATGGGGAAAGGTCATCTGTGACATTGACAGCCTGTAGTCGGCCATTGACTTTATTTCCGGTGCTAACCCGAAGGAACTGCCGATTATAAAATTCACCGCTGATTTACCCATCAGGGCGATATCTGCAAATTCCTTTGCAAGCTGTTCACTGCTTCTCTGCTTGCCCTCTATACACATAGCATAGGTGACTGCGTTTTTAAGGAGCTTTGCCTCTATCATTTCCCCTTCCTTCGAAAGAGCGTTTTCTATCTGCTTATCGGAGGGGGTCTGGGGCAGATTTACAGGCTCTAACTCTGTTATAGTAAGCTTGCACATCGTACCAAGTCTTTTTTCGTATTCCTTGCAGGCGGCTCTCAGATAATCTTCTTTAAGTCTGCCAAGACAAATTATATTTACAGATAACATCAGCGCTTCTTAGCGTAATTGCTCATACGGCGTTTTTCCTGTGCCTTACGCTTTCTCCTGTTTTTATCATCAATGGCTTTTGTTACAATAAAGCATACGAGTAGTATTACAAAGCAGATAACCGAGATTATGAACCAGGGCTCGGTAAACTGCTTATTTATTCTGCCCATATAATAGTCAAATTCAGAACGTTTAACGTCCTTTGACGCTATAAGGTTTACCGTTACAATGGTTTCGCCCTTGAACTTTACATCCATAACGCCTAAGATATCGCCCTTCTTGACGGGTGCGGTCACCTCTTCATAAGTGGTTATCACCTTCTGCACGCTCTTTGCATCAATTGCCTTGGGCATAAGAGCGGTAAAGTCTCTGTCAGGCTTTACAATAACGTGATTTGCATTTTCGCCAAGTATAACGGGTATTTCTGTAATCTGCTCGTTCTTCTCTATGATTGTAGTCATAGCGAAATTCTCAAATGCCCACTCATATAAATTGATGTGATCTACCATCGAATACCACTCTTCGTAATATTCTCCCTCGCTGTCACGGTAGGGTGCTTTGAGAGTAACAAGCATATAGTTGTACTGCTTTTTTGCACCTGATACAAGACATCTTCCTGCCTGGTCGGTAGTACCTGTCTTTATACCATAGGCGTATTCATAAAAATATACACTGGTGGGACGGATAAGAGAAATCGTACTGAATATGCTGTAGCCGTCAGGGTTGTATTCGTTCTCAGGCATTGCATATTCATAGGTGCTTACCACTTCGGCAAATTTGGGATTCTTCATTGCATACTGAGAAATAAGGAACATATCCTTTGCGGTGGTGTAATTCTCATCCTCGTGCAATCCGTGGGCATTGGTGAAGTTTGTACCTGTACAGCCAAGCTCCTTTGCCTTTTTATTCATCTTGTCAAAAAATGCCTGCATATTACCGTTGCAGATATTATAAGCAAGGATATTTGCCGCCTCACAGCCTGAGGGTAGCATAAGTCCATAGATGCAATCCTTATAGGTAAGGTTTTCCTGTAAAGGTTCAATTGCCGCATTGGAGGGATCGTTCTTATTAGGGTCATCACTCCAGAATTCGTTAAAGCAGTCGTAGGGGATAGTAACCTTCTTGTTCCAGTCGGATACACTTTCAAGGGCTATGATAGCAGTCATTATCTTTGCTGTAGATGCGGGGTACATCTTCTTTTCTGCATTCTTTTCAAATACCACATCACCCGTGTCGGTATTCACCATATAGACAGCCTCGCTCCACACCTTGTCGGTATAGGGGTCAAAGCCTGTTACTATCGCCGAACCTGCCTCCTCGGCGTGGGCGTTTACTGCTAAGCAGCCTATTATAACAGCGGCAGACAACACCGCAGATATAAGCCTTTTGATTTTATTCATGATATCGCCTTTCTGTTAAACGCAATTACATTATATATGACAGAAATTTTCTGTATATCTTACATTTTAAAAATCAGGATAAAACCTGATTACTCCCATATATAGTTATTGTACCACAAACGCTGACAGATGTAAAGAAATTTTTATGCTACAGGATAAAAATTAGAAAATGCAAAACGGACAGCTATAACTGTCAGTCATAGTTGTCCGTTTTGTATATTATGAAAGTACTTGGAAATTTTATTGTTCGCCTGCCGCCTGTCTGATAAGCTGACGGATAGGTTCAAGATAGCTGTCTACATGACCTTCCTTAGATTCACGCAACTGTGTATAAGAAGTACCGTAGTAAAGAGGACCGTCTAAAAGGGATTCCTCATCACCTACAAAGAGGCTTGAAAAGTCATCGCTGAAGCCTACAGCACTATCGAATATAAGACCGAATTTTTCAGGACTCTTCATATCATCGTTAATAGCCATCTGCTCAGGTGAGTATACGGGCTTATACTTTGCCTTTCTGGGCTCGTTACATTCGGGGCATGAATCAAGAGTTCTGTGCTGATCGTTTTCTACAAAGTCATACTTACAGCCTGAACATTTAGGATAATAGTTCGGACCGTCATACATAAGCTCTTCTCTTGATGCTTCGATAAGCTCGGGATCGGTTTCGTAAATTCTGCCGCTGAGTATCCACTGTACGCCACCCTGAACATTCTTAGCACCTGCAGGAATCATAAAGCCGTAGGTGTCAGAGCTTAAATAATACTTATCAGCCTGAGGATCTCTGGGGAACGGGAGAGCAACTATCTCGCCGGGGAGATCCTTTTTGAAAAGGCTCTCCTGAGCACTTTCGTAGCCCCATGTAAGACCCATACCAAGGAACAGGAGCTTGCCATCAAGGAACGCCTGAGCGGGATCAATAAAGCCATCGCCTACAAGGCCTTCATTCTTCAGCTTAGCGATCCAGTCCATAGTACGCTGAACATTTTCGTTCTTCATTTTGTTTACAATATCTGTACCTGTCATATCAATGAGCTTTGTGCCTGTGGTATTTATAAACATCATTGATGACCATGAGCCGCCTGTAAAGCTTATGTTTTCTTCGTCACGGTTTGCCCACTGACGCATGAGATCTTCAAAGGTATCCCATGTCCAGTCGCCCTTCATGTAAAGCTCGTAAGGATCTTCAAGACCTGCAAGCTCGATATTGTTTGTATTATAGATTATAGCAAAATTTGTCTGTGTTGCAGAGGGGAAGTAATAGTGCTTTCCTGCATAGGCAAAGGATTCAATTACACTCTTCTCGTCTGCCCATAAGGGATCATCCATATCGAGCCAGCCATCAAGAGGTGTGAATAAGTTCTGTGATACGCCCCAGGGATATGCCATCCAGTCATATCTTACAATATCAGGTGAATCTCCTGACGCTATAAGCGTTGCAAGCTTTTCAAAATACACAGAACCGCTTTGTGCTGCTATAGTTTCAATAGTGCCGCCAAAGCGTGTTGCAAGGATTTCTGCAAGCTCGGGCTGAGTTTGAGCAAGGTCGTAATAGCATAAAGCTGTTACTTTTCCTGCCTTCTTGCCTGATTCATAAAGCTCGCCTGTGCCAACCTCGTCTGCTGCATCGACTTCGCCATCCTGTGCCATACTTTCCCAGTCCACTGAGCTTTCAAGCTCTGCATTGGGGTCGCCTGTTACCGTTGTGGTTTCAGGTGGTTCTGTACCGGTGGTGGTGTCCTTGCCATTACAGCCTGTTACTACACCTACTAACATCAACGCAGAAAGGGTTGCCGAAAGTATTCTTTTTTTGTTCATATTGCATTCCGTCCTTTCGTTATTTAATTTGCCTTATTAAGTTAATTTAATAATAGCACATTTTTTCACGAAAAGACATAATTTTATTGCCTTTTTGTAGCACTTTTAGGACATATTGTTGTTTGGCGGCGAGCCAATGATCTGAAGATCGTCGCAGTTCGATGGACTGCTGCCGCACCCATTTCCGCCTTTGGAAATGTTTGTAATTATCATAACCTCGTGAACGGAGGTTTCACGCATTAGGTGTTTGTCAAATTGAAATTTGATGGCAGGTTGTGTTAATGAATAATAACGGGCGACCACAGGTCGCCCCTACGGAATGATGATAATATAAATCAAGGAGGAAAATAGCCCACAAACGCCGATATAA
>JAZSHW010000094.1:0-8597 GCA_045533495.1 Ruminiclostridium sp. | reverse complement strand
CAAAGGAAATTTTTATAGAAGGGTATAGTAATAGTCTTCCTCCGTACCTTATCCAGCAGGCGGCATTCGATCTCACTTTATTTGGTGATGGATCAGGTGCAATAGTTGTCACACTTATAAGTCTTGCCATATTTGTAGCTTTAACAATATCAGGTGCAGTTATATTCTCAAAGAAAAATGCGGTATAAGCTGAAAGGAAATAAAAATGAACAATATAGTAAAAATCTTCTGCGGTACACTTCGTAGACTAAAAATAGCTATAATATTAGCCCTTTTATGCGGTATTGCAGGTATAGCTTTATATTTCCCCGGCAGAAGCACTGCTGATGTATTTATGACTGAAGAAAAAATTGATGTTGCAGTAATCGACAATGATAATTCCGAGCTTTCTGAGTGCCTTAAATCCTACTTTAACGAAAAAGTAAATATGAATATCGTTGAAGAATCTACATCAGAAAAATATAACGATATGTTGATTAATACCGATATTTCTGCTATAATAGAGATACCCGAAAGCTTTCAGCAAAGCGTAATTGATGGTAACATTAAGAAAATTACAAGCACAACTCTTGACGATTACGAAAATGCCGCTTATGTAAGCGTTTATATCGACGGCTTTATGCGTAGTGCTGATGTAGCATCAGCGGCCGCAAAGGGTGACAAGGACATGCTTATAGAAATATTATCCACTGAAACAGGGGCAGAGCTTACTACTGAAAGTGCAGTTGTTTCCTCAAGAGAAGCTGTATATGTGCAGTCAGGCTATTACTTCTCAGCAGGTTTTCTTACAATGCTTGTTTACGGTGTAGGTATCTTTGTAACTCTTGCAGTAATAGACGACAAGACATACGGTACATATAACAGAATGAGAGCCTCATCTGTAACCGGTATGCAATACATTATAGGAACATCAATAGCTTCCTCAATTTCATCCCTACTTGTAATGTTACCTGTACTATTATTCCTTATTATCTCAGGTGCTGAAATAACCTTCAGTATTCCTTACGTTCTTATCGCAAATATCCTTTTTGCACTTGTCTCTACAGCACTTGCTATTTTCATTGCACTGGTTGTAAACGAAAAATCAACGATATTTATGCTTTCAGGCTGTATAGCAGGTCTCGGTTCAATACTCGGTGGTGCGTTCTTCCCGATTATGGACAGTGCAGGTCCTCTCAAGTACATATCAATGCTGACTCCTCAGTTCTGGTTTACTGATTTAGTTGGTGGAAGCACAGCGAACCCTCTTATAAACATAACAGTACTTGCTCTTTATACGGTGCTTTTATTCCTTGCTTCTGCAGTTATATTCTCAAAAAGAGCAAAGTAAAAAGGAGAAAAGATGTCTTTACCGTTATTCTATCTTCTCGTAAAGGTAATATCACTTATTGCGGCAACACTTATTGCAATATCGGATAAAATGATGTCAGGCGATACGGTTATACCCGTACTCGCCTTTTCCTGCTTTTTTCTGCTTGACTTTCTGCTTATGTCAAGAAAAAAGCCCTCAAAAAAAATAGTTATTATCGCAAATGCTTTATCGCTCGCTTTGGTATTCGTGACAGGAATCGGTAGCTACATATACGTCATGTTATTTACTGTTATTGAAATTACAGAGCTTATCACCGAAGGAAAATATTTCTATCATTTATCGGGAATTCTAATCGCTATCTTGCTGTTTATAATTTCTCCTAAACCTATTGACATTGTAATGTCGCTTATTCTCTGCGGATTTCTTGCCTTTTCAAGAATAGTATTTTCTATCCTTGAAAATACCAGAGAAACACTCAGAGAAAGCAGAAAAGAGATATCAGTACAAAAGGAAAAGATAAACAACCTTGTAGCATATACAAAAACTGTAAAAGAAACTGCCGCCTTAGAAGAGAGAAGCCGTTTTTCCGTAAGAATACACGATCAGTTAGGACACGGAATTTCAGGTAGCATTCTTCTGCTTGAAGCTGCTAAACTTAATATAAAGACAAATCCCGAACAAGCAGAAAAATGTATCGAAACAGCTGCAGAAAATCTGCGTAGCGGGGTTGATTCTATCAGAATGTCATTAAGGCAGGAAAGACCTGATATAAAATCTGTCGGTATGGCTGAAATAAAGGAAATACTTGATAAATACAAGGCTGAATATAATTTTGAGACAGCACTTAACATCGAAGGAGATACAGATGCAATTCCTTTTACTGTATGGAACTGTATCAGGGATAACCTCATCGAAAGTATGACCAATACGCTAAAACACTCGCAGGCTGATAAATTTTCGTTGAAAATTGCAATTATGAACAAGCTTGTGAGAGTGGAATATGCCGACAACGGCAGAGAAAACGGTAAATTCGTAAAAGGAATGGGTCTTACCGCGATCGAAGAAAGAACAGAGCAGGCAAATGGAAAATGTTTATTTTTACAAAGAGAAGACGGCTTTCACACTGTAAATCTTTTTAAGCTCTAAAAAGGAGAATTTTTAATTATGAAACTGATTTTAGCAGACGATGACGCACTTATAAGAGAAGGGCTTAAATTAATTATTTCGTCACAGCCCGATTTTGAGATAGTCGGAATAGGCAGTAACGGAAAAGAAGCTTTAAAACTCTGCAGAGAAAACGAAATAGATATTGCACTTCTTGATATCCGTATGCCTGAAATGGATGGAATTGAAGCCGCTGAAATAATGCTAAGAGAAAATCTTTGCAAGCCGCTTCTACTCACTACTTTCGATGAACAGGAGCTTATCTATAGAGCGTTAAAAGTGGGTGTCAGTGGTTACATACTTAAAAACACTCCCACAGACGGTATTTTTAATGCTATAAGAACGGTGCATACAGGCGGTACAGTATTTCAAGAGGATATATTGCAATATATAAGAGAATCTGCGGTAAAAAACTCAGGATGCAGTGCCATTTTTGAGCTTTTATCCGAAAGAGAACTTGATGTAGTAAAACTGATTGCAGAAGGGCTTTCCAACCAGGAAATTGCCGATAAACTGTTTTTATCAAACGGAACAGTAAGAAATTATATAAGCGTTATACTCGAAAAGACAGGACTTGAACATCGCACACAGATAGCAGTAAGATATTTAAAGGGGTGATATTCCTTGATAAAAGTTGCTACAATAAAGGATACCGATATAGTTTACGATATAACCCAGCATACTGTTGATGCGGTTTATCCTAAATACTATCCGACAGGAGCAGTAGATTTCTTTAAAAAGCATCATAGCAGGGATAAAATAGAAAAGGATATAGAAAACAACATAGTTTATCTTTGTGTTATAGAGGATGAAATCGTCGGAACTGTTACCGTCAAGGAAAATGAGATATTGCGATTATTCGTATCGCCAAAGCATCAGAAGAAAGGCTACGGCAGGGAATTGCTTGATTTTGCTGAAAGCAAGGTAAGACAAGCATACGACGAAATTATAATAGATGCCTCATTACCTGCAAAAAGTATCTATCTTAAAAGAGGGTACAAGGAAGTAAGTTATAATAAGATACTTACCGATAATGGTGATTATCTGTGTTATGATGTGATGGTGAAGAAATAACTATAATTATAAGAGAACAATAAAATTTTAAAGGCAGACTTACCAAAAGGGTAGGTCTGCCTTTTTTATAATTTATTCAGCTTCAGGATATTCATAATCCCCGTTATATGCAAGATTTTCCTTATCAGCTTCCGAAAGTTCATCACATAAGTCCGGATACTGCTCATATGGTATTGTCAGCATATATTCAAAAAAGTTATTTTCGCCAACACGATAAATTGGATAGCCGCCCATTTTTATAGCATCCTCCCGTGTAAGCACACCAAGATAAAAGCCGCTCATAACCATATAATATTCAATAGCTGTCATATTACCGTTGCTATCAACGTTCATGACTACACAGTCATTATATCCTTTCAGATGGGGCTTCTCGTTATTTGCAACGTAATTGTAATATTCTATACCATTAACGTAACGGAAAATCACCTTTTTATTGGTTATCTTTTCGCCGTTTTCGGTTTTAAGTAAAGTTAATGCCGTTTCAATATCATAGTATGCCGCTGTGAACGACGTACGCATCACATCTCCTGTGTATATTTCCGTGCAATCGCCGATAATTTCTTCATCGATATATATTTTATAGAAGAACGATTCATTAGTATTGTTGTTGATATACGGTATATCAACTTTTCTCAATAAAGCAATTTTACTGAATTCTTCGCTGTCATATAATTTGCCGTTAATAAGCATATAATACAGCTCTTCGCCATACCATTTTTCAGTGGTTTTCTTGATTGAATAAAGCTTTACACTCAATCCTTTGCTTTGGTCTTGATTAAGAAGAGTATCTGTTATTATTCTGAAGTTAGGCACTAATTCATCGTTAAATGTGTAGCCGTTGAGATATTCTCTGGCTACTTCCAACGTTTCATAATCAGATGCCCCATATACTGTATCAACGGGAATATATTTTCTGCCATTATACGATATTTCTTCCTCAAATATTTTGTAAATAGCTTGTTCTTCAGCATCTGTAAGATCTCTGAGTGTAGCGTTACTGTTCTGCCCGTCATTGACCTTATCAAGGGGAATATCTGGTGTATTAAGATTAATTTCTACAGTAGTACCGCTCATATCTGCGTCGATTTTTACCGTAGTAAATCCCGATGCACTCGTCGGACTGAATAAGGGGCCTGTTACAACGTAAACTCCGCATTGAAGGCTATCAAGAAGCTTTGTTCCGTCCTGTTCAGTGTTGATGTAAAATTCTTCAGAGGGTAATCTTCCTGTCATATCTAAAATTTCGTCATTGTCAGGAAAATCATCATCTACAGCGATAAGATAGAGCATACCTTTCTGAGTGAAAGATGCGTCTCCTATGAACTTAAGCGTTATATTTTCTGCATATTCTATTACAGGAGCTGGAGGGTCTGTAGCTATCGTTTCAGGAGGCTCCGTTTCTGAGCTTTCTGTAGTTATAGTCTCGGGAGCTGACGGTAAATCTGATTCGATAGTTGAATCGGTTTCGTGAGTATTTGATGAATTTTCTTCTGTTTTGCTTGATTCATACGAAGGAAATGCAGGGTCTGCATATGAGCCGGAGTCATATATATTGCTATTAAGCTCTAATATAGAATTTCTGTTTCCGCTTACAGATATTGGCTTACCTGTGCTATTTATGAAAACAGAAAGTGCAATAACGCAAACAAAAACAGAAAGACAAGCAGCACCGACAACACATAAACGATTTACAAATTTATTACGGCGTTGTTTTATCAATGCCGTATCTGTTCCGACTTTGACTTTATTCAGCATTTCAACTTTTTGTGCTTGTGTAGGTGTGATTTCTTCAAATGCTTTTTTTATCAACATATTAACCCTTCCTTTCTTCATCAATAATAGTTTTGAGCATAGCTTTAGCTCTTTGCAATCTGTTTCTGACTCCCGACGATGTGATATGTAGCATTTTTCCGATTTCTTCACTTGTATATCCATCATAATAATGAAGATAAATAACAATTTTCAGCTTGTCGGGCAACTTTGAGATTTCATCAATAATGTCATCGGTTTCTTTGCTTACTGTCATTACATCAGCTTTTTCAATTTCTACGTTTTTTCTGCTCCAATGCGAAAGCATATTTTTACAGATGTTGATACAAACTTTTATAAGCCAGTATTTTTCGTGTTCTTCAGAAGAAAAAGTGATGTTTTTTTCGATCAGCTTTAAAAATGTATCCTGAACCGCATCCTGCGTGTCTTGAACATTTTTAAGATAAATATAGCAAATTCTATAAATTGTTTCTACATTTCTTTCGTAAATTTCTTCGAATTGATTTGAAGAAGAAAATGGTACCATAATTATTCCTCCTTTATCTATCTGAATACAATACAAACTTATTTGTCTTTTTGTCCCATATTTTTTAAATTTTTTGAAAAAAAGCCGACTGAAAACTTTTGTCAGCGGCTTATTTCCTTTATTTGATACGGTAAATATACTCATTTCCACGCTTACCGCAGAAATCAATAATCCCCATATATTTAAGGATTTCTATAAGAATTGACCCTTCACTTATACGACAGAGCTTTTGAAATTCTTTTTTAGTAAACACTTCGGGCAGACCATCGGGTAAGAAAATACGATAGCTTTCAGGCTCTTCAAGGTATATAAGCTCGGATAATTTTGTAGGAACTGTCTTTTTAAGATCTGTTTTTCGTCTTTTCATATCCTTTGCTGTATAGCGGAAATTCTCAACTTCAAGCTTTGCAATGCAGATAGTAAGATTTTTATTATTAAGATACTGCTTTATGCGGTATAGCTCAAGGAAAAATTCCGTCATATCCTTATGAGTAACAAAATTACCTGATTTAATAAGTTCACCTGATTTTTTATCAAAATAATTAAGTCTTGTTCTTTTATGGAAAGGGTAGACCACAGTAACATGAGACGCCTGCAAGAACACATCAAGCTTCGGAATAAGCTTTTTGAAATTCTGCGTCTGTATTTCAAAAATTCCTGTTTCGGTAACTAAATCGGCATAAAAGCTTCCTATCTTTATTTCTTTATCAAAAAGGGAAGAGGAGAAGTAGCTTTTCAGCACCGAATGTATCTGCTTTTCGTTAAGTGTTCCTATTCCTTCAGGCGAAAGCTCTGTTTCAGATTTTGCTATACACTTAGCAAATAATTCATCGTCAGGAGTATCGTACAATGGTTTTTGATCGTATCTCCATATCGTAGAATTTTCCTCTGCAATAAATAACGGTACTCCGCTTTGGTTATTATTTCTTATTATTCTCGTAGCTTTTTCTTTAAGTTCATCCACAGCATTACTTACTGCATAACATCTATCAGCTACGTCAAACATAGAAAGGTCATTTACATTATCTCCGAAGCAGATAACCTCGTCGGCATCGAGCAGTTTTTTCAGCTCCAGCACTGCGTTTGCTTTGGAAACGTCTTCTCTGTATATCTCGTACCAGTATTCTTCTGTATCGTAGGTGTCAGGCTGGTAGTTTCTTGCAAAGCCGTTTTTGTTATCGAAATATAAATCAAGCTCTTCCTTTGACATTTTGGGCATTATAAGAGTAACATAGTATATTTCTCCATCAAAAAGGGAAGAATAGCTATCGCAGGGTCTGAGACGTTTATCTCCCTCACGATCCTTTATATATCTTTTTACTCCTTTGTTTACATTAGAAGTAAGCCAGCTTACATGCTCTTCGCCATCAAAATATGCATAGACAAGCAGTGATTCCTTATGTTCATCAAAAAATTTTATCAGAAATTCTCTTGATTTATCACCGAAATAGTGAGTTACAAGCTGTTCTTTAGTTATAGGATCAACAATAAATGTACCGTTCTGGGTGATTACAGGTAAAGTTATATTAATATTCTTCATTATAGGCTCAGCTGAATATATAGAACGGGCAGTGGCATAAGTGAAGCTTACACCATTCTTTATTTCTCTGTTTATCACAGCCTCTGTAAGTCTTGGAATTTCTGCCTTATGGTCAAGAAATGTTCCGTCCAAATCAGTTATATATAATTTCATAAATAACCTCCGTTTTCTTATATTATTTTAACATAAAATGTTAAGGAATTCAACAGCTTGTACATTTTGCACAAAAAACAAAGATAAAAGTTTACATTATTTAAATTGTATTTTTTGATATTTTTTTATCAAACCACTTGATAAAAGGAGAAAAATTTAGTATAATAAAAGGGTAAAAATTGCGAAGACAAAGTCAACGCAAATTTAAAATTTTAGGAGGAATATTCCAATGTCAGTTAAAGTTGCTATTAACGGTTTTGGCCGTATCGGTCGTCTTGCATTCAGACAGATGTTTGGTGCAGAAGGTTATGAGGTAGTTGCAATCAACGACCTTACAAAGCCCTCAATGCTTGCTCATCTTTTAAAGTATGACACAGCACAGGGTGGTTACTGCGGTAAGATGTGTGAAAACCTTCACACAGTAACAGCAGATGACGAAGCTGGTACAATCACAGTAGACGGCAAGACACTTAAGATTTATGCTAAGGCTAATGCTGCTGAACTTCCCTGGGGCGAACTTGATGTAGACGTAGTTCTCGAATGCACAGGTTTCTACTGCTCTAAGGAAAAGTCACAGGCTCACATTGATGCCGGTGCTAAGAAGGTTGTAATTTCTGCTCCCGCAGGTAACGATCTTCCTACAATCGTATTCTCTGTAAACGAGAACACACTTACAAAGGATGACACAATCATTTCTGCTGCATCCTGCACAACAAACTGCCTCGCTCCTATGGCTAAGGCTCTTAACGATTATGCTCCTATCCAGAGCGGTATCATGAGCACAATCCACGCTTACACAGGCGACCAGATGATTCTTGATGGTCCTCACAGAAAGGGTGACCTCAGAAGAGCAAGAGCAGGTGCTGCTAACATCGTTCCTAACTCTACAGGTGCTGCAAAGGCTATCGGTCTTGTAATCCCTGAACTCAACGGCAAGCTCATCGGTTCTGCACAGAGAGTTCCTGTTCCCACAGGTTCCACCACTATTCTCACGGCTGTTGTTAAGGGTGCAAACGTAACAAAAGAGGGAATCAACGCTGCTATGAGGGCTGCTGCTT
>JAZSHW010000074.1:0-5163 GCA_045533495.1 Ruminiclostridium sp. | reverse complement strand
CCTGCGGTGCAATGAAATCGTGCCTTTGGCACGGTGAAATCGAAACCTTAGGTTTCGATGAAATCCGCCTGCGTCGGATGAAATATTTACCTTCGGTAAATGTTAAGGAATCCCTTGACCATTGGTCAAGGGAATTTTTATGCAAGATAAATTGTTGTTTGGCGGCGAGCCATTGATCTAAAGACCGTCGCAGTCCCTTGGACTGCTGCCGCACCCAATTCCGCCTACGGCGGTTCATGTTGGTATGGATTTATGCGGGCGTCTGAGTAGCCGTTGGTCTAAAGACCTCGTCTGTTTCTTGCGAAACAGACGCCCCTACGGAAATGATTATAATTAAAACAAAGTGGCAAATAACCCATAAACCTTTATATAAACGGGTGTTTCATTGCCCTAAAGGGCGTCGCAGCAGTCTGAAAGACTGCGACCATTTTCCGATTTATCGGAAAATATATGTCCTTGTTGGACTGCTGGGGGCGGTAGCCCCAAAGGGTCACAAGGGGCGGTAGCCCCTCATTTCTCCCCCTTCCCTAAGGGGGAAGGGGGTAAGGTGGGATATTGCCCTAAAGGGCGTCACAGTCCTTCGGACTGTTTGGGGCTACAATAACCACAGCGGAGCGATAAACAACAATTTCCTTCCTCATTTTCATTTTATTATTTACAACAGGCAAAAAATAGTGTATAATGGTAATATCTAATTTAAAATGCAGAACTATGTAAATTTTTACCGAAAGGAATTTTTATTATGGCAAAATTAATGTTAGGTAATCAGGCTGTAGCCCGTGGCTTATATGAAGCAGGCGTCGGCGTGGTATCAAGCTATCCCGGTACACCCAGCACCGAAATAACCGAATATGCGTCAAAGTATAACGCAGAAGAAATGTACTGCGAATGGGCTCCCAACGAAAAGGTAGCCTGCGAAGTAGCAATAGGTGCAAGCATTGCAGGTGCAAGAAGCTTCTGTGCTATGAAGCACGTAGGCTTAAATGTTGCGGCTGACCCCTTATTCACAGCATCCTATACAGGTGTAAACGGTGGTTTTGTGTTAGCGGTTGCTGACGACCCCGGTATGCACAGCTCCCAGAACGAACAGGATTCACGTCACTATGCTATCGGTGCAAAGGTTCCTATGCTAGAGCCCTCTGACTCAGCAGAGTGCAAGGAATATACAAAGCTTGCATACGAAATCTCCGAGAAGTTTGATACTCCTGTTATCTTAAGACTTACAACAAGAGTAAGCCATTCCCAGTCTACTGTAGAAGAATGTGACAGAGTGGAAAAGGCTCTGCCTGAATATAAAAAGGATATCGCTAAGTATGTAATGGTTCCTGCAAATGCAATCAAAAAGCACGTTGTAGTTGAAGAAAGAACCTTAAAGCTTACAGAATATGCAGAAAATTCAGGCATCAACACTATCGAAATGAACAGCGATGAAATCGGCGTTATCACATCAGGTATCTGCTACCAGTTTGCTAAAGAAGCTCTTGGCGACAAGGCAAGCTACTTAAAGCTTGGTATGGTAAATCCTCTGCCTGTAAATCTCATCAAGGAATTTGCCGCTAAGGTAAAGGTTTTATACGTAATTGAAGAGCTTGATGACGTTATCGAAACCCACTGCCGCAAGAATGGCATTGAGGTAAAGGGCAAGGAATTATTCACACTTCAGGGCGAGTATTTCCAGAGCAAGATTAAGCAGGTAATTTTAAACGAGGCTGACGAATTTACGACTCTTGACGAGGCTATTCCTGTTCGTCCTCCCGTACTTTGTGCAGGATGTCCCCACAGAGGTGTATTCTACATATTAAAGAAGCTTGGCGTAATGGTAAGCGGTGACATCGGTTGCTATACCTTAGGCTCTGCCGCTCCTCTTTCAGCCATCGACACTACCGTATGTATGGGTGCCTCTGTCAGTGGTCTGCACGGCTTTAACAAAGGCAGAAAAGGCGAGTTTGAGGGCAAGTCCGTAGCGGTTATCGGTGACAGTACCTTTATCCACAGCGGTGTTACAGGCCTTATCAATATCGCATATAACAGAAGCAATTCTACCGTACTTATCCTTGATAACAGCATCACAGGTATGACAGGTCATCAGAATAACCCCGCAAACGGTATGAATATCTATGGCGACCCTGCGGCGGCAGTAAATCTTGAAGCACTTGCGAAGGCTGTAGGCATTAACAGCGTAAGAGTTATTGACCCCAATAACCTTGCTGAAACAGAAAGCGTAATCAAGGAAGAGCTTGCAAAGGACGAGCCTTCTGTAATTATTGCTCGCCGTCCTTGTGCATTACTTAAGACTGTAAAGCATAAAGCTCCCTTCAGAATAAATCCCGACAAGTGCAAGAACTGCAAGGCTTGTATGAAGATTGGTTGTCCTGCATTATGCTGGGGCGAAAACGGTGTAACTATTGACGCTACACTCTGCGTAGGCTGTGGACTCTGCAACCAGATGTGCAAGTTCGGTGCTATTGAAGAATAAGAGGGGGATAACACAATGAACACAAATTCAATTATGATCGTAGGCGTTGGCGGTCAGGGTACTCTGCTTGCCAGCCGTATATTAGGCAATGTATTAGGCTCTGCAGGTTACGATGTAAAGGTAAGCGAGGTACACGGAATGAGCCAGCGTGGCGGTTCTGTAGTAACCTATATAAAGTATGGCGAAAAGGTATACAGCCCTGTTATCGAAAAGGGCCAGGCTGATATCATCGTATCCTTTGAACAGTTAGAAGCTGCAAGATGGCTTTCCTCTCTCAAAAAGGGCGGTACAGTTATCACAAACTCACAGAAGATAAGCCCTATGCCTGTTATCACAGGTGCGGCACAGTATCCCGATGGACTTCTTGAAAAGATTGCTGACAAGGGCATCAATCTTATCGCAGTTGACGCACTTTCTGCCGCTAACGAAGCAGGCAGTGCAAAGGCTGTAAACGTAGTGCTTATGGGCGTTTTATCAAAGGTATTAAAGGGCTTTGATGAAGCGGCGTGGAAAAAGGCAGTTGAAGAATGTGTACCTAAAAAGGTTATCGAAATCAACGAAAAGGCCTTCGAGCTTGGCACAAAGTTAGTATAATATGAAAATAATAAAAGACAGTACGCCTAAAAAAGACGGATACCGTATGCCTGCGGAATTCAATACTCACAGCGGATGTATTATGATATTTCCCGAAAGAGCAGATTCCTGGCAGTATGGTGCTGTAAAAGCAAGAAAAGCCTTTGCCGAAGTGGCAAAGGCTATTGCCAAAGGCGAAAAGGTAACTATGCTTGCAAGTGCGGCTCAGTACGACAATGCAAGACGGCTACTCCCCGATTATATAAGAGTGGTCGAGATGTCCTCAGACGACGCCTGGGCAAGAGATGTCAGCCCCGAATTTGTCGTAAGCCAAAAGGGCGACATAAGAGGTGTGGACTGGTACTTCAATGCCTGGGGCGGATTATATGACGGACTTTATTTCCCCTGGGACAAGGACAACGCTATAGCAAAAAAGGTCTGCGACCTTTATGATATGGATGTGTATGATTTTTCCGACTTTGTTTTAGAGGGCGGTAGCATCAGCGTTGACGGACTGGGTACGGTTATGACTACTGAAACCTGCCTTTTAAGCGGCGGCAGAAATCCCGCACTCTCAAAAACTGAGATAGAGCAAAAACTATGCGAGGGTCTTGGAGCGGAAAAGGTAATATGGCTACCGGCCGGCATACTCGGTGACGAAACTAACGAGCATGTTGACAATATCTGCGTTTTTGCCGCACCTCATAAGGTTTTACTTTCCTGGCGCGAGGATGAAACCGACCCACAGCATAAGGTCTGCAAGGCTTGTCTTGAAGTTCTCGAAAACAGTGCAGATGCCGCAGGCGAAAAGATAGAGGTTATAAAACTGCCTATGCCAAAGCCTGTTTATATGACAGAAGAGGAAGTCGAAGGCCTTGACTACTGCTTTGGCGAGCCTACAAGGGATGTAAGCGAAAGACTTTCCGCAAGCTACGTAAATCTCTATATCGGCAATAAGACAGTAGTAATGCCTGCCTTCGGTGGAGAAAACGAGCAGGCGGACAAGAGAGCCTTTGAAATAGTGCAGTCGGTATTCCCCGAAAAAGAGGTTATATCTATATACGCACGGGATATACTTATCGGCGGCGGCAATATACATTGTATCACACATCAGATTCCGGAATACAAATAACAGAAAAGAGGGGTAAAATGAGTAAGGTCAAGGTAGCGGCAATACAGATGAGCTGTAATGAAGAGCGTGACGAGAATATCGCAAAGGCTGAATATATGGTGCGTCAGGCGGCAAGTGACGGGGCAAAGGTGATACTTCTCCCTGAACTTTTTGAAACGCCTTATTTCTGTCAGCAGAGAAATTACGAGTTTTACTACTATGCCGAAACCACTGAAGAAAATCCTGCGGTAAAACGCTTTATGCAGGTGGCAAGAGAAACGGGTACAGTTATCCCTGTGAGCTTTTACGAAAAGTACGGCAATACCTTTTTTAATTCTATAGCTATGATAGATGCAGACGGTAGTCTTATGGGTGTATACCGTAAAAGTCATATTCCCGATGATCACTTTTATCAGGAGAAATTCTATTTTACTCCGGGAGATACAGGCTTTAAGGTATGGAAAACAAGATACGGCAATATCGGTGTCGGTATCTGTTGGGACCAGTGGTTTCCTGAGGCGGCAAGATGTATGGCACTTATGGGTGCGGATATGCTTTTATATCCCACAGCTATAGGCAGTGAGCCTATTTTGGAATGTGATTCTATGCCCCATTGGAGAAGAGCGATGCAGGGACATTCTGCATCTAATCTTATCCCTGTCATAGCGGCAAACAGAATAGGCACAGAGGAGGTTATTCCATCTGAAGATAATCAGTATCAGGAATCGGCACTCACTTTCTATGGTTCATCCTTTATAACCGATGTCACAGGTGAGATAATGACAGAGGCAGACAGAGTCAGCGAAATGATAATAACCTCTGTTACCGACCTTGAAGCAAACAGAGAATTCCGTCAGAGCTGGGGCGTGTTCAGAGACCGCAGACCCGAGCTGTACGGAAGGATAATGAACCATTGACACAAAGCACCTTCTTTAAGGAGGGTGCTTTAGATTATGTAATTAATAGATAAATTGTTGTTTATAGGGTTGCACCCGCGGGCGGT
>JAZSHW010000117.1:0-8001 GCA_045533495.1 Ruminiclostridium sp. | reverse complement strand
CTTCATCTCTTCAAAAGAACAAGCGCCGATGGCGTATATATCCTTGAAGATATTATCTGCCTGCGACGCTTTAAAACCGTTTTCTTTAAGATATTCCGCCGCTTTTGTGGGTGTCAGCGAATAAATTGATGTCACTCTGTTCCCTCTTCTATCTCTTCTATTATGGAGCGTATTTCTTCTACGCCCTCTCCGTTCATAGCTGAAAATTCTATGATGTGAATATCTTCAGCGCAGGGGAGCTCTGTAAGCAGTGCTTCTCTGCGTTTTTTTCTTTCGTTCTTAGTTAGCTTATCCGCCTTTGTAAGTACGATTACAAAGGGAATTTCGTTGTCTATAAGAAAATCTATCATCATAAGGTCGTCAGCTGTAGGGGGATGACGGAAGTCTACCAGCTGAAATACCAGCTGAAGATTTCTGTCGTCTGCAAGATAACCCTCTACAAGCCCTGCCCAGCGTTGTTTTTCGCTTTTGCTGACCTTTGCATAGCCGTAGCCCGGGAGGTCGGCAAAATATAAACCGTCAACGCTGTAGAAGTTTATCGTTACAGTTTTACCCGGCATTGAGCTTACTCTTGCAAGGGATTTTCTGTTAAGTATTTTATTTATAAGCGATGATTTTCCTACGTTTGAGCGACCTGAAAAAGCAATCTCCACCTTTTCGGATTTAGGTATCTGTTTAAAAAGACCATAGGAAGTATAAAAATCCGCTTTGTTGAAATTCATATCATTCTGTCCTGTTCTTTATCAGATTATGGCAGAAGCTGTGTCTGCCTTTGCTGACTTTTTAACGGGCTTCTCGCCCTTTTGCTGTTTTACTGAGGGTACAAGTGCATTGGGCTTTGCTAAAGCGTTTTCAAGTACTGTAGAGATATCCTCAGCGATAACGAAGTTAAGATTGTTTAAAATAACCTCGTCAAGCTCCTTCATATCCGCCTTGTTGCCCTTAGGAATAATTACTGTCTTTATCCCTGCCTTGTATGCCGCCATTGTCTTTTCACGGAGTCCGCCTATCGGGAGCACCTTACCACGAAGGGTAATTTCACCTGTCATAGCCACATCGTGCCTTACAGGTATGCCTGATAACGCTGATACAAGTGCAGTGGTCATTGTAACACCTGCAGAGGGTCCGTCCTTTGGTACTGCACCCTCGGGAGCGTGGATGTGTATATCCTTATCCTTATAGAATTCAGGATTTATTTCATACTTGTTTGCAAGAGAACGGGCAAGGCTTACAGCGATCTTTGCAGATTCCTTCATTACATCGCCTAATGAACCTGTGGTTTCTATCTTGCCTGTACCTTCCATTATAAGCACTTCGAGAGGCATAAGCACACCGCCTGCTGATGTCCAGGCAAGACCGTTTACTGCACCTATTTCGTCCTGCTTTGAAATATCATCATCAAGATATTTGGGTACACCGAGATATTCTTCTAAATCAGTCTTTTTGATAGTAACCTTTTTACTGTCATCACCCGCAAGCTTTTTAAGACCCTTACGGCAAAGCTTTGCTATGGCTCTTTCGAGCTTTCTGACACCTGCTTCCTTTGTATAGCTGTCGATAACCTCGTAAAGTGCCTTATCTTCAAGCTTGAAGTGTACAGATTTGAGCCCGTGCTTTTTCATCTGCTTGGGGATAAGATGCTTCTTTGCTATATGGAACTTTTCTTCTCTTGTATAGCTGCCAAGCTCGATAACATCCATTCTGTCAAGTAAAGGAGCTGGGATTGTATCAAGCGTATTGGCTGTGGTTATGAATAAAACCTCGCTTAAATCAACGGGTATTTCAAGATAGTGATCACGGAAAGCTACGTTCTGCTCGCTGTCAAGTACTTCAAGCATTGCACTGGCAGGATCGCCTCTGTAGTCGTTGCCCATCTTATCAATTTCATCAAATAGGATAACGGGATTCATAGACTTTGCCTGTCTTAAGGCGTTGATTATTCTACCCGGCATTGCACCGACATAGGTCTTTCTGTGGCCTCTGATATCCGCTTCATCACGGACGCCGCCAAGAGATACTCGTGCGTAATTTCTGCCAAGAGAAGCCGCAATAGACTTTGCCACTGAAGTCTTACCAACACCCGGAGGACCTACAAGACAGATTATCTGTCCCTTTTTGTCAGCCTCTTCCCAGGCGTTTATTGCTACTATTTCAAGTATTCTTTCCTTTACCTTTTTAAGTCCGTAGTGATCCTTATCAAGCTGTTTTTCAGCCTTGGGGATATCCGCCTTTACTGTGGTATAGTTATTCCAGGGCATTTCTAAAACAGTATCAAGGTATGTACGGATAACCGCCGCCTCCTGAGAGGTGGGTGACATATGGGTAAGTTTTTCCGCTTCTCTTATCAGCTTTTCTTCTGTATCTTCGTCAAAGCCTAATTCTTCTATTATGGCAATATATTCTGCAGACTCTTCCTGAGGGCTGTCAAAATCGCCAAGCTGACGGGAGATTATACGCATCTGCTCACGCAGATAAAATTCACGGTGGTTTCTGTCTACCGCCATCTTCACTTCGTCATTGATATCCTGTTCAAGGCGGATTATGTCAACCTCTTCATTTATGGATCTTATAAGAAGCTCTGCACGCTGTTTAAGGGTGACACATTCAAGTAAAGCCTGCTTATCCTCCGACTTTAAAAAGACGTTGAATATCACCATATCAATAAGCTTTGCAAGATCTTTTTCATTCACAATGCCCTTATAAAGCTCAGGGGGCATTTTAGGAGATACTTCAGCATATTCCTTAAAACTTTCGACAACCGCTCTGCAATACGCCGCCTTTGTACCGTCCGAAAGTCTGTCTGTCAAAGCCGCAGAGGGAGTTACCTCCATAACACTGTAAGGATCAACGCTTACCGTTTTATTGAGCTTTGCTTTCTGAAGTCCCTGAACAAGTACTCTTACAGAGCCGTCAGGAGTATTTAATTTCTGTCTTACTTCAGCAATAACGCCTACTGTATAGGGGATAGACATCATCATATCACCCTGGGCAGTCTGCTCTCTTTCGGTGACTAAAAATATTCTGTGGTCACCCTCTATAGCCGCATTTACGGCGTTTATAGATTCTTCCCTTGCTATGTCAAAATGCAGTATCATACCGGGAAAGACTACTAAATTACGCAGTCTTATAGCAGGGAGCTGGATTTTACTATTAGCCATTCTCTTTCTTCCTTTCTCTTTTTTCTACACCAAATCTATAATATTCTGTTTGTATTATCAAAAATTTTGTCACTCTTTATTATACTATATCAGCAGTATATTTTCAAGTGCTTTTTACTGCCATAGTCACTGCATTAAAATCCAAGCAATGCCTTAAAATGACTGCCACGCTCTTCAAAATTCTTATAAAAGCCATAGCTTGCGGCGGCAGGAGATAGTATACATCTCACCTTTGTAACTTCCTTTGCCTTTTCTACCGCCATTACCATATCATCGGCAAATATCTTTGTTATATCGGGATTTGTTACATCCTTTGCCGCTCTTTTGCCGCTGTCGGGGAGTATGATTAAATTTCTGACGCTTGTTTTACCGTTTAAAAATTCCGCTAAATCGTCGTAAGAAATACCTCTGTCCATACCGCCGATTATAAGCGTATCGGTATCAGGATATGCCTTTAATGCCGCAATTGCGGTCTGAGGGGCTGTACTGATGCTGTCGTTTATATATTCTGCACCGTTTACTTTTCCCACAAATTCAAGTCTGTGCGGGAGTCCCTTGAAAGCTGGCAAAGCCTTAAGGCAGTCATCTGTGGTGCAACCCGCCTTCATAGCAGCACAGAAAGCAATAGCAATGTTATAAAGGTTATGCTCGCCTTTGAGTCTTGTGTCAATCTTTTCTGACGGAATAAAGCTGTCATTTATAAAGATACCGCCGTTTCTTGTGCCGATATCACCACAGTCAAAGCCTGCCACGATTATATTTGCTTTTGTGTCAGCCTTTTCCTTTACTTCATCACCTATGATGAGGGTATCGCAATCTTTCTGATATTTGAAGATATTAAGCTTTGCATTCGCATAAGCGTCAAAATCTGCGTAGTGATCAAGATGCTCAGGATAGATATTAAGCAGTACCGAAATATCAGGGGATGCCTTTACGTATTCAAGCTGGTGGCAGGACATTTCGCAGACGATAACGGTATCACTTTTAAATTCTGACATTCTTTCAAGGGGCGGTACACCGATATTGCCTATAAGCATTGTGTCATATCCGCTTTCCTTTAAGATATGATATATAAGGCTTGAGGTGGTGGATTTTCCCTTTGTGCCTGTTATACCGATAACCTTTGAGGGACAGGTCTGTAAAAAGAGGTCTGTCTGGGAGGTTATCTTTTTCTTTATATCATCAGATACTGTGTTTTTAAGTCCTATACCCGGAGCTTTCATAATAATATCACAGTCATCAAGGCAGGACAGATAATTGTCACCAAGGCAGAAATTATACTTTTCAGCATTTTCAACCTGATTAATTACATCCTCATTTTTATCGGCAATGATGATGCTTTTGCATCCAATATCAGAAATAAGCTTTAAGGTGCTTATCCCTTCTCTGCCATAGCCTAAAATGACTACCTTTTTATCTTGAAAAAATTCTTTTATGTTGTTGTACATTAAATAACCTTCTTAATTTTTATATTTTCAAAAGAGGCTTTAACTCCTCGGGGATAAAGTTATCCTCATCATAGTAATTATCAAGAGTTGGCGGTTCTTCAGGGTTTTTATCTATATATTCTTTAAGTAAAAGCGGGAGGCTTTCTCCTCTCATTTTTGCCGCTGTGTAAAGGGCCAGACGGATTTCTTCCTTTGTGCCGACACATTCAAAGGGCTTATCCACATCGTCATATATAAGGCCCTCGAACATTGGTCTGAAATCTGCCACACTCAGCATATCAAGACCGAAAATATCCACTAAGGTCTTATCGTCAAGAAAGGCGGAAAGAATTATATAGACATAAAGGCACTTTGCACATTTGCCGCACCATATATCAGTTTTTGAGCCTAAATTACAGCTCTGGAAGACGCTGAAGTATTTCGGATATTGCACAAATTTCTTTGCTATCTGCCATTCGCTCCAGCATCTGAGCATACTGAAATACTGAATACTGTCATCAAGATAGTTTTCAACATAGCTCCTGAAATCACGCTCAAACTCAGTGCTTTTGCTGTACTGGTGATTAATTTCTGTACCCTGTACATTTGATTCGTTGGCACTGCTTTCATTGGAAAGGGCGATATATTTTATGCCTTTCAAATATGCAAAAAGATAGGATGAAAAAGCAACCACCGCAGAAAAGGGAGTGTGTCCGTTAAGATATCCGTCAGCATTTCTGTTTAACAGCTCCTTATCTATCGTGCGGCGTACTCCTACTATGTCTTCACTTTCAAAGCCTGCTGTTTCGGCACAGCCAAGAGTAGCACCTCTCGGATTTATGATATAGCATTTTGTTTTATCTCTGTAAGGTCTTAAAAGCTCGGCGGTAACTACACTGTCCTTACCACCACCGATGGGAATTAAAAAGCCGTCCTGCTGTTTTTCGGATTTGAATAAAGGCTTATCAGTATTATCGGGGATAATATCCATAAAGCTTTCAATATCAGTTGTAATATTATTCTTATAGAAAAATTCTCCCAGTCCGTTAAAGTAAAGCTTTTTCCACCAAAGGCACTGTTCCTTTGTGAGCGTTCCTGCCCTTACTGTTACTTTTCCCGGGCAGGCACATTTCCAATAGCTTACAAGCTCTGCCATACCGATATTGAAAATTATATATCTTGCAAAGTCGGTGGGATTTTTCAAAAGTCCCTCTTCGCATTTCCATGAGGGGTAAAAGTGAAAATCGTCTATAGAAAAATGAAAGGAAAAGCCGTCATCGGTTATATCATAGCCGTGGTATATAAATTCCTTATGAAGCTCCCTTAAGCTTTCAAATGTGTGCATAATCAGTCAGTCTCCTTTATTATTACGGGTTTTGCAGTAAAATCCTTACCGCAGGGCTGTCTTTTTTCCAAAGCCAAAGCGTACATATCGCCTGCTCTTTCTTCAAGTCTTGCCTGCTTTGCCGCTGTGTCAGAGGTCTTTGCAAGGGCTGAAAGAGAGGTGTCAATAGGAAGCGGACAATCCTTTGACTGTGCCAGTATCTCCTTACCCTTATCGTTCATACCCAAAATCCTGATATATGAGGGCATACTTTTAAGGTCGTTTTTGGTAATGCCTAAAAAAGCACAAAGAATTAGTCTGCGTATACGTGACATGGTAAAATTCTTTGATTTTATCATCAGCATAAGCTGAGGTAACGTGGTGGCAGTCCTTACCGCCTTTACAATGCGGTTTTCTATTCCGCCGCCCCCGTTGGGCAGTTTTTCAAAATCACTTTTTGACATTGTTCTCAGCTTTGCAAGTATAGCAGTCTCAAGCTTTTCTATTTCAGCATAATTTTCATAATCGGAAAAAGCGGTGTACGCTGATACATCCTCTTTGTTTTTTATCATTTTTCTGAGCTTTGATGCACTTATGGTAAAACTCATCTCATCGCTGTCGTGAGCCGCACCAAAACGACGGACAGTCACCGGCTCGATAGTACCGCCTGCCATATCAAGTGCTCTTATATACTCTACCGCAAGGATGTTATTAGGCCCTGTGAGGATGTCAACAACATCGTCTGTGTAATATTCTTCAACGGTTGCCTTTAACGCCGCAGGATAGGATAAGCCGTGCTTCATGTGGTCTAAAAACACTTCACTGTCTAAAGCAAAATGCACCGCTCCTGCCGCTTCTTTAAGTATTTCGCTGTTACCCGTTTCGCTGCCAAAGCTCAGCATATCAACGCATCCGAGAGATTTTATTATATGCACAGCACCTCTTGCAAAATACTCTGCACTCGCAAGACTGAAAGCTACAGGCAATTCTATAACAAGATCTGCACCGTAGTTTAATGCTACTCTTGCTCTTTCGTATTTATCACAAAGTGCCACATCGCCTCGCTGGGTAAAGTTGCCGCTCATAACACAGATTATATGGGTAGCACCGAACTGTTTTCTTGTCTGTTCTATATGATATTTATGCCCGTTATGAAAGGGGTTATATTCGCATATTATCGCCGCAGTTTTCATAGTGTCTCCTTTAGTGGCAAAATTTTATTCAGTATCTGTTTTTTGAAAGACGGATTTTTGTACAAAACAGATAAAAAGTGAAAAAATCCGTTTAATATATCTAAAGGGGTTGATTTTTCTCGGGTTTTGGTTTAAAATATATGAGTAAATAATTACTTTTCAAGAAAGGAAAATAATAAAATGAAAGTTCTCGTTGTAAACGCAGGTAGTTCATCACTCAAGTATCAGCTTATTGATATGAGTAATGAAGAAGTAATCGCAAAGGGAAACTGTGAGTGTATCGCTATGGAAGACGGTAAGATCACACACAACTATGGCGATGGTAAGAAGTATGAGGAATTTTGTGACTTCCCCTCACACACAGAAGCATTTGAAAAGCTGGTTGAGGTTCTTACAACAGGTGAAGGTGCTGTTATCAAGGATATGAGCGAAATCGGTGCTGTTGGTCACAGAATCGTGCAGGGTGCTGAAATATTCCCCAAGGCAGTTATCGTAACTGATGAAGTTATCCAGAAGATTGACGATTTACAGGAGCTTGCTCCCGTACATAACCACCCCCACGCATTAGCTTTATGGGCTTGCAAGAAGGTTATGCCCGAAAGCGTACCTCAGCTAGTAGTATTTGATACTGCCTTCCACCAGACAATTCCTCAGAAGGCATTCATGTATGGTATGCCCTATGAAGTATATGAAGATCTCCACGTAAGAAAGTACGGCTTCCACGGAACATCTCACCGTTTCGTATCTATGAAGCTCGGCGAATTACTCGGCGGTAGCCTCGAAGGCAAGAACGTTGTTTCCTGCCACCTCGGTAACGGCTCTTCAATCACAGCTATCAAGGACGGTAAGTCTGTTGATACATCCATGGGCTTTACTCCCCTTGACGGTATCATTATGGG
>JAZSHW010000040.1:0-27830 GCA_045533495.1 Ruminiclostridium sp. | reverse complement strand
ACTTGTAACATTACAGCACCTCTGCCTTTCCGCCGGCAGCTTCAATCTTAGACTTAGCTGTTTCAGAGAACTTAGCAGCCTTAACTGTAAAGCTCTTTGTAAGTTCGCCGTTGCCGAGAACCTTAACGCCGTCTAATACCTTAGTAACAAGACCTGCATCGATCATTGCGTCTAAGTCGATAACTGCACCACTTTCAAAACGTGCTTCTAAATCTGCAACGTTGATTACTGTATATTCAGTAGCAAAAATGTTGTTAAAGCCTCTCTTAGGCATACGTCTTGCGAGGGATGTCTGACCACCTTCAAAACCAGGTCTTACACCGCCGCCTGAACGTGCCCACTGACCCTTGTGACCCTTGCCGGCTGTCTTACCGTGACCTGAACCGTGACCACGGCCGATACGCTTAACTTCCTTTGTTGCTCCTGCTGCAGGGTATAATTCGTGTAGCTTCATGTGTTACACCTCCTATTAGTTAATGTGCTTGTTTAACGTTTTATAAGGTGTAAGGAATTATTCCTCAGTAACCTCAACTAAATAATAAATTTCTTTGATCTTGCCTCTTGTAGCAGCGTTGTCGGGCTGTACTGTTTCAGCACCGATCTTGCGAAGACCAAGAGACTGTGCGGTTGCAATGTGGCTGTCCTTACGGCCTGCCAGTGATTTAACCAGCTTAATCTTTAAAGCCATTTCGGTTTCCGTCCTTTCTTATGAGTCAGGGAAATCTTAACCTAAGATTTCTTTTACGGTCTTGCCTCTGAGCTCAGCTACCTGCTGTGCATCTCTGAGTGCTGTAAGACCTGCCATTGTTGCTCTAACTACGTTGCAAGGATTGTTTGAACGAAGTGACTTTGTACGGATGTTCTTGATACCTGCCATTTCAACAACAGCACGAACAGGACCACCTGCGATAACACCGGTACCTTCGGGAGCGGGCTTTAAAAGAACCGCACCTGCACCGAACTTACCAACGATTTCGTGAGGGATTGTGTTACCCTTTAAGGAAATCTTTACAATGTTCTTCTTTGCATCTTCAATACCCTTGCGGATAGCGTCGGGAACTTCGCTTGATTTACCTGTGCCGAAGCCTACAACGCCGTTACCGTCACCTACAACGACCAGTGCGGAAAACTTCATGATACGTCCGCCCTTAACGGTCTTGGATACACGGTTTATGGCAACTACCTTTTCGGAAAGCTCGTATTTGCTTGCATCTAAAAGTGCCAAAATATTGTCCTCCTATTATGATTTAGGTTTTACTCGATTAGAAGTTGAGTCCGCCTTCACGTGCGCCTTCAGCAAGTGCTGCAACTCTGCCGTGGTAAACATAACCGCTACGGTCAAATACTACGTCAACGATGCCTGCTGCCTTTGCCTTGTCAGCGAGTGCAAGACCAACCTTCTTTGCTGCCTCTGCGTTGCCGCCGAAGCCTTCAAAGCTCTTTTCCATTGTTGATGCACTGCAAAGGGTTTTGCCTTCTACATCATCGATGAGCTGTGCATAAATGTGCTTTGAAGAACGGAAAACGCTGAGTCTGGGGCAAGCTGCTGTTCCGCTGATCTTAGCGCGGATACGCTTGCGACGCTTGATTCTGCTTTTCTTGCTATCAATTACTTTAATCATTTAACTTTCACCCCTTGCGGTTTATTTCTTACCCTTACCTGCTTTACCTTCCTTACGACGGATAACTTCATCAACATACTTGATGCCCTTACCCTTATAAGGTTCAGGTCTGCGCTTGTTTCTGATTTCAGCTGCAAACTGACCAACCTTCTGCCTGTCGATACCGGAAACGATAATCTTGTTAGGAGCGGGTGATTCAATTGTTACATCTTCTGTATCGGATACGATAACCTGGTGTGAGAAACCGAGGTTCATTACTAAATCCTTACCCTGCTTCTGTACACGGAAACCTACACCGTTTACATCGAGTTCCTTCTTGTAGCCGTTTGTAACGCCTTCAATCATGTTAGCGATGAGTGTTCTTGTGAGGCCGTGGAGAGCACGGTTTTCCTTTGCGTCATCAGGACGTGCAACAGTGATTTCTGTGCCTTCCATCTTGATGATCATAGAGGGCTTGAACTCTCTTGTGAGTGTGCCCTTGGGGCCCTTTACTGTAACTGTGGTACCGTCGATCTTTACATCAACGCCGGCAGGAACAGTGATAGGTGACTTACCAATTCTTGACATATCTGTTCCTCCTTAATTACCAAACGAAAGCAAGCACTTCGCCGCCAACGTTATTCTTACGAGCTTCTCTGTCTGTCATAACACCCTTGGATGTTGACACGATAGCAATACCTAAGCCCTTCATTACCTTGGGCATATCCTTGCTGTTTGAGTAAATTCTAAGTCCGGGCTTACTTACACGGCGTAAACCTGTAATGACCTGCGACTTGTTCTCAGTATACTTTAAAGTGATTCTGATAACGCCCTGTTTGTCGTCTTCAATCACTCTGAAATTCTTAATGTAACCCTCATCTACGAGTATCTGAGCGATCTGCTTCTTCATATTTGAAGCGGGAACGTCTACTGTAGGATGCTTAGCAGAGTTAGCATTACGAATTCTTGTCAGCATATCTGCGATAGTATCGGTGATCTGCATTACTTCTTCCTCCTAAATATTTGTTCTGCTTATTACCAGCTGGATTTCTTTACGCCGGGAATCTGTCCCTTATAAGCAAGCTCTCTAAAGCAAATTCTGCATATACCAAACTTACGCATGTAAGAGTGAGGTCTTCCGCAGATCTTGCATCTGTTGTAAGAACGTGTAGAAAACTTTGCAGGACGCTGCTGTTTAGCAATCATTGATTTCTTTGCCATATCTCTTTAGTTTCCTTTCTTACTTTGCGAAAGGAGCGCCCATAAGGGTGAGCAGCTCTCTTGCTTCTTCATCAGTCTTGGCTGTGGTTACGAAGTTGACGTCCATACCACGAACCTTGTCGATCTTATCGTATTCGATTTCAGGGAATATAAGCTGTTCCTTGATACCTGTTGAGTAGTTACCTCTGCCGTCAAATGAGTTGGGGTTGATACCTCTGAAGTCACGTACACGGGGAAGTGCAACATTGAAGAATCTGTCGAGGAATTCGTACATAACCTCATCTCTTAATGTTACCTTAACACCGATAACCATGCCTTCTCTCAGCTTGAAGTTAGCTACAGACTTCTTAGCACGGCAAACTACAGGCTTCTGACCTGTGATGAGCATTAAATCTGCCATGATAGCGTCAACTATCTTTGCATTTTCCTTAGCTTCGCCACAACCAACGTTGATGATGATCTTGTCGAGCTTGGGAACCTGCATTACGCTTTTGTAACCGAACTTCTTGAAGAGTGCAGGAGCAACTGTTTCTCTGTAATATGCTTTCATTCTGTTCATATTCGTTAATTCTCCTTACCGACAGCAGCCGGAAGTTACTTTATCCGACCCACTGCCAAGTTATATGGGCTGCTGATTAAAGCTCAGCGCCGCAGTGCTTGCAAACTCTGATTTTCTTGTCGCCCTTGATTTCGTGACCAACTCTTGTAGGCTTGTCACACTTGGGGCATACGGGCATTACCTTGCATGCATAGATAGGTGCTTCTACCTTTACGAGACCGCCCTGTTCGCCCTGTCTTCTGGGCTTAACGTGCTTTGTTGCGAGGTTTCTGCCTTCTACGATAACCTTCTTTTCCTTGATGGAAACTTCCAGAACCTTACCCTGCTTGCCTTTGTCCTTGCCGGATATGATCTGAACGTTATCGCCAGTCTTTACGTGTAAATTATTCATTAGCGACCTCCGGATTATAATACTTCGGGAGCGAGAGACAGGATCTTTGTGAAGTCCTTGTCACGGAGCTCTCTGGCTACAGGCCCAAATATACGGGTTCCTCTGGGGTTTTTATCTTCTTTAACGATTACGGCTGCATTTTCGTCGAAACGGATATATGTGCCGTCATCTCTTCTAACGCCGGTTGCTGAACGAACGATAACTGCCTTAACAACATCGCCCTTCTTAACAGTACCGCCGGGGCTTGCCTTCTTTACAGAAGCAACCACGATATCGCCTATGTTAGCGTACTTTCTGCGTGTACCGCCAAGTACTCTGATGCACATAAGTTCTTTAGCGCCTGTGTTATCCGCAACCTTCATGCGTGACTGCATTTGAATCATGGATTTATTCTCCTTCCGATAAATTTAAAGTAAAAATTACTTAGCCTTTTCGATGATGTTTACTAAACGCCATCTCTTATCCTTGGAAAGGGGTCTGGTTTCCATAATTTCAACCTTGTCGCCGATTCCGCAGGAGTTGTTTTCGTCATGCGCCTTAAACTTGATTGTACGCTTAATGATCTTCTTATAAAGAGGGTGACGGACATTGTCCTCGATTGCTACAACGATGGTCTTGTCCATCTTGTTGCTTACAACCTTACCAACTCTGGTTTTTCTTAAGTTTCTTTCACTCAAAGCTTTGTCCTCCTCTTCTATTACTTAGCAGCCAGTTCACGTTCACGCTGAACTGTCTTAACCATAGCGATCTCTTTCTTAACCGCCTTAATTCTTGTGGGGTTGTCAAGCTTGTTTACGGCGAGCTGGAAACGGAGGTTGAATAATTCCTGCTTGAGCTCTACAAGCTTCTTATCGAGTTCGATATCCTTTAACTCTCTGATTTCTTTAACCTTCATTACTGCTCACCTCCATTTTCCTTTGTAATGAACTTGCACTTGATGGGGAGCTTGTGCATAGCAAGACGCATAGCTTCTCTTGCAACTTCTTCGGAAACGCCGGCAATTTCAAACATTACTCTGCCGGGCTTAACAACTGCTACCCAGTATTCAGGTGAACCCTTACCTGAACCCATTCGGGTTTCAGCGGGCTTTTCTGTGATGGGCTTGTCAGGGAATATCTTGATCCAAACCTGACCACCACGCTTGATATAACGTGTCATAGCGATACGGGCAGCTTCGATCTGGTTTGATGTGATCCAGGAAGCTTCGAGTGCCTGAAGGCCGAACTGACCGTGGCTGACTACATTGCCTCGTGTTGCTTTACCTGTCAGACGACCACGCTGTTGTCTTCTGTACTTTACTCTCTTTGGAAGCAGCATTATTCGTTACCTCCCTCTTTTTTCTCTGCTCTGGGCTTACGAGCTCTGCCGTCGTTGTTTCTGCGGCGGGGCTTTTCTGTCTTCTGTGCAGGGATTTCACCCTTAAGAACTTCACCCTTGTAAATCCATACCTTAACACCGATAACGCCGTATGTTGTGTTAGCTCTTGCTACACCATAGTCGATATCAGCTCTTAATGTCTGCAGGGGAATTGTACCCTCGTGGTAGCTTTCGCTACGTGCAATTTCAGCACCGCCGAGACGTCCGCTTACCATTGTCTTGATACCCTTAGCACCGCTCTTCATTGTTCTGCCGATGCAGGACTTCATAGCTCTTCTGAAGGATACACGCTGTTCGAGCTGCATTGCGATGTTTTCAGCAACTAAAGCAGCATTTAAATCAGGGTTCTTAACCTCTACGATGTTTAAGTTGATGTCCTTGCCGCCTGCGATCTTGGAGATCTCATTGCGGAGCTTTTCGATTTCAGCACCCTTGGCACCGATAAGCATACCGGGCTTTGCTGTGTGGATGTGAACCTTAACCTTGTCATTTGCACGCTCGATCTCAACTAAAGAGATGCCTGCTGCTCTTGAGAGCTGCTGATCGGACTTTTCGCCGTTAGCCTTGATGAGCATTCTGTCTTTCATGATATATTCACGGATTTTGTAGTCTTCTACGAGTGTATCGCCGAAGGTAGCCTTGCCGGCAAACCAGCGGGAATCCCAATCTTTGATAACTCCGACTCTAAGACCGTGCGGATTAACTTTCTGTCCCATTGCTATCCTCCTTATTCTGCTT
Organism: Ruminiclostridium sp.; assembly: GCA_045533495.1. GTDB lineage: Bacteria > Bacillota > Clostridia > Oscillospirales > Ruminococcaceae > Ruminiclostridium_E. The sequence goes on along the minus strand of JAZSHW010000040.1, from coordinate 21,943 downwards.
CTTTTACAACCAAAACGATGTTGGAAGTTCTCTTGAGAATGCGATGTGCTCTTCCGTGATCCTTAGGTCTGATTCTCTTTAAAGTAACGCCAGCACCAACGTGGCAGGAAGAAACAAAGCACTTGGAAACGTCCATATTGTGATTGTTTTCTGCGTTAGCCATTGCTGACTTGAGGAGCTTCTGTAAAGGCTCGCTCGCTGATTTGGGTGTATACTTGAGGATCGCCATTGCTTCGTCGCAGGGCTTGTTTCTGATTAAATCAAGAACAATGCCAACCTTGCGAGGTGAAATGCGAACCTGTCTGAGTTCTGCTCTTGCCTCCATTGATTACTCCTCCTTACTTGTTTGATGTCTTGCTTCCTGCATGACCCTTATAGGTTCTTGTAGGAGCGAATTCGCCCAGCTTGTGACCTACCATATCTTCGGTTACATATACGGGAACGTGTTTTCTACCATCGTGAACAGCGAATGTGTGTCCAACGAAATCAGGGAATATTGTGCTGGAACGGCTCCAGGTCTTTAAAACCTTCTTTTCGCCGGCTTCGTTCATAGCGAGTACTCTCTTCATGAGAGCTTCCTGCACGTAAGGTCCCTTCTTAATACTTCTGCTCATTAATATAAATTCCTTTCAAGTGAATTGCAAGTTAATGTGCGGCGGCGTTTTACTGCCATCGGCAAACACCGCACTTATTAACAATGACTTGGATTTAATTACTTACTGTTTCTTCTCTTAACAATGAACTTGTTAGAGCTCTTCTTGAGTTTTCTTGTCTTGTAACCAAGAGCAGGCTTACCCCAAGGAGTTACAGGTCCGGGACGACCAACAGGTGACTTACCTTCACCACCACCGTGAGGGTGATCGTTAGGGTTCATTACAGAACCTCTTACTGTAGGTCTAACGCCCTTGTGACGCATACGACCAGCCTTACCGTAGTTTACGTTTTCGTGGTCGAGGTTAGATACAACACCGATTGTTGCCATGCACTTGTCAGAAACGTTTCTCAGCTCGCCGCTGGGGAGTCTTAAAAGTGCGTAGCCGTTTTCCTTAGCCATAAGCTGAGCCATATTGCCCGCAGAACGAACAAGCTGACCGCCCTTGCCGGGGTAAAGCTCGATGTTGTGGATGATTGTACCAACGGGGATATCAATAAGAGCAAGTGCGTTGCCGGGCTTGATATCTGCGTCAGAACCGCTTCTTACCTTATCGCCAACCTTAAGTCCGTCGGGAGCGATGATGTATCTCTTTTCGCCATCCTCGTACTGAATAAGTGCGATAAATGCTGAACGGTTAGGGTCGTACTCGAGTGTGAGAACTTCAGCGTCCATACCGAGCTTGTTTCTCTTGAAGTCGATAATACGATATTTTCTTCTCTGTGCGCCACCCTTGTGTCTTACAGTGATTCTACCGTAGCTGTTACGGCCTGAATGCTTCTTTAATGATTCGAGAAGGCTTCTTTCGGGCTCTACCTTTGACAGAACGCTGTAATCGGTGCATGTCATGCCTCTGCGACCGGGGGTGACAGGTTTATAAAACTTAATAGCCATTTATATCACTCCTTTATATCATTCCATCGAAGAACTCGATAGTCTTGGAACCTTCAGCGAGAGTTACGATTGCTTTCTTCCAGGAAGCTGTGTAACCTTCGTTGCGGCCCATTCTCTTCATTACGCCACGGCAGTTGATGGTATTAACCTTAGCAACCTTTACGCCGGGGAAGAGAGCTTCTACAGCCTTAGCGATTTCAATCTTGTTGGAATCCTTGGCTACCTTGAATGTGTACTTGCCCTGTGTCAGAAGTTCCATGCTGTGTTCTGTTATAATGGGCTTTAAAATGATGTCATAAGCGAGCTTTGCCATTATGCGTACACCTCCTCGATAGTTGCAACGGCATCCTTAACAACGATGAACTTGTTGTACTTTAAGATGTCGTATACGTTAAGAGTGTTTGCCTGTGTTGTCTTTACGCCGGGGATATTAGCCGCGGACTTGATAACCTTTTCATCAACAGTGTTAAGAACGATCAGTGCCTTTTCAGCGCCGAGAGCCTTTAACATGTTAACCATAGTCTTTGTCTTGAACTCGTTTGTTGTGATGGAATCTACAACGATCATATCATTGTCGAGTACCTTAGAAGAAAGTGCAGACTTAAGAGCAAGTCTCTTAACCTTCTTGTTGAGTGCGTATCTGTAGCTTCTGGGCTTAGGACCTAAAGCGATACCACCGTGTGTCCACTGAGGAGCTCTTGTAGAACCCTGTCTTGCGTGGCCTGTACCTTTCTGTCTCCAGGGCTTTCTGCCGCCGCCGCTTACTTCTGTTCTTGTAAGTGTGGACTGTGTGCCCTGACGCTGATTAGCGAGGTAGTTGACAACTGCTGCGTGCATAACAACTGCATTGGGTTCGATTCCGAATACACCGTCATTAAGCTCAAGGTCGGATACAACAGCACCTGTCATATCATAAACTGATATCTTTGCCATATTAATCCTCCTCCTTACGCTTTCTTAACCGCATCGGTAATGCAAACTACTCCGCCCTTAGGACCGGGAATAGCACCCTTGATTGCGATAAGATTGTTTTCTGCATCGATTTTAACGATTACGAGATTCTGAACTGTTACGTTTTCAGCACCCATGTGACCAGCCATGCCCTTACCCTTGAAGATTCTTGAAGGGGATGAGCAAGCGCCCATAGAACCTGCCTGTCTTACTACAGGACCTGAGCCGTGAGTTTCTTTGAGTCTGTGCTGATTGTGACGCTTGATTGCGCCCTGGAAGCCCTTACCCTTGCTTACGCCGCTAACGTCGATAACGTCGCCTACTGCAAATACATCTGCCTTAAGGATATCGCCAACGTTTACGTTGCTGATATCATCAAGTCTGAACTCCTTGAGAGTTCTCTTGAAGGGGAGGTCGTTCTTCTTGAAGTGACCTGTCATGGGCTTGTTTACATGCTTGGGGGATGTATCACCGTAGCCAAGCTGTACTGCTTCATAGCCGTCATTCTCTGCTGTCTTGAGCTGTGTTACTACACAGGGACCTGCTTCGATAACGGTTACAGGAACTACTTTTCCTGCTTCGTCGAAGATCTGAGTCATACCGATCTTCTTACCGATTAAACCTTTAGTCATGGTTTAAATCCTCCTGTTTTGGTTATTGGTCGGTTTCCCGACATGACCACCGACACCGATATCTGCTTGTTTTCCGGTGCCGTGCGGTTATTGGTTGACTTTCGCCAACATAACTTCGCTCTTATGGATTAAAGCTCCATAGAGATTTCCACACCTGCGGGAAGTTCAAGGCTCTTAAGAGCTTCAACTGTCTTGTTGGTGGGACGGATTACGTCGATAAGACGCTTGTGAGTTCTGAGCTCGAACTGTTCACGGCTGTCCTTGTACTTGTGTACAGCTCTCAGGATTGTTATTACTTCCTTATTTGTAGGAAGGGGAATAGGTCCTGCAACTCTTGAGCCTGTACGCTTAGCTGTTTCAACAATCTTTGCTGCTGCAGCATCTACAAGTGCGTGTTCGTAGCCCTTGATCTTGATTCTCACTTTTTCCTTAACTGCCATCTTAATATCTCCCTTTCTTAAGTTTTTTTCGGGGGAACACTGTCGTATGGCATCATACGTCAGTGGATACGGTCAGTAGCGTATTTAAAAAATACACTGTGCCGGGTGTTTCTCACTGTCCGATATAAAACAGGATTTTTCTTTAGGGGGTATTAACACCATTGCTAACCCTTCCCGACAGCAAAAATCCTTTTAATCTCTCGCTGTGGAAACCTTGACCGCTTTCGCCCATTTTCTGGACATACTCCGTCTGAATTACCGGTTAATCCGCAACCTCAGACATCTCAGCATATCATTAAGCAGTGCTTGCAATATCGCAAGCAAGATTTATTATACATCATTACAAAGCCAATTACAACCCTTTTGACCGTTTTTTAGCGGTAGAAATTTCACACATTTTTTATCAGTTTTTTGTGCATATTGTACAAGCTAGGAATATATAGAAAATACCGATAAAATTGGCACAAGATATAGGTGATGCTGTGGAGAAATTTTCTTTATATATATTATAATAGTATAAGGGAAAATTTCTCTGTGATGGATAGGTTTAAAAAGTGTGTCAAATTGTTGTTTATAGGGTTGCCGTGGGCATTTTAGCCCCCAACCCCCTTACCCCCTTCCCCCTTAGGGAAGGGGGATAAATGAGGGGCTACCGCCCCTTGTGACCCTTTGGGGCTACCGCCCCAAACCCCAAATTGTATCAGGGCTTGTGGGCAATTTACCACGTTGTTTTTAATTGTAGCCTTAATGTAGGGGCGTCGAGCAATCCAAAGGACTGTGACGCCCTTTAGGGCAATATCCCACCTTGCCCCCTTCCCCTCAAGGGAATATATTTCGGCAAAAGTATTTGCCGAAATTGTAGCAGTTCTGCGAACTGCTGGAGCTGGGAGCAGACCACAAAATAATCGTCACCTTAAATAACTACAATTCACATAAAGTTTAGGCTCGCCGCCCCTGTAGCAGTCTGAAAGACTGCGACGGTCTTTAGACCAATGACCTCTGCTTGGGGCTTCGCCCCAGCAGTCCAACGAACTGCGACGCCCTTTAGGGCAATAAACCACCTTGCATATCAGGGCTTGTGGGTTATTTGAAAAAAATTACAACAACATTGTAACACCGCCGTTCACAAATCTTTGCTAATCGCTATGTTTTTTAAAGGCGGAATTTGGTTCAAACGCCACGCGTTTGAACAACAATTTATCGTGCTGCAGATAAAATTCACCTATAGAGCATAAGGGCAGTAGCCGTAAAGAAGTAAATCCAGAGAAGAATGTAATCTTCTCTGGATTTTATTTATATTCAGTTAGACAAATTGGAATTTGACGCTTCAACAAACTGAAATTTTCTGTTCCATACAAATTGGAATTGATTTACATTTTTAACAAATACTCAAGATATCTATCTTGCTCGGTATCAACATACTCAGGGATCATCTCCATTGTATCTTCACAACCCATACTAAAATAAAAAGCTATGGTTTCAACTGCTGGTATGGCTGAAATAAAAAGTTTATCTGCCATCATTTTTTTAGCATGTTTACAAATTTCGTAAAACAACTTTTTTCCAACGCCCTTTCTTTTCCACCTATCATCTACAAACAGCATGGTTAAATTCGCATATTTTGCTGTTTTACCTAACAGATATCCATCTATGGAACAAAAACCAATTAATTCATCTGCTTCAAATGCTGCAATAACCGTGCCACCTCGTTCAATCTGTTGGCACAAATATTGTGGGATCCATTCTCTTTTTTCTTCGCTCCATTCACGCAAAATAGAAGTATCCGTTATTTTCCACTGATTATTACTCTGTGTCCATTTTTTTGTTATCAACTGATAATGGCAAAAATCAGATAACATATATGGTACAATACTGTCAATAGTTAAGGTCACTATTTTCATTACTAATCACTCCGTTAAATTCAAGTTTATCTGTCGGTTAATTATAGCATTGTTGATATTAAAAAGTCAACGTCATAAGCAACGCAAATCCACTTTTGACATTACTATCAAAAGTGGCTTTGTAATACTTCTATATGACTGACCGCAATACGCCCTATAGGTGAATTCATTATATTTTCTTCAGTTTCGCAAATTTTGCCGCTAACTTCTTTGTACCCTGAGTATCAAAGGCGATTTCTAAAAGCATATCGCCGCCCATAGGCTTTGCAGAAAGTACCGTTCCTTCTCCGAAGACGTTGTGCTTTACTCTGTCGCCTGCGTTGTAGCTTTCTGCCAAAGCACTGCCCGAAGAGGCTGTACCGCCTCCAAAGGACGAGGGCGAAGAAATGCTCTGTCTTGTGTAGCTGTTGCTTTTAAGATAGCCTTCTCTCTTCTGAGGAGCAGAGGCAGGGGATTTTGCCGATGCCGTTAATGCGGTAGTATCATTGTACTGCATATATTTAGGCGGTATCTCGGATACAAATCTTGATACCTTATTTCTCATAGTCTGTCCATAAAGCATACGCTGTTTTGCACAGGTGAAGTAAAGAGTACGCTTTGCTCTTGTTATCGCAACATAAGCAAGGCGGCGTTCTTCCTCCACTTCCATCGGGTCAAACTGACTGCGGTAGCCCGGGAAGATATTTTCCTCTGCACCCACAACGAATACAGTATCAAATTCAAGACCCTTGGCGGAGTGCATTGTCATCAGCACGACCTTGTCTTCGCCCGCCTCAAAATTATCCATATCTGAGACCAGTGCCACATTTTCGAGGAAGTCGGATAAGGTCGCACCTTCATTTTCCTTGGCATAGGTCATCATACTCGACTTTAATTCGGCAATGTTTTCAAGTCTTACTTCGCCTTCAATACCTTGCTTTACCATCGCTTCACGATAGCCGAACATTTCAAGTATCTTGTCAACTATACTGCCGTCAGAAATATCATCTGCATCTCTTGACAGCTCCATAAATATTTCGCCTATAGGCTGTAAGGTCTTTGCCTTTTTTGAAAGGGAAGGGAAGTTGGGGCTTTCAAGCAGTACGTCTACAAGGGACATACCCATACCCTGAGCCACTCTTATGATTTCATCTTGGGTCGCCTGACCGATTCCTCTTAAAGGCTCATTTATAATACGGGAGAAGCGTATCTCATCATAGTTGTTATTCAGCACGCTTAAGTAAGCAATGATATCCTTGATTTCCTTTCTCTCGAAGAAGCGGACGCCGCCGATGATTCTGTAGGGAATACCCGCCTTTGCAAGAGATGTTTCGACTGTTCTCGACTGGGCATTGTTGCGGTAAAGCACCACATGGTCGCTGTATTGCTTACCTGCCTTTATGCCGTCAAGGATACGCTCTGTGACGAACATACCCTCCTCCTGCTCAGAAGAAAAGCGGTCAAGTCTTATCTTGTCACCCTCGCCCATATTGCTCCAAAGGTTCTTGTCCTTGTGCTGTGTGTTGTTCCTGATAACTGCGTTTGCCGCTTCAAGAATAGTCGATGTAGAACGATAGTTCTGCTCAAGCTTTATAACTTCTGCATCAAATTCGTCCTCAAAAGAAAGAATATTTTCGATAGTAGCCCCTCTGAAACGATAGATACTCTGATCCTCGTCACCTACAACACATAAGTTGCCGTTTTCTCCCGCAAGGAGCGATATCAGCTTGTACTGGGCAAGGTTAGTATCCTGATACTCGTCTACCATTATATATTTAAAGCGTTCCTGCCAGGAATGGAGTATATCAGGGCAGTTTGCAAACAGTCTTACAGTTACATTTATAATATCGTCAAAGTCAAGGGCGTTGGCATTTATCAGCCTCTGCTGATATTCCTTATATATGGTTTTAGCGGTAGCGAGGAGATAATCCTCGTTGCCGTTCTTACCCATAGCGGAAAATTTATCGGGTGTTATCAGCTTGTCCTTTGACCTTGAAATAATCGTCTGTATGGATTTAGGGGTAAAGGTCTTTTCGGATATATTGTTGTCCTTCATTATATTCTTTATAACCTTTAAGGCGTCATCCATGTCGTAGATAGTGAAGTTTGACTTATAGCCAAGTCCAAGATTTTCAATATCTCTTCTCAGTATCTTGACGCAGGCAGAGTGGAAGGTTGCCGCCCATATTCCATCTACATCAGCACCCATATTCGAAAGTCGCTCTTTAAGCTCTGCCGCCGCCTTGTTTGTAAAGGTTACGGCAAGTATACGCCAGGGCTTTACCGTATCCTCGCCGAATATATCGGAAAGTCTGCCTGCCGCCGCAAAATTTTCTATTTCGCCGTTTAGATAGCTTTCGGCAAACTCTCTGTCACTGTCGCTTAATTCTCTTACCGAATTCTTATTATACGCATTACCGAAAAGGATCATATTTGCAATACGGTTACAAAGCACGGTAGTCTTGCCGCTACCCGCACCGGCGATTATAAGCACCGCACCGTTTATTGTAAATATCGCCTGCCTCTGCATAGGATTTGTACGGCTGAAATACTTTTCTAAAACCTTTATTTTAAGCTCGTTGTAGGTCATATTTTCCCCCTTGTCGTAATCTGTGGGCTACCGCCCGTTTATATATGTAAATTTATAAATTCAGTCCATTGATAAAATGGGGTTTATCGCTTTGTTAATAAGTTCCGTTTTCTATAAAGGAATCCCTCCGTCAGTCCTTACGGACTGCCACCTCCCTTTAGGCAAGGGAGGCTTTTGGTGCCGCATCAACCAAAGTCCCCCTTGCCTAAAGGGGGATGGCGGCGATAGCCGTCAGGGGGATTCGTTCCATCACATCTCCCCGCCAAACCGCAATTTGACACCTTCAAAACCCATCAATTGTTGCCATAGGAAATCAAAGACGCCTTCGCTTGTCAAAGGCGTCTTTATTAATTTATTGTTGGTTTATACGGAGCGTCGTTGCCCTGAAGGTCGTTGCAAACGGGACATCGAGGACGTACCCTGAAGGGTGCCGCAGTCCCTTGGACTGCTCGTCGCCCCTACGTTTTATTGTGCATTTGTGTTTGTATTTGTGCTTGTGCTTGTGTTTGTCTTGTTTTCAGATTTATCTGTATCAAGGCTTACAAAGGGGTTTACACCGTCGCCGATGATCTGGGGAAGCTCGCCGTTCCAGTTTGTTATCTTCAGATAATCAATGTAGTTAGGGCTGTTTGCCAGCTGTTCCTGAACCTTCTGGATTGCGTAAGCGTTGGCGTCAGCTTCAAGCTTCTTACTGTCAGCCTGAGCCTGTGCAGCAATAACTATCTGCTTTGCTTCTTCTTCCTTTTCCTTTGTCTTGTTTTCCATCTTTAACGCATCCTGAGCGGCAATAACCTTAGCCTGAATGGATGCCTCGAAGGCGTCATCAAAGCTTAAGTTTTCGATAGCGAAGGATTCTACTATAATACCTTCAAGAGCAAGGATCTCCTGAAGCTTGTCCTCAATCTTCTGCTGAACATCAGCACGGGACTGTACAAGCTCCTCCGCCTTTACCTTACCGATCTCGTTCTTTGATATCTTGGCAACGTTCTGTACAAGCAGCTTTGTTTCTACATTGTCAATGCCCACGTTTCTGATAAGGTCAGAAAGCTTTGAGCTGTCGTAGCGGTAGTTGAGCTTCATCTTAAGCTCCTGAACCGTCTGTGTGTCGCTGGTATATGCGTCTGCAGTTACATCGTAAATCTGTTCACGGATATCCACCTGTCTGATTTCTTCCACAAAAGGAATACAGAAGTTAAGACCGGGAGTGAGATTGTCCTGGGTAATCTTACCGAAGGTGTACTTAACACCGATAAAGCCTTCGTTTACGATGGAGAAGCAGTTGAAAAGCACGATAAGTGCGATTACAACAAGCACACCGATAAATACGAAAGTGCCTATCTTTTTGTTGTCCATATTGTTTGATGATGAAGATGAGCTTTTGCCCTGTGTTGAGAATTTCATTTCTGCCATTTTTGTTTGTTCCTTTCTTTTGCATCAATGGAAAGGGGCTACCGCCCCTGTAGCAGTCTGAAAGACTGCGACGGTCTTTAGACCAATGACCCTTTTGGGGCTACCGCCCCAAACCCCGTTATAACAGGGTTATTCATCTTTTTGAAAAATTCATACGCCGAGGATTTAATTACCCCGTTAATTATTTACTATTTCCGAATATTTATCGTTAAGCTCTACGCCCTTCTTGTCCTCTTCGGTGGGGAGCTGTTCGATCTGCTTAAACGCCTGAGAAAGCATAAGCTTTATTCTGTTTATCTGATTTACTTCAGAAGCACCGGGGTCGTAGTCTACCGCAATAATGTTAGACTGGGGGTTTCTGCGACGAAGCTCGCCGATGATACCCTTACCTGTAACGTGGTTCGGCAGACAAGCGAAGGGCTGCATACAGATGATGTTATTTACACCGCTGTGGATAAGCTCTATCATTTCTGCTGATAAGAACCAGCCTTCACCTGCAATGTTACCTGTGGAAACAATGCCGTCTACAAGCTTTCTCATTTCGCTTATCTTCATAAATGAGCCGAACTTTGTGCCTTCAATGGCTTTCTTATAAGAGCTTGCCATCTTTTCAATAAAGCCTATCGCCATATTCATTATCTTGTATCTTGTATTTGATACTGTAAGTAATTCGTGACGTGAATTTGCGTGGTCACAGATATAGTAGATAAAGCCCATAAGATCGGGTACTACCGCTTCTGCTCCCTCAGCTTCAACTAAATCAACTGCAAAGTTGTTTGCCGCAGGATGATACTTTACAAGTATCTCGCCTACAAGACCGACTCTCGGCTTTACTATATCAAGGCAGGGGATAGAATCGAAGTCCTTGACGATTGCTCTTACATTCTTATTGAACTTTGCAAGAGAAAGACTCTTGATATCCTTTTTAAGCTGTTCGTTCCACTTTTCGTACATTGCATTGGTTGCACCCTTTTCAGCCTCGTAGGGTCTTACCCTGTATACACAGCGGCTGAGCACGTCGCCGTAGATAAGGCTCATAAAGGCACGCATAGCAAGGGGTACAGTCAGCTTGAAGCCCGGCTGTTTTTCCATACCGACTACGTTTAAGGAGATAAGCGGAATCTGGTCGTGTCCTGCATCCTTAAGTGCCTTTTTAAGCATACCGATATAGTTTGTCGCACGGCAGGCACCACCCGTCTGAGTGATAAGTACCGCTAATTTATCCTTATCATATTTGCCTGTATTTATAGCGTGAAGGAGCTGTCCTATAGTGATTATTGCAGGATAGCAGGCGTCATTGTTTACATATTTCAGACCCTCTTCAATAACTTCCTTCGAGTAGTTCTTCTGTACTGCAAGGTTATATCCGCTGTAGTGGAATGCCGCTTCGAGTATCTCAAAGTGCATCGGTGCCATCTGAGGAGCGATGATGGTATATTCCTTTCTCATTTCCTTTGTAAAAGGAGGCTGAGGAATATAGCCCCTGAATTTTCCTGCAGGCTTTATGCCGTTTCTGTCACGCTCTTCCATAACGGAGATGAGTGAACGCAGTCTTATTCTTGCCGCACCGAGATTGTTTACTTCGTCTATTTTAAGTACAGTATACATTCTGCCGTAGCCCTGTAAAATTTCCTGTACCTCGTCTGTTGTAACCGCGTCAAGACCGCAACCGAAGCTGTTGAGCTGTACAAGCTCAAGTTCGGGAGTTGTGCCGACAAGTGTTGCCGCACTGTAAAGTCTTGTATGATACATCCACTGGTCAACCACACGGATAGGTCTTACAACATTTCCGAGATGTGCAATGCTGTCCTCGGTCAGTACTGCAAAGCCGTAGCCGTTTATCATTTCAGGAATACCGTGGTTTATTTCGGGGTCAACGTGGTAAGGTCTGCCCGCAAGCACGATACCCTTGCTGCCTGTGTCCTTAAGGAGTTTTAATACCTCTTCGCCCTTTGACTTTATGTCATCCTTGAATCGCTTGTCCTCTTCATAAGCCGCCTTTAACGCAGGGCCTATCTCAGCACCGCCTATACCCATAGGCATAAATTCTTCGATAAGTCTTTCAAGCATTCTGTCCTCATCATAGATGGGTAAGAAGGGATTCATAAAGGTGATGTCGTTCTCACGAAGCTCAGGAACAGAGTTCTTGATAACCTCGCTGTAGGTTGCAACAACGGGGCAGTTATAGTGGTTGTCACCACCACCGCCGTTATCCATTTCATAGGGGAGCGAGGGGTAGAATATAAACTTTACGCCATCGTCAAGGAGCTTCATTATATGTCCGTGGGAGAGCTTTGCAGGATAGCAAACCGACTCAGAGGGCATTGTTTCGATACCTCTGTCATATATCTCACGGCTTGACTTGGGAGAAAGCTTTACACTGTAGCCAAGCTTTGTAAAGAAGGTAAACCAGAAGGGATAGTTTTCATATAAGCCCAGTACTCTCGGAATACCCACAACACCTCTCGGAGCTTCAGCCTCAGCTAAAGGCTCATAGTCGAAAAGTCTGTTGTATTTATATTCAAAGAGGTTGGGGAGTGTGGACTTCTTTGTGCCGAGTCCTGCACCTCTTTCACATCTGTTATTTGTGATATACTTTGTGCCATCGTTGAAACGGCTGATTGTAAGTAAGCAGTTGTTTGAACATCTGCCGCAACGGGCGGTTGTCTTCTTTATCTCAAAGTTCTCTAACTTTTCGGGCTTTGCTATAGTACTGCCCTCGTTATCATCTCTTTCAAGAGCTACCAAAGCACTGCCGTAAGCACCCATAAGACCTGCCTTGTCGGGTCTTATAACCTCTCTGCCGCAGGTAAGCTCAAAGGCACGCAGTACGCTGTCATTAAGGAAAGTACCGCCCTGCACGATTATCTTTTCGCCCATAGCCTTGGGGTCACGAATCTTTATAACCTTGAATAAAGCATTTTTTACTACAGAGTAGGAAAGACCTGCGGAGATATCCGCAACGCTTGCACCCTCCTTCTGTGCCTGCTTTACACGGCTGTTCATAAATACTGTACAACGGGAGCCTAAGTCTACGGGGTTTTCTGCAGTAAGACCGATTTTTGCAAATTCAGCCGATTCCATACCGAGAGCGTTTGCAAAGTTCTGAATAAACGAACCGCAACCTGAGGAGCAGGCTTCATTCAGCAGAATGCTTTCGATTTCGCCGTTCTTTACTCTCATGCACTTCATATCCTGGCCGCCGATATCGAGGATGAATTCTACACCGGGGAGGATACGCTCTGCCGCCTTATAATGTGCCATTGTTTCGATCTCACCGAAGTCAACTCCTAAAGCCGCCTTGATAAGATGCTCGCCGTAGCCTGTGGCTGTTGCCTTTGCTATGTATGCCTTTTCGGGCATTTTGCTGTAGATATCCTTTAAAATTCCGATAACCGACTTTAAGGGGTCGCCCATATTATTGCCGTAGTAGGAATATAAAATCTCACCGTCACCGTCAATAAGTACCGCCTTTGTGGTGGTAGAGCCTGCGTCTACACCAAGATAGCATTTACCCTCGTGCTTTGAAAGATTCTTTTCGGGAATAACGGACTTTGCGTGTCTTTCGGCAAATTCCTTCTTCTCCTGCTCGTCTTTGAATAAGGGGGCAAGTCTTTCTACTTCATGCACCTCTACCGTTGATAAAGTGGCAAGGGAAGAATTAAGTGTCTTTACGTCAATTTCGCCTCTGTTATCCGCAAGAGCCGCACCCATAGCTACAAAAAGGTTTGCGTCGGGAGGGAATACGATATGCTCGTCATCAAGCTCTAAGGTTTCGATAAATCTCTTACGAAGCTCTGACAGATAGTGTAAGGGGCCGCCTAAGAATGCCACATAGCCTCGTATCGGCTTACCGCAGGCAAGTCCGCTTATAGTCTGGTTTACTACCGACTGGAAGATGGATGCCGCCACATCTCTTTTTTTAGCACCGTCATTTAAAAGGGGCTGAATATCGCTCTTTGCGAAAACGCCGCAACGGGAAGCGATGGGGTAGATAGTGGTATAGTCCTTTGCAAGCTCGTTAAGACCTGTGATATCTGTGTTTAAAAGTGCCGCCATCTGATCTATGAATGCACCTGTACCGCCTGCACAGGTACCGTTCATTCTCTGTTCGATACCGCCTGTGAGATATGTTATCTTGGCGTCCTCGCCGCCAAGCTCGATAGCTACGTCAGTCTTGGGGATAAACTGCTCGATGGCGTTTGTGCCTGCTGATACCTCCTGCACAAAGGGGATATCAAGCCACTGGGCAACCGAGATACCGCCTGAGCCGGTAACGGCTATGGTTGCCTTTTCGTCCTTAATGGTTTCAAGACAGCCGCCAAGCACCTCGGCGATAGTCTTCTTGATATCAGAGTAGTGTCTTTGATAGTTTTTATAAATTGGTTTGTTGTCCTCGTCCAGCACAGCAATCTTTACGGTTGTTGAACCAACGTCAAGTCCGATATGAAGCATAATAAAGTTTCCTTTCTATGTAAATGCGGAAGGTCGCATTATAAGCGATACGTATCGTATTATACAATACCATTTTAAATTATACATTAAATCGGCGACAATTTCAAGTAAAATTTTAAAATAAACGGCGGTTTGCACCCGCAGGCATCTCCTGCCTTTAAAAATCATTGATGGTAGCAAAGCTTTGTGAACGGCAGGGTCACAAGGTAACAAAAGCATTTTATTGTTTTTATTACGCGTCTGTAAGCGGTAAAGAAATGGTTAAATTTATGCAGGTAACCCCGATAAATTGTTGTTTGCGGCGAGATGTGACGGAATGAATCCCCCTGACGGCTATGGCCGCCATCCCCCTTTAGGCAAGGGGGACTTTGGTTGGTGTAGCACCAAAAAGCCTCCCTTGCCTAAAGGGAGGTGGCAGTCCGTTGGACTGCTGGGGCGTAGCCCCAAACAAGGTCGCAGGGGCGGTAGCCCCCGTATTTTCCCCCTTTCCTCAGGGGAAAGGGGGTCAGGGGGATTGGGGCTACAATAACCCAGCGGAGCGATAAACAACAATTTAACCTCTCCCTTTAAACCGACAAATTTTTCGGACAGGCTGTGATATTATATTAATAAAAACCGAAAGGAGAAAATTATGAGTGTAACATTTACAAAATCCGACGACGTTCTTTGTGCCTTATTGTCGGGAGAAATAGACCACCATACCGCCTCGGATATGCGTATGCTTATCGACAGCGAGATGGAACATACTCTGCCTAAAACTCTTATCCTCGACTTTTCCGAGGTTCAGTTTATGGACAGCTCAGGGATCGGTCTTATCCTTGGCAGAAAAAAATATATAGAAGCTATGGACGGTGCGGTATTTATAAAAAACACCCCCTCCTATGTAAGAAAAATTATTTCGCTTGCAGGTCTTGAAAGGCTGATTTTAAGCGATAAGCCGAAAGGAAAACGTGAATGAAATACAACAATTATTTTAAAATGACCATCCCTGCCATTTCCCGTAATGAGAGCTTTGCAAGGTCTGTGGTATCATCTTTTGCCGCTCAGCTTGACCCTCTTGTAACCCAGCTTGCCGATATCAAGGCGGCAGTGTCCGAGGCGGTGACAAACTGCATAGTCCACGCCTACTGCGACAGCGATGAAGCGGGAAAGATAACAATTACCGCAAAATCCTCTGAGCGACACATCTACATAAAGATCAAAGATAACGGTTGCGGGATCGAGGATGTAAAACAGGCAATGACGCCGCTTTTCACCACAAAGGCGGAGGAAGAACGCTCGGGGCTTGGCTTTGCGGTGATGGAAAGCTGCTGTGATAAAATCAGGGTAACATCAAAAAAAGGCAAGGGTACTACTGTGACTCTCACCTTTATTATACGACAAAAGGAAATAATATGACGGAGAGTAAGGACAATTCCTTTGTGACAAAGCATTTCGGTCTGGTACATTCCATCGCAGGCAGATTTAAAGACAGAGGTATCGAATACGAGGAGCTTTTTTCTGCAGGTTGCGTGGGACTGCTTAAGGCGGCAAATAACTTTGACGAAAGCAGAGGTCTTAAATTCTCCACCTATGCCGTACCTGTCATAATGGGAGAGATAAAACAGCTTTTCCGTGACGGAGGTATGATAAAGGTCAGCCGCAGTCTTAAGGAGCTTTCTCTTAAGGTCACAAGACTCCGTGACGAGCTAATAAAAAGAGGAGAAGAGCCGAATATCTCTCTGCTTTCCGACAGACTGGGCATTTCTGTTGAAGAGGTGTCGGAGGCACTTTCCGTATCACTGCCGCCGTTATCTCTCAGCCGTTACGATGATAATGAAGAGGATGGGCAGACGGATATCCCCATAGAACCTCCCCAGCTAAAATCCACCGAGCTGCTTGCTTTAAGACAGATAATAAGCACCCTTTCTGAAACTGACAGAAAGCTTATCCGCTACAGATACTGGGGAGAATATACCCAGAGCAAGACCGCTTTACTCCTTGGTATGACGCAGGTGCAGGTATCAAGACGAGAAAGAAAGATACTCGATATGATAAAGGAAAGGCTGACCTGCTGATATCACAGTGAAAAAAAGGTATTTATTATCTCGTCACAGCTCATCCCCGATTCTGACAATTTCAATGCGGCGTAAAAGCTCATACCGATACTGTCCCCCACACCCTTTGTCTTAAAGGTATAGAGATTTTGGGCGCGTGACATTTTGAAACTCACAGAGCGGATATCAAAAAGCCGTATAAACTGAAAACCCGACATATTTATACCACAGCAGTTAAGAGATAATACATTGCCGCTGTCATCAGTCTTTATATCATTTATCATACTCTTTTCCACAGGGGGAATTATAAGCGAGGGAAAAGCAGACAGCAGTTTTTCTGCAATTCCGTTTTCAGTGAGCTGACAACCGCCCTCAAAAAAAGGCGAGTTTTCATCCTTAGGGCAATATAGCCTTTTTATATGCGGCATATCAAGGGAAACAGCGGCAGGGTCGATAAGTCCGCCCGACGATAAAGGGCAGACAGGCATAAACAAAGCTTTCGTATTATTTTGCGATAATGCGTAATCTGCCGCCAGTTCGGCACTCTGAAGGTAATAAGGATAATCACTGCCGAAGTAGATTGACGCCTCGGTGCAGTCAATAAAATAAACGGCAGGAAAGCTTTCTCTCGATAGCTGATTTTTTGAACAAAGATACATAACTGAGCTTTTTAAACAGCAGGCGGCGGCATTTATCCCCTCCTGCTGATTTTTTTCCGGCGGCTCGGACAGGACTGTCATATTGTACATAATGCAACCTACAATAAAATCTCTTGCAGAATAGGTTTTGCCGCAGTATACAACTTCATCCGACAATGTAAAGGGTTGGAACATATTATTCTTTATTGCAGGCATAAAAATCAGCAACATAAGGGCGATTATGACAAGTATAGTCATAACCGTAATCATAAGGGGAAATTTTCTTTTTTCCACAGTCATAATTCTGTCCTTTCATAAAAATTGAAAAATGAAATATTTATAACCTTTTATTGCAGAATTCTCTGTTATTTCTCTGTGCTTTTAACGGTGCTTTATATAAATACAGAGATTTCACAGAAAATTCAGAAATTAAAAAATGAAATATCAGTCTAATTATCCTGCAAATACTTGACTTATCGGCTTTGATGTTATATAATATTATGGAATAGGTGTTTTTATCTGTAGTTTTATATAAAGTACAAGGTACAAAGCGGACAGACAAAGTAATTCTGCTATAACATTATATTCGGACAAGAACGATAATAGAATTAAAAAAAGGCTTTTGCCTTTTAAGAAAGGGACAGAATATATGAACGAAAGATTTCAGAATCTATGCATGGACTATCAGAAACAGACAGCGATAGATCCGAAGCTTTATGATAAATATGCGGTAAAGAGAGGACTTCGCAACAATGACGGAAGCGGCGTTGTCGCAGGTCTTACAAACATCTGCTGTGTACACGGCTATGTACTTGACGAGGGCGAAAAGCGTCCTGCTGAGGGTCAGCTCATCTACAGAGGTTATGATATAAGAGATCTTGTAGAAGGCAAGACAAGGGATGACAGATACGGCTTTGAAGAAATTGCATATCTTCTGCTTTTCGGCAATCTGCCCGATAAGGAGCATCTTGAGGATTTTCAGAAGCTTGTAACCCACTACCGCACACTCCCTCCCTATTTTGCAGAGGATGTGCTTATGCGTTGCCCTTCTGCAAACATAATGAATAAAATGGCACAGTCAGTACTTGCTCTTTATACATACGATAAAGAACCTGAAAACAAAAGTATGGAAAGCGAAATGCTGAAGGCTATTTCAGTTATCGCAAGACTTCCTGCAATAATGGTAGCGGCATATCAGGTAATGAGAAGATATCTGCATAACTCCAGTATGATAATGCACCCCATAAACCTTGACGAAAGCCTTGCAGAAAGCATACTTTCAACACTGCGTGACAACAGAGAATATACAAAGGAAGAGGCAAAGCTTTTAGACCTCTGCTTAATGCTCCACGCTGAACACGGCGGCGGTAACAACTCAACCTTTACCTGCCGTTGCGTAACCTCATCAGGTACAGACGCTTACGCTTCTTACGCATCAGCTATTTCCTCCCTTAAGGGTCCCCGTCACGGCGGTGCCAACATCAAGGTTATGGAAATGCTCGACTGCATCGAAAAGGGCGTTAAGAACTGGGAGGACGACGGTGAAGTTGCCGACTTCTTAAGAAAGATTTTAAGAAAAGAAGAAAACGACCACAGCGGTCTTATCTACGGTATGGGTCACGCTGTATATACCCTCTCCGACCCCAGAGCAGTTATTTTAAAGAAATCCGCTATGGAACTTGCAAAGGGTACAGAGGTAGAGGCAGAATTCAGACTGCTTGACAAGATCGAGCAGATGACACCCCAGCTCTTCGCAGAAAAGAAGGGTGATATCAAGACAATGTGTGCAAACGTTGATATGTATTCAGGTCTTGTATATAAATTACTCGGTATTCCTACAGAGATGTACACAGCACTTTTTGCCTGTGCAAGAATGCCCGGCTGGTGCGCTCACCGTATGGAAGAAATCGAAAACGGCAAGAGAATTATGCGTCCTGCATATAAGACTCTTATCAAAAACAGAGATTATATAACACTTGACGAAAGATAAACAGAAAGGCGAAAACAGTGGTTAAGATACTGACAAAAGCAAGAACACTCATCATAGCCTTTATCGCTATGATAGTACTCACCGTGTCACGAGTGTTCGTGCTGCTCCACGGCATTGATTATTCCACAGGGCTTTTCAGTCCTGAGGGAGATATTTACAATATCATATTCTACATCCTGCTGGCATTATCAGGAGTTGCTATCATCTCTTTCTCCTCCATTGATAACCGTGACCCCGGCAGAAGATGCAGAAGCGAGATAAGAAACGGCAAGCTTACCGTTATCGGTGCAACAATGATTGCAGTCGGTGCGGTAGAGGCTTTAACTGTAATGAACGAATTTACAAACGGACTCAGCATTTTTTCGCTGTTTATTATAATGGGCTGTATCGGTTTTGTTATCGGCGGCGTAATGATTGCCTCGTCAAAGGAAATAAAGTCTGTACACAGTGTGCCTGTTGCCTTTGTCATTCTTTCCTACATTACTCAGGCAATAAGATTTTTCCTTGGCAATTCGCTTATTTCCAAAACTCCTCAAAAGCTTATGATGATTGCTTTTCTTACCTCTATAGCATACTTCTGGTTATTCTTCGGAAGAATGTTATCCAGCGATAAGAGAAAGTCCACAAAATTCTTAGCAGTAGCAACAGGTTACTTTGCCTCTGCCTGCTCAGTATCCTATATCGTATCTACCCTGATTCTTTTAGGAATAGACAGCGAAAAATGGATGCGACTTACCTGCATACCGGGTATTGTTCTTGCTCCTGCCGCATTAGCACCTGCTATTATTGCGACAGTGATACTGTTCTCAAATCAAAAATTACTTCATCTGTTAAGACCTATCCCCATTGAACCGGAAGAAAAACCTGCTGAACAGGAAGAACAGACAAACTCAGAAGAAATGCCTTCTGTAAGCTTTTTGGATGAATAAAAAAAGATAGAAGAAAGGAGCAGCTATGCGTTTGACAGCTTTGCGTAGGTATGTGACAAGGATGATACTTTGTCTTGCCTTCGTTTTATCAGCAGTACTGAACAGTGGCTGCTCTTTAAGTTTTTCAGCAAATGATATGCTTTCTCCTCCAAAGCTTACCGAGGAGCAGACAGCTATATACAATGCCCTTACCGAAAGTGCAGGGCGTGTGGATCTAAGATATCCAAGAATGGGCGATTACAGAAGTGCCTTTGTTATTAAAAACCTTGACAACGAGTACAGTAACGAGGCTATCGTTTTTTACGAATCCTCCCTCGATATTGATACAGGCAACACTGCAGAAAACGGACTGAGCAAACTGCGTATCTGTTTTCTTGACAAGGATGACGAGGGTAAATGGCGTTCTGCTTATGAAATACCCGCAGAGGGTACAGATGTGGATTCTGTCAGCTTTTCAAATTTAGGCAGTAACAAGACAAGAGTGATAATATCCTTTACCATCCTTAATTCAAGCGACAAGATAGTATCTGTAATAGATTATGAGAACGGCATTGCAAAGACCCTTTATAAAGTTTCCTGCTCCAGTTTTCTTATAAACGAATTTACAAGAAAGGGCGAGGAAGATCTCCTTTGCTTTGGCAGGGATAAGGAAACCAAGACTGCAGCCTTTTCAGCCTTCGGTTGTAACAAGGACGGAGAATTTGAAAGACTGTACAACAGCGTCCAGCTTAAAAACGAAATATCCGAATTCGGCAGAATAACGATAGGCGAATGTTTGGCAACAGATACCAAAACAAACTGCATTGCCATTGATTATCTTAAATCTGAAAATGTCTATGGCACAGAGATGATATATTTCACAGGTAAAAGCATAGATACTGCTGATACCTTTATCCGTGACAACGGCGGACTTGACGCTTATATAAGAAGAACCAACAATTTCACCCCTGTAATGTATGCGGGAGATGTGGACGACGACGGAATAATTGATGTGCCTGTAACAAAAAGTATGCCCGGCTATGAAAACCTCACCTATCCCGAACAGGTAAATGCGGTGCTGTGGTACAGACAAAGCTCAGAGCTTATCGAAAAATCCGCTTATACCTTTGTCGACCCGAACAAGAACTATATACTGTTCTTCCCGGGCAGATGGGAGGGTATGATAACTGCTACTATAGATGCATCCGATAATACCGTCACCTTCTGGAAAACGGCTGAAGATATAACAAAGGTGGATTTCCCCGTCCTCACTATCCACGTTGTAATGAAAAACGAAGATGTAAGCGGTGCAAAAAGGGAAAACGCCGAAAAGGAAGGCTTCAGAACATATTCTGAGGACGAAGAAAAGATAGTATACGTAAAAAATGTCATTGCCGAAGAAATGGCACTTACTGAGGACGAGCTGAAGGCGGCTCTCAGAATAAGATGGGTAGGCTATGAAGAGCCTTACAGATAAGAAAGGATGAAGGGCGATGAAAAGAATACTTGTATGCGAAGACGAGGACGCTATCCGTGACTTTGTGGTAATAAGCTTAAAGCGTTCGGGCTATGATGTCATAGATGTGTGCAATGCGGCACAGGCGATGGACGCCTATGTACATTACGGCGGTATGATAGACGTGGCACTTCTCGATATAATGATGCCGGGAATGGACGGTACTGAGCTTTGCCGCTGGCTGAGACAGAAAAGCGATACTATGGGTATCATTATGCTTTCTGCAAAAAGCCAGGAAGTGGATAAGGTGCGTTGTCTTACCGAGGGTGCGGATGACTATGTAACAAAGCCCTTTTCACCCTCAGAGCTTGTGGCAAGAGTGGATGCGGTCTACAGACGAGTGCATCTGAGCAGTGCAAGAAGCGAAGAACAGAGAATGACGATCGTTTCAGGTCCTTTTACGATAAATACAAAAAGCCGTCTTTTTACTAAAAACGGCGTACAGATAGAAATAACCCAGGTAGAATATCAGCTTCTTGAATATTTTATGGAAAACTCAGGCTCTGCCCTTGACAGAAAGAGTATACTGACGCATATCTGGGGTGAAGATTATTTCGGCGACGACAAGATAGTGGACGTAAATATCAGAAGACTGCGAATGAAGATAGAGGAAAATCCCTCAGAACCAAGATACATTTCCACCATAAGAGGCTTTGGCTATAAGTGGTGCGTTGATGAACTCGTAGCATCGGGAGAGCTTACTACCCACAGAGAATAAAGCGTAAAGGGAGGCATAATTTTGGCAAGAAGAAACACCATTGCGAACAAATGGTTTTTAAAAAGCTTCAGTGCGGTACTTATCGTACTGGTTCTGCTCGATATTGTGCTTTACTTTGTGTTCAGAAGCTATTATTACAGCTCGGTAGAAAGTACGTTAAGAGGCGAAGTAAACGTAATCTCTCCGGTGCTGACACACTGATATACAGACCCAGGCCATAGTGCCACCTACAG